>DQIG01000081.1:0-2427 GCA_003525885.1 Stenotrophomonas sp.
ACGGCCCGGTGTGAAAACACCGGGCCGTTTCGTTTTTTTCAAAAAAGGTAAGGAGCCCCCACCCATGCCCTGGATCTACCTGCTGCTGGCCGGCCTGTTCGAGATTGGTTTCGCCCTCGGAATGAAGTACTCCGAAGGCTTCAGCAAGCCCCTGCCCACCGTTGCCACGGTGGTATCTGCCCTCATCAGCCTGTACCTGATGAGCCAGGCGATGAAGAGCATCCCGGTCGGCACTGCCTATGCGATCTGGACCGGCATCGGCGCCATGGGCGTGGCCGTGCTCGGCATCTACCTGTTCAACGACAGTGCGTCGCCGGCCCGCCTGGCCTGCGTGGGCCTGATCGTGGCCGGCGTGATCGGCCTGAAGCTGGTCTCGCCCAATTAATCGGTAGTGCCGGCCGCTGGCCGGCAACCTCCTGGTCTTCTGCGGTGCCTGCGTGGTTGCCGGCCAGCGGCCGGCACTACCGCGTGGTCACAGCCGGTAGGCGATGGTCTTCATCACCTTGGAGGCCAGCGCCATCGCGCCCGGGATCGGGAATGGCAGGCGGCGTGCGCCAGCCTGTTCGGCGTGCTCCGCGTGGCGGGCTTCGTCTTCCTTCATCACCTGGATGACCGCGCGGCTGCGCAGGTCGCCAGCTGGCAGATCGACCAGGTGCTCGTCCAGATGGGCTTCCACCTGGCGTTCGGTTTCGACCACGAAGCCCAGGTTCCAGCCGTCGCCGCGCAGCCCGGCCAGGGTGCCGATGGTGTAGCTGCCGGCGTACCACAGTGGATTGAACAGGCTGGGCCGGCTGTCCAGTTCGCCCAGCCGGGTCGCGCACCAGGCCAGGTGGTCGGTCTCTTCCTGGGCCGCTTCCAGCAGGTGCTCACGCGTGGCAGGGTCGCGCGCCACGGCGGCCTGGCCGAAATACAGGCCCTGTGCGCAGACTTCGCCGACGTGGTTGATCCGCATCAGGCCGGCCGCGTGGCGGCGTTCGGCGCTGTCCATGCCCGGCTCGTCGGTCTCAGCCGCCGGGTAGGGGCGGGCCGCCGGAGGGTTGCCGAACACCGTGTCCAGGGCGCGCTGCGCCTCGGTCAGCAGGTGGTCCAGCGGTGTGGTCTGGCGGAGCACGGTCATGGCGGTACGCGGTGGGGCGGAAGACCCCTCGATTCTCGCCCGGCTCCGCCCCCCTGCCAACCCGGGGCAGGGTCAGCTTGCACCGGGGGCTTGACCTGCGTACAATCCCGCCTCTTACGCTTCACCTTTCACAACGCGTGGCAGAGTTCCGGCGAGTCGTTCGCCGCAATGAGCCCGACCTAACCTAGAGTTCTTCATGAGCACTTTCACTGCCAAGAACGAGACCGTCCAGCGCGACTGGTACCTCGTCGACGCCGAGGGCAAGACCCTGGGCCGTCTCGCCACCGAGCTGGCCCGCCGTCTGCGCGGCAAGCACAAGCCGGTCTACACCCCCCACGTTGATACCGGCGACTACCTGGTCGTCATCAATGCAGAAAAGATTGCCGTCACCGGCAAGAAGCTGCAGGACAAGATGTATCACCGTTTCACCGGTTACATCGGCAACCTGAAGACCGAGTCCCTGGCCCAGGCGCTGGAGCGCCACCCGGAGCGCGTGATCGAGATCGCCGTCAAGGGCATGCTGCCGAAGGGCCCGCTGGGTCGCCAGATGTACCGCAAGCTCAAGGTCTACGCCGGCACTGAGCATCCGCACGCCGCACAGCAGCCGCAGGTTCTGGATATCTAATCATGGCTATCACTCAAAACTACGGCACTGGCCGCCGCAAGTCCTCCACCGCTCGCGTGTTCCTGCGCAAGGGTTCGGGCAACATCACCGTCAACGGTCGTCCGCTGGACGAGTTCTTCGGTCGTGAGACCGCGCGCATGATCGTGCGCCAGCCGCTCGAGCTGACCAAGAACACCGAAAGCTTCGACATCCTGGTCACCGCCGCTGGCGGCGGCACCACCGGCCAGGCCGGTGCGATCCGTCTGGGCATCGCCCGTGCTCTGGTCGAGTACGACGAAACCCTGAAGTCCGAGCTGCGCAAGGCTGGCTTCATGACCCGTGACGCCCGTGAAGTCGAGCGTAAGAAGGTCGGTCTGCACAAGGCCCGCCGCGCCACCCAGTTCTCCAAGCGCTGATTTACCGCGCCTGGTTGGGCTCCTTCGGGAGCCCGCTGGATGGAAAAGCAAAAGCCCGGCTTCGGCCGGGCTTTTGTCGTTCTGGGGGTGCGCATTTCGAGGTTGCCGGCCAGCGGCCGGCACTACCCGCGGTTCCACATGTCAGAAGAGTGGGGTCAGAGCCGTTCCTGCGGAAAAGGATCCGGGCCTGCAATGCCTTCTGGAGGAGAGCCCCCTTGATGTTCAAGGGGGTGCGCCGACAGGCGCGGGGATCAGGTGGGATGCGTGACCAAACAAAAAAGAAAAAAGCC
>DQIG01000081.1:2612-8788 GCA_003525885.1 Stenotrophomonas sp.
GGCTTTTTTCTTTTTTGTTTGGCTGCCCCGGATGGATTCGAACCACCGAATGCCTGAGTCAGAGTCAGGTGCCTTACCGCTTGGCGACGGGGCAAAACGTGCAACTATTTTCTCACTTTTCACACTGAAAAACAACTTGATTTTCAGTGTGGTGGCTATGGGTGGACTCGAACCACCGACCCCAGCATTATGAGTGCTGTGCTCTAACCGGCTGAGCTACATAGCCTTGGTGAGCCCGCTATTCTGCGGATGTGTATCGACCCTGTCAACACTTTTGTGTCGTGCTTGTGGGCCGACAGAGGGCATGGGATAGTCCCGACCAGTAGATTTTCTTAGGAGTCCGCATCGTGATCGATCCGGACGGCTATCGACCGAACGTCGGCATCGTGCTGATGCGGCAGGACGGCCAGGTGTTCTGGGCACGACGCGTGCGCCGGGACGGCTGGCAGTTCCCGCAGGGTGGCATGAACACCGACGAGACGCCTGTCGAGGCCATGTATCGTGAACTGCAGGAAGAGACCGGCCTGCTGCCTGAGCACGTGGAAGTGCTCGGGGCGACGCCCGGCTGGCTGCGCTACAAGCTGCCGGCGCGGGCCATCCGCCGCAATGAGCGGCAGGTCTGCATCGGCCAGAAGCAGGTCTGGTTCCTGCTGCGCCTGACCGGCGACGAATCGCATGTGCAGCTGGACCATACCGATTCGCCCGAGTTCGACCACTGGCGCTGGGTGGACTTCTGGTACCCGGTGGAGCACGTGGTGATGTTCAAGCGTGGCGTCTATGCGCGCGCTCTGCGACATCTGGCGCCGTTGGCGCGTGGGGTGGCCGGGCAGGGCGTCACCGCCATGCCCAAGAGCGCTGCGGAGGCCTGGATGCCGGGCCACGCGGCAGGCCACGACAGGCCCCGCAAGCGCACACCCAAGCGTGGTGGCTACTGGCCGCGCAAGGCCAAGGGTGAGCCGGGGGCGGTTTGATGGGGAGGCCGCGCAGGCCGCGGGTCGATCCGTCACAACGCGTCCCCGCCGGGTCTCTCCAGCAGGGCTTGGCTGTCCGCCTGGCCAGCCTGCCCTGGATGGCGTTGGGCTTGGTGGTGTTCGGCGGCAGCGCAACGATCCCGCTTGGGCTGGGCATGGTCCTGACCCTGGCGAACTGTGCCGGTGCCCTGTATCTGGCGGACTACCTGCTGCGCCTGAGGGCGGCAGGCGGTGGCCTGCACTGGCTGACCATCTTCTTCAGTACGCCGGTGCTGGCCCTGTTGTATTCGATCGTACTCTGAACCGTATCGAGAATGGTTCAGGTCTCTGATTGACAACCATTCTCGTTTCCATTGGAATAGCCAACAGGCCACTCTTGGCCTGTCAGCCCGGTTCACGCCTGTGTACGTCTGCATCTGCAACGGAGTCACCGACCACCAGATCCGCGAAGCCGCCAGCAATGGCGTCAGCACGGTGGCCGAACTGACCATGCGTACCGGTTGTGGTGCCACCTGCGGTTCCTGCCTGGACATGGCCGGCGACCTGCTGGCCAAGGCACGCGCGACCCACGATCTGCCGCTGCCGGTATTGGGCCTGGCCCAGGTCGCCTGATCGTCTCTTTCGCGGCGCGTTGACGCCGCGCTTTCGCATCCTTCACGTGCAGCCGCGCAGGCCAATGCGCACGATTCGCGTTCCTTCACGACCGCACGCAAGGCGTTAAAGTGCCTGCGTTTTCAGCGTGCAGGAGCACCCCCATGAAGGGCGACACCAAGGTCATCGAATTCCTCAACAAGGTCCTCTACAACGAGCTGACCGCGATCAACCAGTACTTCCTGCACGCCAAGATGCTGAAGAACTGGGGCATCAAGGAACTGGCCGAACACGAGTACAAGGAATCGATCGACGAGATGAAGCATGCCGACATGCTCGCCGACCGCATCCTGTTCCTTGAAGGCCTGCCGAACTTCCAGGCGCTGGGCAAGCTGCGCATCGGCGAGAACCCGACCGAGATCCTGCAATGCGACCTGTCGCTGGAACGCGATGGCGTGGTCACCCTGCGCGAGGCCGTGGCCTATTCCGATTCGGTTGGTGACTACGTCAGCCGCCAGCTGTTCGTGAAGATCCTTGACTCGGAAGAAGACCACATCGACTGGCTGGAAACCCAGCTCGACCTGATCGAGCGCATCGGCGAGCCGAAGTACCTGCTGAGCAAGCTGGAAGAGTGAGTCAGCCGCCCTGGCCGGCGCGATGCTGTGCCAGGTAGCCCGTCAGTGCAACGCGTGCCCGGGCGAATTCCGCAACCAGCAGCGCCACCGCCACCGCGGGGCGCTGCAGGCTGCCACTACGGGCTTCGTGCTCGATCCGCTGCGCGATCGCCGACAGCGACAACGCCCCCACGTTTGCGCTCGATGATTTCAGGCTGTGCGCAACGGCCTGCATGCGCGGTTCATCGCCGTTCTGCGCGGCCAGTTGCAACTGCTGGACCATCACCGGCGCATCTTCAAGAAAGACCGCAACGATCTGGGTGGCAGCGTCGCCGATCACCGCGTGCAGTTCATCCAGCACAGTGCGGTCGAGCACCGGTTTGGGTGTCGCTTGGCCATCCATGCCTTGCAGCACCGGGCCATGCCCTACAGAAGGCTGTGCAGGTGGTGCAGCTTTACCGCCACCCCAACGCTGCAGCAGCGCATGCAGCGTGGTGCGCGCGATCGGCTTGGACAGGTAATCGTCCATGCCGGCCTGCAGGCATCGCTCGCGGTCGCCGGCCATGGCATTGGCGGTCATCGCGATGATCGGCAGTCGCGCACGCCCGGTTTCCGCTTCTTCGGCGCGCCAGTGGCGCGTGGCGGCGTAGCCGTCCAGCACCGGCATCTGGCAATCCATCAGCACGATGTCCAGGCCGCCTTCGCGGAGGGCGGCCAGTGCCTGCTCGCCATCGGCGGCGTTGCGCACTTCGCACTGGAACACCCGCAGCAGGTGCTCGGCCACCATCCGGTTGACCGTGTTGTCTTCCACCAGCAGCACGCGCAGATGCAGCGGCGGCAGCGTGGCAGCCGGTTGTTCGTTGTCCGCGCTGGCCAGCAGCGCAGCGGGGCGGGCAGGGGCGACCGGTACAGCCAGCAGTGCATGCAGGGCTGCGTCGTCGAAGTGCGAGGGCAGCTGGCGCTGGCGCGGGCGTTGCGCAAGCGCATCATCCTGCAGCCACAGCACCTGCAGTGCATCGTCGTCACCGCGTTCACCCAGTGCCAGCTGCAGCGTGGCCTCGCCGTTGCGGCGCGCGCGTGCATCGACCAGCAGCCATGCCGGAGCCGGTTGTCCGGGCCGCGCGGGAGCGCGCAGGCGCTCCACCACGCTGTCCAGTTGCGCCAGCACCTGCACCTGCAGCCCATGGTGGGCGGCGATGCGCTCGATGCGTGCCTGCAGTGTTGCATCGGCACTGAACAGCAGCAGCGGTGCCGGCGCGCGCGCCATCGCGGGCAGGTCGCCAGGGACCTTCAGCAGCGGAATCTCGAACCAGAACGTAGCGCCCTGGCCGGGCGTGGACTGCACGCCGATATGCCCGTGCATCAGGTCGATGATGCGCTTGCAGATGGCCAGGCCCAGGCCGGTGCCGCCGTAGATGCGGGTGGTTGATGCGTCGGCCTGGCTGAAGGACTGGAACAGGCGCGCCTGCAGCGTGTCGTCGATGCCGATGCCGGTATCGATGACCTCGAAGCGCAGCTGGTGCTGCGCGGCACCTTCGCCCAGCCGCAGCACGCGCAGCTGCACCTGGCCGCGGGCGGTGAACTTGATTGCGTTGGCCAGCAGGTTGCTCAGCACCTGGCGCAGGCGCACCGGGTCGCCGCGCACCGGCAGGCGCACCGATGGATCCAGTTGCAGGCCCAGGACCAGGCCCTTGGAGTCGGCGGCGCGTTGCATCAGCTGCACCACGCCATCGAGCAGATCGCGCAGGTTGAAGCTGGTGATTTCCAGTTCCAGCGCCTGTGCTTCCAGCCGGGAGTAGTCGAGGATGTCGTCGACGATACGCAGCAGCTGCTGCGAGCTGGCCGAGGCGGTTGCCAGCATCTGCCGCTGGTCTTCGCCCAGTGGCCCGCGCGCGATCAGCTCCAGCATCGGCAGGATGCCGTTGAGCGGGGTGCGGATCTCGTGGCTCATCGTGGCCAGGAACTCGCCCTTGGCCAGCACGGCCGCCTCGGCGGCCTGCTTGGCCTGCAGCAGCTGTTGCTCCAGCTGGCCCTGGCGTTCGGTGGTACGGCGCAACTGGTCGCGTTCGGCGGCCAGCGCGCCGTGCGTGCGCTGCAGCTGCGCCAGCGCATGGTTGCGCTTGCGCAGCCGCAGGCCCAACACCATCAGCGCGATGGCGGCCGCGGCAAGGGCAACCAGCAGCACGGCCCACAGCGGCACGTCAGAGCACCGCGTTGTGGAAGTCGAAGTTCAGGTCGCTGCCGGCCGATTGCACCATGTTGCCCTGGATGTAGTCGACGCCGCCGACCCACATCGCCGCTGCAGCCTGCGGATCCTCGATCTGCTGGCCGATGATCTGCAGCCCGGCGGCATGGGCCTGTTCGATCGCTTTGCGCAGTTCCTCGCGCGTGGCCGGATTGGCATGGCTGCTGGAGAAGCGCGCAGCCATGCGCACGAACGACAGCGGCAGCTGGGTCAGCAGTGCATCGGCCTCGCCGCTGGGTTCGAACTGGCTCAGGCAGAAGCGCACCCCGGCACCGGCCATGCGCTGGCAGAACTGCTGCAGCGGGACGGTGTGGATCAGTGCGTCGGGCAGGCGGACGTCGATCACCAGCGCACTGCCGGGCAGCTCGCGCTGCTGCAGCGATTCCAGCAGCCAGTCGGCGAAGGCATCGCGCTGCAGGGTGCGCAGCGACTGCGAAACGAACAGGTTCAGCGGCTGCGTCGCGTGCCGGTACAGATCCAGCAGGCCCAGCGCGTGGTCCATTACCTGCTGGTCGAGGTCGGCAATGCGGCCCGCTGCTTCCGCAGCCGGGATGACCTGGCCGGCCGCCAGAACCGTGCCATCGGACTGGCGCAGGCGCAGCAGCAGCTGGTACTGCGCGGTGTTGCCACCGGCGACGGCGACGATCGGCTGGTAGGCCAGTTCCAGCTGGCCTTCCAGCAGCGCCAGGTGTTCCTGTTCGGTGACCGCCTGGCGGTGCACATGGCCGGCCACGCCGGCGCTGAGCAGGCGTGCCTGCAGGGTGGTGCGCTCGACGGCTTCCAGCGCACTGTTGGCATCCTCGAAGCCCGGCGACAGCGGCGCATAGCCGACCACGCCGCGCAGGTGCACGGATTCGTCGTCGCGGATCACGAAGGCGCGTGCCGACAGCTGCTCGCGCAGGGCGGCGGCGATGCCTTCGAGGGCATCCTCGTCGGCGTTGCGGGCCAGCAGCAGGAAGCTGTTGTCGTTCAGGCGTGCCAACAGGTGCGGATGGCCGGCTTCGGCCAGGCGCTGCCCGGCCTGCACCATCAGCCTTTCAAACGCGGCATAGCCATAGCGCTCGCGCAGGCCCAGCGCGCTGGCCACTTCGATGAAGAGCACGCCGCCCTGATCACGGTGGGCGAGTGCGGTGTTGAGCTGCTGCAGTACGTGGTGGCGCGTCGGCAGGCCGGTTTCCGGATTGCTGGTGGCCGGCGCGCCGGAGGCACCGGGCAGGGTCGCGGCCTGGGCACGAGCGCGGCGGATGCGGTTGGCCACCGCCGCGATCAGGTGGCGCGGCCGGATCGGCTTGCTCAGGTAGTCGTCGGCGCCGCTGTCGAGCACCTCGAACTGGCGCTCCGGATCCGGATCGCCACTGAGGAACACGATCGGCAGCAGCTGCAGGCCGGGCTGCTGGCGGATCAGCGCGGTCAGGCGCATGCCGTCCAGCCCGGGCAGGTGCAGGTCCATCAGGATCAGGTCGGGGCGGTGTTCCTTGATCGCCTGCAGCGCAGCATCGGCATCGCTGTGCACGATCGCCTGCATGCCGGCGCCGTGCAGCACGCTCTGCGCGAACAGGGCCTGCGCACGATCGTCTTCAACGATCAGCACGCGGTAGGGCGAGTCCGATGGTGGCGGGGCCAGGTCATTGTTGCCGGCTTCGGCCAGTGCAGTGGGGCCGGGCAGCGGCGGCGGCGCGCTGTTGGCCGGCGCAGGCGCATCGGCCGCGACGGGCGACGGGGGCGCAACCATCGGTGCAGCCGCGACAGGGGCTG
>DQIG01000081.1:8942-10258 GCA_003525885.1 Stenotrophomonas sp.
CGCGACAGGGGCTGCCGCCTCGGCGGTCCAGCGTTGCCAATGGTCGGCCGGAGGGGTTTCAGCGCGTCCCGGGCGGGCGCCCGCGGGGGATTCGTTTACGGCCATCGGTGCTCCTGGTGATCGCGTCCATTATGCGACAAGCCCGGCGCTCAGCCGGTACCGGTGTGCCCCGGCGGTGCTGCCGATGCACCGCGCGCCAGCCAGCGCACGCCCTTCCACAGTGCGCGCCAGACCAGCCACACCAGCAGTGCGCCGGCCAGGCTGCAGGCCAGCACCACGATCAGGGCGATCCACGGGTGCGCCAGTGCCAGTGCCAATCCACCGATCACCACGGTGTCTTCGGCCGCAGAGGCGACCCAGTTGCTGGCCGGTTCCGGCGAGGTGTTGAGCAGGGCGCGGGTACCGGCCTTCAGGCCATGGCTGGCCAGGGCGACGCCGGCACCGGCAGCAAGCGCACCGGTGCCCAGCTGACCATCCGGCGACAGCGTGGCCGCCGCGAGGAATGCGCCGGCGGGTACGCGCGCGAGCGTCTGCACCAGGTCCCAGACCGAGTCCACGCCGGGGATCTTGTCGGCGAAGAACTCGGCGACGGCCAGCGCCGCCGACGTGCCCAGCACCCACCAGGATTCGGTGGCCTGCAGGGCGGGCGGCAGGTCGACCCAGCCGAGCAGGCCGGCCAGGCCGACGCCGAACACGGTGAGGTAGACGCGGATGCCGGCCAGCCAGGCCAGCAGGATGCCGATCACGAACAGGTGGGCTTCGGTCATGGCGGTGCTCCGGCGACGGAACTGTGCAGGGGGCCACACTATCGACGATGGCGTGCCTGAACGCCACAGACCATGGCCAGCCACTGCGCAGGAAACCCACCCGTCCTGTCATACACTAGCCCGTCGTTTGCCACAGGGGCCGTACCGGTGTCGCCCTCGCGATACCCCGGAAACCACCCATGACCAACCGTCCTCCCATGCGCGTGCAGGTCCGCCTGCCCGGCGCGCCGCAACCGCCTGCCGACCGTCGCCGCCTGCTGGTGATCGGCGGCGTCTGGCTGCTCAGCCTGGTGCTGGCGGTGCTCGGTGGCTGCTGGATGGCCACGCCGCGCGATGCCCAGGGCCAGCGCCTGCAGGCCGCCGAGAAGCGTGCCGGGACGCTGCAGGCGCAGCTGACCGAACTGCGCCAGAAGCAGGCCACGCTGGAAGCCTCCGACCGCATCAGCCGCGCTGCCAATACCGAGGTGCAATCCTCGCTGGCCGAGCGCGATGAGGAAATCGCCGGCCTGCGTGCCGACGTCGCCTTCTACGAGCGGCTGGTCGGCTCGA
>DQIG01000081.1:10415-11492 GCA_003525885.1 Stenotrophomonas sp.
GGCTGGTCGGCTCGACCAGCCAGCGCAAGGGCCTGAACACCCATTCGATCGAGTTCAGCCCGGAGGCGGCCGGCACGTGGCAGTACACCGCCGTGCTGACCCAGAACCTCAACCGCGGTGCCATCAGCCAGGGGCAGATGCGCTTCACCGTGGAAGGCGTGAAGAACGGCAAGCTGGCCACGATCAGCTGGGATGATCTGCACCAGCGCAGCAAGGTGCCGGGACAGGACTACTCGTTCCGGTACTTCCAGCAGATCACCGGCAGCGTGATGCTGCCGGCTGACTTCACCCCGCAACGCGTGCGGGTGACATTGGGGAGTGGTACGGGGGGTACCACCCAGGTATTCGACTGGAAACAGGCCGGCGCGCCGGCCAGCAAAGGGGAGTAGGCAGATGTTCGGAAGCAGCAAATCCAACCGTGAAGGCCAGTTGGTGGTGGATGCCCTGATCGGCAACCAGGTGGTGATCCGCGGTGATGTGGAATTCAGTGGTGGCCTGTATGTGGAAGGCCGCATCCACGGCAAGGTGATTGCCACCGAAGGCGCCAGTGGCGCGACCCTGACGGTCGCCGAGCACGGCGTGATCGAGGGTGAGATCCGAGCCCAGGTGGTGGTCATCAGCGGCCGCCTGGACGGCGACGTACACGCCACCGAGAAGGTCGAGCTGACCCCCAGTGCACGGGTCAATGGCAACGTCCATTACCAGGTGGTGGAGATGAATGCGGGCGCCCAGCTGAACGGCCGCCTGATCCATGCCAGCGCCCCGATGGCGGCCCTGCCGGCGCCGGAAGGCGACGACACCAATGATGGCAAGGGCGATACCGCCGCGCGCCGCAAGCTGGCCGAGGCGATGGCTTGAAAGCCATCGTTGGCACCCCCATGCTGACACCATGAGCACGCTAGTCTCCCTGCCCGGCGCCACCCCGGTTGCCGCGCCCGATTACCAATCGCTGGAGCGCCCGCTGAACTTCACCGAGTCGGCGGCCGCCAAGGTCAAATCCCTGATCCAGGAAGAGGGCAACCCCGACCTGGCCCTGCGTGTGTACATCGAGGGAGGCGGCTGTTCGGGCTTCCAGTA
>DQIG01000081.1:11645-11912 GCA_003525885.1 Stenotrophomonas sp.
GCGGCTGTTCGGGCTTCCAGTATGGGTTCGAGTTCGACGAGAACCGTGCCGAGGATGACCTGGCGGTACAGACCAGCGGGGTGACCCTGCTGGTCGACCCGCTGAGCCTGCAGTACCTGATGGGCGCCGAAGTGGACTACACCGAGAGCCTGACCGGTGCCCAGTTCGTGATCCGCAACCCGAACGCGAAGACCACCTGCGGCTGCGGCAGCAGCTTCAGCATGTAAGAACCCTGTGGCCGGGGTGTGCCAACCCAGGTTGGCACCT
>DQIG01000080.1 GCA_003525885.1 Stenotrophomonas sp.
TCGCGCTTGGCCTGGTAGAACGCACCCAGCTCCAGGTGGTGTTCGGGCTCGTCGCGGATCATCGCGGCGAAGCCATACTGCGCCGGACCGAAGCTGGTGAAGGTGTTGTACTGGTGCACCTTGCGGAACTCGGCGGTCAGCGCCGGCGGGGCGATCGCATAACCGATCTTCCAGCCCGTGCAGTGGTAGGTCTTGCCGAAGCTGGAGATGACGAACGTCCGCTCGCGCAGTTCCGGGTAGCGCAGCGCCGATTCATGGCGACGGCCGTCGTAGATGATGTGTTCGTACACCTCATCGGAGATCAGGTAGATCTGCGTGCCGCGCAGCACCTCGGCCAGTGCCTGCATGTCCTGCGCCGACAACATCGCGCCGGACGGATTGTGCGGGGTGTTGACGATCAGCATGCGGGTGCGCGGGGTGATCGCTGCACGCACACGGTCCCAGTCGACCGCGAACGTCTGCGGATCGAGCGACACATGCACGGCCCTGGCGCCGGCCAGGTCGATCGCCGGCTCATAGCAGTCATACGCCGGGTCGAGCACGATCACTTCCTCGCCGGCACGCACCACGGCGTGGATGGCATTGAAGATCGCCTCGGTGCCGCCGCTGGTGACGGTGATCTCGCTGTCCGCATCGACCTGCGCGCCATAGCAGTCCAGCGCCTTCTGCGCGATCGCCTGGCGCAACGGCGCCACGCCGGTCATCGGCGGGTACTGGTTCAAACCGGCGGCCATCGCCCTGGCGGTCTCGTCGATCAGGCGCTGCGGCGCGGAAAAGTCCGGGAAACCCTGGCCCAGGTTGACCGCGCCGTGTTCGGCGGCGAGCTGGGACATCACGGTGAAGATCGTGGTACCGACCTTGGGCAGCTTGGTGTTGGGTTGCATCGGCCTGGGGAGTATGGGGAGACGGACCCCTGAGTTTACGCAATCCCTGCTTCGGTAGTGCCGGCCGCTGGCCGGCAACCTCAGCTGGCAGATGGTGAAATTGCCGGCCAGCGGCCGGCACTACCCTACGCATTCACCGCTACAATTGCCGCCGCACTCCGGCATGAAGACCCCTGCCCCTTGAACACCCCTGCATTGCTGGCCGCCAGCGGCCTGAGCTTCTCCCGCAATGACGAGCCGGTGTTCGGCCCGCTGGACTTCCATGTGGACGCCGGCGAAGCCCTGCTGGTGCAGGGCGGCAATGGCGCCGGCAAGACCACCCTGCTGCGCGTGCTGGCCGGCCTGGCCCGGCCCGGTTCCGGCCAGGTACGGATCGACGGCAAGCCGGCCAGCAATGCCGAGCGCGCGCGCTATGTCGCCTATCTCAGCCACCTGCCGGCCCTGAAGCCGGACCTCGGCACGCTGGAAAACCTGCATTTCCTGTGTGGCCTGCACGGCCGCCGTGCGCGCCAGATGCCCGGCAACGCGCTGGCCATCGTCGGCCTGGCCGGCTATGAGGACACCCTGGTACGGCACCTGTCGGCCGGACAGAAGCGGCGGCTGGCACTGGCGCGCATCTGGCTGTCGCCGGCGCCGCTGTGGCTGCTCGACGAACCCTATGCCAACCTCGACCTGGAGGGCATCACCCTGGTCAACCGGATGATCTCGGCGCACCTGCGCGCCGGTGGCGCTGCGCTGGTCACCACCCACGGCGCCTATGCCGCACCGCCGGTGCGTACCCGCCAGCTCGACCTCGGCGGTGCCGCATGATCGCGCCGGGCACCGAACCGGGCCTGTGGCAGACCGCAGGCGCCCTGCTCAAGCGCGACCTGCGCCTGCTCTGGCGCCGCCGCGGCGACGCATTGCAGCCGCTGCTGTTCGCGGTGCTGGTGGTGGTGCTGTTCGCGCTGGCCCAGGGCCGCGAACCACAACTGCTGGCCGCCACCGCGGGCGCGGTGTTGTGGCTGGCCGTGCTGCTGGCGGGACAGCTGTCGCTGGATTCGCTGTTCCGTTCCGACGCCGAAGATGGCTCGCTGGAACAATGGCTGCTGGCGCCGGTGCCGTTGGCCTGGCTGGTGCTGGTGCGCGTGCTGCTGCATTGGGCGACCACTGCGCTGCCGCTGATCGTGGTCAGCCCGCTGCTCGCCGAAATGCTGCATCTGCCGCATGACCAGCTGCCGATGTTGCTGGCATCGTTGCTGCTGGGAACGCCGTTGCTGAGCCTGATCGGAGGCGTGGTCGCCGCACTGACCGTTGGCATCCGACGCTCTGGTATTCTCGTGGCGCTGCTGTCGTTGCCGCTGTACGTGCCGGTGCTGGTATTCGGCGCAGGCAGCCTGGCGGCGGCCGGACGCGGACAGGATCCGGTCGGTGCGCTGCTGATGCTGGGCGCCGGCCTGCTGGTCGCGCTGGTGCTGGCGCCGCTGGCCACCGCCGCTGCAATACGTATTTCTCTGAGTTGACCGAGCTGAGAGCCAATCCACCCCTGCTGGATAGCCGCCACGCATGAATCCGATTGTCCGCTGGTTCCACCAACTCGGTTCGCCTCCCACGTTCGACCGTTTCGCTGCCCGCTGGTCGCGGGTGTTCTACCTCGCGGCGGTGCCGGTGCTGCTGGTCGGCATGTGGCAGGCGCTGCTGGTGGTGCCGCCGGAAGCCAAGCAGCTGGACAGCTTCCGCATCCTCTACATCCACGTGCCCAGTGCCTGGATGAGCCTGTTCGTGTTCGCGCTGATGGCGCTGTATGCCGCCATCGCGCTGATCTGGCGGATCAAGGTCTGCGAGATCCTGGCCATGGCCTGCGCACCGATGGGTGCCGGTTTCACCCTGATCACGCTGCTGACCGGCAGCATCTGGGGCAAGGGCACCTGGGGCACCTGGTGGGACTGGGACCCGCGCATGACCAGCGAACTGGTACTGCTGTTCCTGTACCTGGGCGTGATCGGCCTGTACCACGCGATCGAGGACCGCCGCAGCGCCGCGCGTGCGGCCGGCCTGCTGGCCATCGTCGGCGTCAGCCTGCTGCCGGTGATCCGCTACTCGGTGGACTGGTGGGGCGGCCTGCACCAGCGCCAGTCGATCAACGTGTTCGGTGAATCGGCGATCAGCAGCGCGATGATCGCGCCGCTGTGGTGGATGGTGATCGGCACCAAGTTCTGGTTCGCCGGTTCGGTGCTGGCCAAGGCCCGCGCCGACAATCTCGACCGCGAGGCCGGCAAGGCCTGGGTCGGTGGTCGCGTCGACGCCGAACGCCCGGCCCGGGAGGCCCAGCCATGACCCACCTGCCCTATGTGATCGGTGCCTACGCCGTGTTCGTGCTGGTGCTCAGCGCCGATGCCATCGGTTCGTGGCTGCGCCTGCGCGTGGCACGCCGGCTGGCACTGGCCCGCCAGCAGCGGCAGCAGACCCGAGCCGGCAGGCACGACGCAGCCTCGCCGCTGTCGACGGAGCTGGAACGATGACCCCGGTACAGCGTCGCCGCCTGGCCTGGGTGCTGCTGGCCCTGCTCGCCTCCGGCCTGGCCACCGCGCTGGTGGCGATGGCGCTGGAGCGCAACATCGCCTACCTGTACACCCCGTCGGAAGTCCTGCGCGGCGATGTCGATGCGCAGTCGCGCTTCCGCCTCGGCGGCATGGTGGTGAAAGGTTCCTTCAACCGTCCGGTCGGCTCGCTGGAGGCACGTTTTGAAGTGACCGACGGCGACGCGCAACTGGCGGTGACCACGTCGCGGATCCTGCCGGACATGTTCGCCGAAGGCACCGCGGTGGTCGCCAGCGGCCGCCTGCAGGACGGCACCTTCGTCGCCGACGAAGTGCTGGCCAAGCACGATGAAAAGTACGTGCCGAAGGAAGTGGCCGACAAGATGGGCGACGCCCATCGCAAGCACGACGTGCCAGTGACGGCACCCGAGGTGCGCTGAGTGCTGCCCGAACTGGGTCAGATCCTGCTGTTGTGCGCGTTGCTGGCCTCGCTGCTGCAGGCGGGCCTGCCGCTGGTCGGTGCGCAGCGCAACAACACGGCATGGATGGCGGTGGCGCGACCCGCCGCCTTCGCGCAGCTGCTGCTGGTCGCCGGCGCGTTCGCGGTGCTGACCGCCGCGTTCGTGCAGCAGGATTTCTCGGTGCGCTACGTGGCCGAGAACTCCAATTCGCTGCTGCCGATGATCTACCGCTACTCGGCGGTGTGGGGGGCCCACGAGGGCTCGCTGCTGATGTGGGCGCTGGTGCTGGCCCTATGGACCGGCGCGGTGGCGCTGTTCTCGCGGCACCTGCCGGCACCGGTGCAGGCGCGCGTGCTGGCGGTGATGGGTATCGTCAGCGTCGGCTTCCTCGCCTTCCTGATCTTCACCTCCAATCCGTTCCTGCGCCTGAACCCGGCGCCGCTGGAAGGCCGCGACCTCAATCCGCTGCTGCAGGACCCGGGTCTGATCATCCACCCGCCGATGCTGTACCTGGGCTATGTCGGCTTCGCGGTGCCGTTCGCGTTCGCGGTAGCGGCGCTGCTGGAAGGCCGCGTCGATGCACGCTGGCTGCGCTGGACGCGGCCGTGGACCAACGTCGCCTGGGGCTTTTTGACCCTGGGCATCGCGCTGGGCAGCTGGTGGGCCTATTACGAGCTGGGCTGGGGCGGCTGGTGGTTCTGGGACCCGGTGGAGAATGCCAGCTTCATGCCATGGCTGGTCGGTGCGGCACTGATCCACTCGCAGGCCGTCACCGAAAAGCGCGGTACCTTCGGCAGCTGGACGCTGTTGCTGGCGATTGCCGCCTTCGCGCTGTCGCTGCTGGGCACATTCCTGGTGCGCTCCGGCGTGCTGACCAGCGTGCATTCGTTCGCCGCCGATCCCTCGCGCGGCCTGTTCATCCTGGTGTTCCTGTCGGTGCTGGTCGGCGGCAGCCTGCTGCTGTACGCCCTGCGCGCCAGCCAGCTGAGCGTGGACGCCGATGACCCACGCCGTGGCTTCACCGCCACCTCGCGCGAGACCCTGCTGCTGGCCAACAACCTGCTGCTGGCCACGGCCTGCGCGATGGTGCTGCTCGGCACGCTGTACCCGCTGCTGGCCGACGCGCTGTCGCTGGGCAAGATCTCGGTCGGCCCGCCCTACTTCGGCAGCCTGTTCCTGCTGCTGATGGCGCCGATGATCCTGCTGCTGCCGTTCGGCCCGCTGGTGAAATGGCAGCGTGACCAGCCGTCGCGCGCGTTCGCGTTGCTGGCTCCGTGGCTGGGCCTGGCACTGCTGCTGGGCGCGCTGGCCTGGTGGAAGGCACCGCAGAACGGCTGGAAGGCCGGTATCGGCGTGGCCGCTGCGGCCTGGGTCGCGCTCGGCACCGCACGCTTCGTCTGGCAGCGCCTGCGCGGCAATGGCCGCTTCACCGCCGAAATGCTCGGCATGATCGTCGCCCACGCCGGCATCGCCGTGTTCCTGGCTGGCGCGCTGCTGGTGGAGGCGCTGAACGTGCAGCGCGAAGTGGCGCTGGCGCCGGGCCAGCAGCTGGTGGTCGGTCGCCACGAAGTGCGCTTCGAGGGCGTGGACCATCGCGAAGGCCCCAACTTCATCGCCGACCGCGGCCACCTGCGCGTGTTCCGCGACGGCCGCGAGCTGGCCCTGCTGCATCCGGAGAAGCGCCAGTACGCCAGCGGTGGCCAGGTGATGACCGAGGCCGGCATCGATGCACGCTTCGACGGCGATGTCTACGTGGCATTGGGCGAGCCGCTGGGCAACAATGCATGGGCGGTGCGGGTGCACATCAAGCCGTTCGTGCGCTGGATCTGGCTGGGCGCGCTGCTGATGGCCCTGGGCGGATTCATCACCGCCGCCGACCGCCGTTTCCGTCGTCCGTAGGAGTTCCCATGTCCGAGTCCCCCGCCCCGCGCCCCTCCCGCCCGCTGCCGCCGGTAGCCATCGTGATCGGCGTGCTGTTCTTCTTCGGCCTGCTCGGGCTGATGATCTATGGGGTGATGAAATCGGGCGATCCGCAGCGCGACGTACTGCCGTCGGCACTGATCGACAAGCCGGCGCCGGCGTTCGCGCTGCCGGTGCTGCACGACCCGGAAATGATCGTGCACAGCGACGACCTGCGCGGCGCCCCCTACCTGCTGAAC
>DQIG01000423.1:0-1317 GCA_003525885.1 Stenotrophomonas sp.
CTTCACCCTGCGCCTGCCGCAGACGCTGGCCGTCACCCAGGCGGTGTTCGTGCAGATCGGCGAAACCACCTTCGCCGTGCCGGTGGCCTCGGTCAGTGGTATCGGCCGCCTGTCGCGCGAACGTTTCGAGGCCGCCGACAGCAGCTACCGCTACAGCGGCGAAGACTATCCGCTGTATGACCTCGGCAGCCTGGTCGGGCAGGCCCCGGCGCGTGCCGATGGCCAGGACCAGGTGCCGCTGCTGCTGGTCCGCGCCGGTGACCTGCGCGCTGCCGTGGCGATCGACCAGGTGCTGGGCAACCGCGAAATCGTGGTCAAGCCGGTCGGCCTGCAGATCGCATCGGTACCGGGCATCTACGGCGCCACCATCACCGGCGATGGCCGCGTGGTGGTGATCCTGGACGTCGCACCGCTGGTGCGCCGCTTCCTGGCCAATCCGACGGCACCGGTGCTGGCCAATGCGCCGCGCGATGAGCGTCAGGTGCCGCTGGTGATGGTGGTCGATGACTCGCTGACCATGCGCAAGGTGACCGGTCGCATCCTCGAACGCCACAACTTCGAAGTCAGTGTCGCCCGCGATGGCGTGGAAGCACTCGAGCGGCTGGAAGAGCGCGTACCGGACCTGATGCTGCTGGATATCGAGATGCCGCGCATGGATGGCTATACCCTGGTGCGCCACCTGCGCGACAACGAGTCCACACGCAGCAAGCCCATCATCATGATCACTTCCCGCACCGGCGCCAAGCACCGCGAGCGCGCGATGGAAGTCGGGGTCAACCATTACATGGGCAAGCCTTACCAGGACGAGCAACTGCTGGAACTGATCAGGCATTTCACCAGCGATGCCAGCGGACGTGCGGAAGATGACTTCAGTGATGTCTTGTATTAGAACTTGTTCAGAATTTCCCCGGGGCCGTCCAAACGGCCCTTCAGGCGGTCTGCGGCNNAGATGCCGCGCATGGATGGCTACGAGCTGGCCACCGCGATGCGTGCCGATCCGCGCTACAAGGATGTGCCGATCGTGATGATCACCTCGCGCAGCGGTGACAAGCACCGGCAGCGTGCCTTCGAGATCGGTGTCCAGCGTTATCTGGGCAAGCCGTACCAGGAACTGGACCTGATGCGTAACGTGTACGACCTGCTGGGGATCGCCCGTGTCCGTGAGTGAAACCCATCCGGCCCCGGCCGTCGCCCTGCTGGCCCGCCCCGGTGCAGCGCGTGAACGCCTGCGCGAGGCGCTGTCGCATGCAGATGTGCAGCTGGTCCTGGAAGATGATCCGAATGGCCTGGAGCCACAGGTCCTGCAGGCCGCGGATC
>DQIG01000423.1:1467-1945 GCA_003525885.1 Stenotrophomonas sp.
CAGGTCCTGCAGGCCGCGGATCCGCAGTTCGTGGTGATCGCGCTGGAAGCCGCCATCGAGGACGCACTTGAACGGTTGGAAGCCGTGCTCTCGGCACCGGGGCTGACCCTGGTGTTCGATGAGGCTGAGCTGGCCGCGCGCCGCGACGGCTGGGAGGCGCAGCGTTGGGGGCGCCATCTGGCCGCCAAGCTGCACGGCCACCAGCAGGTGTTGCCGCCGGGCGCCGAAGAAGAGCCCAGCCTGCAGCTGGAGCCCGGTCATCCGGCACCCGCGCCGGTACCGCAGGAAGAAGCGCTGCAGCCGCACCTGGAGCAGGCGCTGAGCTGGGCCGATGACGTTCCGGCCGATGGCCTGTATTCGCCGCCGGCACACCTGCACGAACCGATCGCACTGGAGCAGGCCCTGGCGGCATTGCAGCCGGTCGTGCCCGAACCACTGGATCCGCCTTCGCCGCCGCAAGTGCGGGCCGAACCGGCGG
>DQIG01000423.1:2102-2310 GCA_003525885.1 Stenotrophomonas sp.
CGAACCGGCGGCGCCTGCGGCACCGCCGATCTCCTTCGATCACACCGCCTGGTCGCTGGTCGAGGAATCGATCGAAGCGCCGGCACCGGCAGAAGCGGTGGCGCCGGTCGTCGCGCCGCAGCCCTCCTTCGATACCGATCATTTGAGCCTGGTCGATCTGGATGCCGCTGCCCCAGCCGGTGCACGCGCCGCATCGCTGCTGGTGCTG
>DQIG01000423.1:2460-4694 GCA_003525885.1 Stenotrophomonas sp.
CGCCGCATCGCTGCTGGTGCTGGCAGGCATCGGTGGCCCGGATGCGTTGCGTCGCCTGCTCGGCGCACTGCCTGCGTCGTTGAGCGTGCCCGTCCTGGTGCACATGCGCCTGGATGGTGGTCGCTACGGCAACCTGGTCAAGCAGATGTCGCGCGTTTCGCCGTTGCCGGTGCAACTGGCCGAGGCCGGACAGCGCGCCGTGCCGGGCGAGGTTCACGTGCTGGCCGATGATATCGGCGTGCGCGCGGCCAGCGATGGCCTGCATTTCCAGAGCGATGCCGATGGTATTTCGCTCGCTTCACTACCGGCCGAACACACCGCGCTGGTGCTGCTCAGCGGCGCCGATCTGGCTCACGTCGGCCCGGCGCTGGACCTGGCGGCCGCCGGTGCATGGGTGGCCGGGCAGGTGGGCGAGGGTTGCTATGACCCGGCTGCGGCCACCGCCGTGGTTGCTGCTGGCATGGTGGCCGGTGAACCGCAGGAACTGGCGCAGGCAATTGCCGCGCGCTGGGGTGAGCAGGACGACAACGGAGAGGCACCATGAGCTACGCCAGCAATGACGAAATCCGCGGCGTCCTGATCCAGGCCGGCAACGAGCGCGTACTGCTGCCCAATGCCACCGTGGCCGAAATGATGTCGCGCGTGCCGGTGCAGCCGGTTTCCGATGCGCCGCGCTGGCTGGTTGGCGAAATCGGCTGGCACGGCTGGCAGGTGCCGCTGGTCTCGTTCGCACGCCTTTCGGGGCTGGGCGAAGAGACGGTGGCCGGCCACAACAAGGTGGTGGTGCTGAAGTCCCTCAGCGGCAACGCGCAGCGCCCGTACTACGCGCTGTTGACGCAGAACTTTCCG
This sequence comes from Stenotrophomonas sp., assembly GCA_003525885.1. Lineage (GTDB taxonomy): Bacteria > Pseudomonadota > Gammaproteobacteria > Xanthomonadales > Xanthomonadaceae > Stenotrophomonas. The sequence goes on from DQIG01000423.1 coordinate 3,310, forward strand.
CAGCTGATCTCGGTGCCACGCGATGGCCTGCTCGCCGACGCCTCCGAAGAAACCCTGCCGCAGATCGTGCACATGCGCGTGCTGCTGGGTGAGCAGAGCGCGCTGCTTCCGAACCTGGACGCGCTGGAAGCAGCACTGGATTCGCTGGCGGCCTGATCGGCAATCCGCCGGTCGGGTTCCCGGTAGTGCCGGCCGCTGGCCGGCAACCTCATGATCCCGTGGATGCCGGCCAGCGGCCGGCACTGCCACGAACCAGCCTTAACCAAGATCGCCCAACCGCGCCTGCAACGCCGCGATCGCGGCCAGCCCGGCCGTTTCCGTGCGCAGGATCCGCGGGCCCAGCTGCAGTCCCTGGAACCCCGCCGCTGCCAGTTGGTCGCGGTCGCGCGGTGACCAGCCTCCTTCCGGGCCGATCGCGATCACGATGCCGCCCGCTGGAGCGGCGTCCAGCGTCGACAGGCGATGCGCGCCCTGAGGGTCCAGGGTCAGCCGCAGCGTCTGCGCCGGCAGCGCCGCCGCAGCCTGCGCCAGCGACAGCGGAGACCCCACCTGCGGAATGCGCGCACGCCCGGACTGGCCGCAGGCCGACGCCACCACGTTGTTCCAGTGCGCCACGCGCTTCTCGGCCCGTGCCGCATCCAGCTTCACTTCGGTGCGTTCGGCGTTGACCGGAATGATCGCCGCCACCCCCAGCTCGGTGGCCTTCTGCAGGATCAGGTCCATCTTCTCGCCGCGGGCGATGCCCTGCAGCAGGGTGATCGCCAGCGGCGATTCGTTGCCGACGGCCTCCACCGCGTCGATACGGACCTGGACCTCGCGCTTGCCAGCCACGGTCAGCGTCGCGCTGTAGTCGTGGCCGTCGCCGTTGAACAGCACGCAGGTGTCCCCCTCGCGCAGGCGCATCACCCGCACCAGGTGGTTGGCGGTGTCTTCCGGCAGGGTCAGGGTCTGGCCGCTGTGCAGCGCCAGGTCGATGGGGCAGCGGGTCACGCGCATGCAATCGCCTCGTCGATGGCCGCCAGCGTGGTATGTGCCAGCAGCTCCAGTTGTTCGTCGTCCACGCAGTAGGGTGGCATCCAGTACAGCACGTCGCCCAGCGGGCGCAGCACCACGCCGCGCTTGAGTGCGGCCTTGTAGGCGTGCAGGCCCAGTCGCAGGCCCGGGTCGAACGGCGTGCGCTTGTTGCCGTCGCGCGACAGCTCGATGGCCACCACCATGCCGGCCTGGCGCACGTCGGCCACGTGCGGATGGTCGGTAAACGGCGCCGCCAGCGTCCCCATCACCGAGGCGATGCCCCGGTTGCGGGCGATCACATCGTCGTCGCGGAAGATGTCCAGGGTCGCCAGCGCCGCCGCGCAGGCCAGCGGGTTGCCGGTGTAGCTGTG
>DQIG01000302.1:0-358 GCA_003525885.1 Stenotrophomonas sp.
CGTGCGCGTGCTGGTGCGCGAACCGGTGACGACCACGGCATCCAGCGTGGACGCTGCCACGTTGGCCGCCGCGGCGGTGGCAGCGGGATCTGCATCGGCTTCAGCCGCATGGCTGGGTGTGGCGGCGAGGATGGCTGTGATCAGAACAGCGAGAGTGCTCAGGACAGGAGTGTGGGCGGCAGGCATGGGGGCTCGTGGGGGTGGGCCGGAAACACGCTTCCATTCAAGGGCCTGTTCACCTGCCGCGACAGGCGGGATCACGTCACCCAACCGTCATATCCGGCCACCCACATGACCGCTGGTAATGACGTTAGGCCGCAGCACCGGTGCCCTGCATTCTGTAGAGCCGAGCCCACGC
>DQIG01000302.1:509-13050 GCA_003525885.1 Stenotrophomonas sp.
GTAGAGCCGAGCCCACGCTCGGCTGCTCTTCGTGACGGCATCAAGTACATCTACTTCTGCCAGCATTGAGCCGAGCATGGCTCGGCTCTACATGCCCCGCGAGCATCACCTCATGCCCGCGCACCACGCAGCGCCACGCACCGCCCCCGTAGCATCAAGCCATGCCCAGCCCATCCGCCGACCCCACTGCGCCGCTCGTTGCCATCGTCGCCTGCCACGGCCAGGGGCTGTTCGAATTCGGCTGCGCGGTGGGCCTGTTCGCGCCGATAAGGCCCGAGCTGGGCGTGGCCTGGTACCGCACCCAGCTGTGCGCAGGCGAGCCCGGCGCACTGCGCATGCTCGGCAATGCGCAGGTGCAGCTGCCCTACGATCTCAGCACTGTTGATGACGCCGACATCATCGTCATCCCCGGTTGGCGCGAACCCAGCGAGCGCCCGCCGCAGGCACTGCTCGATGCGCTCAACCGTGCCCACGCACGCGGCGCGCGCATCGCCTCGATCTGCTCCGGTGCGTTCGTGCTGGCCTGGGCCGGGCTGCTTGATGGCCGCCAGGCCACCACCCACTGGCGTCTCACCGAAGCACTGGCGCGCGAGTTCCCGCGCATCGATGTGCGCGAGGATGCCCTGTATGTGGATACCGGCAGCATCATCACCTCGGCCGGCTCGGCCACCGGCATGGACATGATGCTGCACATGGTGCGCAAGGATTACGGCGCGCGCGTGGCCAACCTGGTGGCCGAACGGCTGGTACTGGCGCCATGGCGTGATGCCGAACGCAGCCAGCGCGTCAGCCGCGCCATTCCCCATGGCGAGCCCACGCGCTTGGCAAAGCTGATGGAATGGATGCGCCGCAACCTGCGCGAGCCACATTCACTGGGCAGCCTCGCCGAGCAGGCCGCGCTCAGCCAACGCACCCTGCAGCGGCAGTTCCTGGAAGCCACCGGCCTGTCGCCGATCGACTGGCTGATCCGCGAGCGGGTGGCTTTCGCGCGCGAGCTGCTGGAAACCACTGACCGACCGCTGCAGTGGATCGCTGAGCAGGCAGGCTTTGGTTCGCAGGAATCGTTCCGCCGCCATTTCCGCAGCCAGGCTGATGCGAGCCCGACCGAATACCGCAGCCAGCACCGCAACGGCATCGGTGCGGACCGGCTGGTCGGCTGCTGAACCCGTAGTAGAGCCGGCCGCTGGTCGGCTTGCCGGAAAAACAGGGTGGACCCTCGGCCGCCACTCAATGCGAAGACACGTACACCGCATCGGCTGGCGGCGGTGGCAGCGCGAAACCGCGCCGCATCCGAGCGACCTCAGCCGCAGGCGGCAGCGCGAACAGGCGCTTGAACTCGCGGTTGAACTGGGACGGGCTGGCATATCCCACCGCCAGCGCTGCCGCTTCGGCGGTCATCCCCTGCCGCAGCATCAGCAGCCGCGCCTGGTGCAGGCGGGTCGACTTCACGTACTGCATCGGCGACGTGCCGGTAATCGCGCGGAAGTGGTCGTGGAGGGTCGCCACGCTCATGCCCGCTTCGGTGGCCAGTTGCCCCACGTCCAGGGCGGTGGCATATCCCGCATGGATCGTGCGCAGCACCCGGCCGATGCGGCCGAAGCGCCCGCGCATGGCCAGCGCCTCGCGCATTGCGCCCCCCTGCGCACCGGTCAGCACGCGGAAGTACACCTCGCGCACCAACGCCGGGCCGAGCACGGCAGCCTCCAACGGTTCAGCCAGTGCTTCCAGCAGGCGCAGCACCGTGGCCTGCATCGGCGCCTGCATCGGGCTGGACATCATGCTCTGCGCCGGTGTCTCCGAGGTGCCTGCCTGTTCACCCAGCTCGATCAGCAGATCCGCCGCCAGCTGCAGATCCAGGTGCAGGTAGATCGCCAGCAGCGGCGCCTCTGCCGATGCATCGGTTTCCATGGTGAACGGCACCGGCACCGAAACCGCCAGGTAGTGCTGTGCGTCGTACTGGTAGACCTGCCCGCCCAGATAGCCACGCTTCACGCCCTGGCAGACGATCACGATGCCGGGGTCGTACAACACCGGCGTGCGCGCCAGGGGCCGGTCGGATCGCAGCAAGCGCACCCCGGGCAACGGCGTGAGCGTATAGCCCTCCTCCACCGCCAGCGTCTTCAGCAGGCCTACGGTGCGCGCCTGCACCTGCCGTTGCAGGGAATCGACCACCGGCATAGGTACCCCAGAGGAATAGGCAAGAATGGCCGAATCCTAGGCCTGTGGCCCTGGCCGTTCAAGCACTAACGTGCAAGCCCTGCCCATCACGAACGCCCCCTCATGACCCCTTCCCGCCTTCTCCTCATCACCGGTGTCAGCAGCGGCTTCGGCCGCGCCCTTGCCCAGCAGGCACTGCTGTCCGGGCACCGCGTCGTCGGCACCGTGCGCAGCGAAACCGCCCGCCAGGCATTCGAAGCGCAGGCGCCAGGCCGCGCATTCGGCCGCCTGCTGGACGTAGCCGATACCGCCGCCATTGATGCACTCGTCGCCGATATCGAAGCGAACATCGGCAGCATCGACGTGCTGGTCAACAACGCCGGTTACGGCCACGAAGGCATCCTCGAGGAATCCACGCTCGCCGAGCTGCGGCAGCAGTTCGAGGTGAACGTGTTCGGTCCGGCCGCGCTGATCAAGGCCGTGCTGCCGCACATGCGCGCGCGGCGTCGCGGCCACATCCTCAACATCACCTCCATGGGCGGTTTCATCACGATGCCGGGCATCGCCTGGTACTGCGGCAGCAAGTTCGCGCTGGAGGGCATCAGTGAAGTGCTTGGCAAGGAAGTCGCCCCTTTTGGTATCCACGTCACGGCCGTCGCGCCGGGTTCCTTCCGCACCGACTGGGCAGGCCGCTCGATGGCGCGGGCACCGCGCAGCATTGACGACTATGACGCGCTGTTCGATCCCATCCGCAGCGCCCGTGAGGCGAAGAGTGGGCATCAGCTCGGTGATCCGGTGAAGGCTGCGCGGGCCATGCTGCAGGTCATCGACAGCGTCGCTCCTCCCAGCCACCTGCTGCTGGGCAGTGATGCACTGCAGCTGGTGCGGGCGAAGCTGGCGTCGATGGCAGGCAGCATCGACGCCTGGGAACATCTGAGCCGTTCGACCGACGGCGTAGCGGTTCGGTAGCGCCGGGCCGTGCCCGGCGAGCGAAGCGGCCCATGCAGCGCAAGCCGCCGGGCGTGGCCCGGCGCTACCGATGTCCCGCTCAGTCCTCCTGCACCAGCTTGAACTCGCGCAGCAGGCCACCGATCTGGGTCTGGTCCAGCTTGTTCATCAGCAGGTTGCGCAGGAACGCGGGCCCGGGAATATCCAGCTCCTTGCCATCGCGCAGGCGACCGGTGGCGGCCAGCAGCGAGCGCACGTCATACGTGGAATTGAACACCTCCGGTACGCCGCGCTCGATCTCCAGCAGGGTGTACACCGCCTCCATCGGCGTGCGCACCGAATACTCGGTGGTGAAGATGCAGTCGCGCTGCTTCGATTCGGCAAACTGGCCGATGAAGGCGAAGTTCACCGCACCGTCCGGCACCACGTCCGGGCGATCACCGGCCTGGCGAGGCATGAAGAACGCCGTGATGTACGGCATCATCACCGGCACCGTCTTCGCACCGGTCGCGGCCAGCTCATCAATCTCTTCCACCGGCACGCCCAGGTGGTAAAGCCACTCGCGGGTGATCTCCTCGCCGGTGCACTCCTGCATCGGCTTTTTCACGTAGTCGCCCGGCGTATCCACAAACAGCGAATACACCCAGACCACGATCTGGTCCCTGGGCTGGTTCTTGAAATGCGGCTGGCGGTTCACCGTCCAGCTCATCAGCCAGCGCGAGTCACGCACGCTGACGATGCCACCGGTCACCACCCTGCCACTGAACGGGTCACGCTTGGCGATCTTCTGGATGTAGGCCGGAATGCGTGCATCCAGCGTGGTCACTGTCGCCGATTCCCACTTGGTCTGCGGGATATGCGCGCCGAACACATCCGGGCGGCCAAAGGCCTCATCCTTCGCCGCGATACGGCGCTACAGGTCCCAGGCCGGCGCCGGGCCTTCATTCAATCGTGCCGCGGTGTGGTGATCTCCGTTGTCCGAGTTCTCGGTCAGCGAACCGATGGTCATGAACAGCAGATCCTCCGCGCCCAGATCCACGCCACCCGCCACCCCGTCACGTATCCAGTGGATGCGCGTGGCCTGCTTGCGGCCCGGCTGCAGATCGAAGTCGACGTCGGTCACTTCGGTGCCGTACTGGAACACCACGCCCCGGTCCTGCAGCCACTTCACCAGGGGCAGCACCAGCGATTCGTACTGGTTGTACTTCGTGAACTTCAACGCCGAGAAGTCCGGCAGGCCGCCAATGTGATGGATGAATCGATGCAGGTACAGCTTCATCTCCAGCGCCGAATGCCACTCCTCGAACGCGAACATGGTGCGCCAGTACAGCCAGAAATTGCTGTCCAGGAAGTCGCGACCCAGCACTTCGTTGATGCGCTTGTTCTCCATCTCCTGCCGGGTGGCCAGGAACAGCGCGACGATGTCCTTCTGCGCCTGCTCGGTCAGCGTGAACAGGCCATCGGTGTGTGCATCCTCACCACGATTGATGGTGGCACGCTGCAGCGAATAGTTCGGGTCGTCCTTGTTCAGCCAGTAGAATTCGTCCAGCACGCTGGCATCTTCGATCTCCAGCGACGGAATCGAGCGGAACAGGTCCCACAGGCACTCGAAATGGTCTTCCATCTCGCGGCCGCCACGGATCACGAAGCCCTTCTCTGGCACCTTCAGGCCATCCAGCGCGCCGCCGGCAATCTGCTGCTGCTCAAGGATGGTGATGCGTTCACCGGCCATGCGCCCGTCGCGCACCAGGAACGCGGCGCCGGCCAGCGAGGCCAGACCCGAACCGACGAACCATGCGCGCTTGCCATCGACACCGGCGGGTTTGCGCGGGCGCGCGAAGGCTTCGTAGTTGCCACTGCTGTAGTACATGCGCTGCTCCTTCCTGGAGGGGGTGACCCCACTCTAGCGCCGAACCGATGTAGCGTTTCCTGCACGCAGGCTGCGACGGAATGACGCAGCCGCGTCAGAGTTGTCGCCCCAGCAGCATGCCCGGCCAGCCGTCCACGTTGAACGGCGCGATGCGCGCGTAGCCGCAGGATTCATAGAAGCGCACCAGGTCGCCGTTGCCTCCGGCGTAGCAGTCCACACGCAGATGGTCGAGACCGGCAGCGCGCGCCTGCTCGTCGGCAAACGCCATCAGGCGGCGGCCAATGCCACGCACGCGCGTATCACGCGAGGCTACCAGTACCCGCACATACAGCTCCGGCCCATCGGGCACAGGCACGTAGGGCATCGATTCGCCCAGTGCCAGGAACGCGCGCACGTCGCCCTGCTCGTTCTGTGCCACCCATGCACCGGGCAGCGCACAAGCATCGGTCACCTGGGTGATCCGGCGCGGCATCGTCGACCACGGTTCAGTGCCCCATTGCTGCACATTGCCGATCGACACGAACCACTCGATCACCTCGTCGAAGAGCGTCAACACGGCGGGGGCATCGGCCGCGCTGGCGCGGCGGAGGGTCAAGGTGTCCTTTCCGGTTTCAGTCATGCGTTCCACTCCTGTCATGCCACGCGCCCAACCTTCGTCAGCCCGGGAGCGTCGGCCGGTTCAACCAGTCTAGCGTCCACCCAACGCGGCCACCTGTACCGGACTGAAGCAGTCGGAAGTCCACGTGACTTCCAGCGCTGTTCACCCCGAAGACCGGCGCTGAACCTGCGGCGAACCACCCGCCAAGGACGCACCATGAACCGCTCCCCGCTTTTCGTGATCGCGCTCACCCTCTCGACATCATGCATCCTCCTCGCCACGCCACTGCGAGCGGCCGACCTGCACCCGGGCCCCACGTCATCGGCCGCATGGGTCGCACGCAGCAACCAGTACGCACAGATCCTGCTCGACGCGCAGGCGCCGTTCGGTCCCGAGGACATGTCGTTCATGGGCATTCCCGGCTACGACCTCCTCATCACCGACCTTCAACCCGGTTTCCCGGCGCGCTTCCGCGCCGCCAGCACGAAGGCCCGCGACCAGCTGAAGGCACGGCGGGCCAGCGAACAGGACCCGAACATCGGTCAGGACCTGGACATCATGATCCGAGCCGCCGACGAGGCCATCGCCAGCAGCCAGCTCAACGAGCAACTGTCATTGCCCTGGCGCGACGCGCCGCAGATCATGTTCAACGGCCTGCGCACCCTGCTCTCCGAACAAGCCACGCCCGAACGCCGCGCATTCGCGGTGCAACGCCTGCAGCGCTACGTAGGGCAGGATGGCGCAACGCCGCCGTTCACCGAACTGGCCAAGGCCCGCTATGCCGAGCGCGCAAATGATCGCGCGTTGCTTCGCCCGTCCAAGGCAGAGGTCGAGCAGGCCCTTGGCAACATCGACACCTACATCACCGGCATCCGCGCCTTGTTCGTCCGCTACCCGCAGCCGGGCGCCGAGGCCAGCCTGGCATTGATGGAAGCGCAGTTGAAGGACTACGCCCTGTGGGTACGGACCACGGTGCTGCCCGAGGCGCGCGTGGACACCCGGCTGCCGCCAGCGCTGTATGCCAACCAGCTCCGGCAGATCGGCATCGACATCGATCCGCAGCTGCTGGTGCGGCGCGCGCAGGTGGAGTTCATGGAAACACGCGCAGCCATGCAACAGCTCGCGCCCAGGGTGGTCAAGGAACATGGATTGCAGGTCGCCAATCCGTACGATCACATTGCGGTAGTCCACGCCCTGAAGGCGCACGCCATCCCCAACGAGCAACTGGTCGCACGCTATCAGCAGGCCATCGCAGTCATCGAACCCATCATCCGCAGCCAGCGCATCGTCGACCTGCCACGCCGGCCGATGATCATCCGCCTTGGCACGCCGGCCGAATCAGCCGTGGTGCAGGCCCCGCACCTGCTGCCGGCCCCTCTGGTCGGCAACACCGGGCAGCAGGGGCAGTTTGTCCTGCCCGTCGCACTGGCCACCGCCGACGGCAATACACTGCACTACGACGACTTCAACTTCGATGCCGCCCGCTGGACGATGTCCGCCCACGAGGGACGGCCGGGCCACGAGCTGCAGTTCACCGCGATAATCGAACGGGGGGTCTCGCTGGCACGCACCCTGTTCGCGTTCAACTCCGTCAACATCGAAGGCTGGGCGCTGTACACCGAAGCGGAGATGGTTCCGTACGAACCCCTCGACGGCCAGTTCATCGCCCTGCAGTTCCGCCTGATGCGTGCAGCACGGGCCATGCTCGATCCGATGATCAACCTGGGCCAGATCGACCGCGCCGCCGCTGCGCGCATCCTGCGCGACGACGTTGGCCTGTCCGAAGCGATGATCCGGCAGGAGCTGGATCGCTACACCTTCAACGCACCGGGCCAGGCCGGCGCCTATTTCTACGGCTACAGCCGCATCCTCGAGCTGCGCATGGAAACCGAGATCGCGCTGGGCAGCCGCTTCGACCGCCTTGCATTCAACAACTTCCTCATCGACCAGGGCCTGCTGCCGCCGGACCTGCTGGCCAAGGCGGTACGCGAGCAGTTTGTACCGGCGCAGCGATAGCCCGGCCCGCCCCCGTTCGTATGCCGGGGAACCGGATTTGACATGCAGGCATTTACCTGCATATAGTCCACTCAAGGGCGGCGCCTGCCGGCCCATCGCGAGGAACCTGCAATGGTGGATATCGCACATCGGGTCGGCATCAAGGCCCCCGCAAGCCAGGTGTACCAGGCCCTGGCCACCCCCGAAGGCGTGGCCCGATGGTGGGCCGAAGACACCCATGGCGACCGCGAGGTCGGCGGCACGGTCAGGGCGCGTTTCACGAACAACGGCCAGGAGATCGGCGCCATGGAAATGAAGCTCGAACAGCTCATTCCCGGCCAGCTCGTGCTCTGGCAGTTCCTCGCCGGTCCTGCCGAATGGATCGGCACCCACGTGCGCTTCGCGCTGAAGCAGGAAGGCGACTACTGCATCGTCCTGTTCACCCATGAAGGCTGGAAGGAGCGCATCGAATTCACCTCCCACTGCAGCACCAAGTGGGCAGTGTTCCTGATGAGCCTGAAAGCACTGCTGGAGACCGGCAAGGGCCAGCCCAACCCCCATGACGTCAGGATCGACAACTGGAATTGAAGACTTCCCCATGGCGGTAGACCACGTGCGCGACGCAGACAAGGTGTTCAAGGCGCTGGCCGACCCCACGCGCCGGACGCTGCTGGACCTGCTCTGCGAAGACAACGGCCAGACCCTCGGCCAGCTGTGCGAGCACCTGGACATGGCCCGGCAATCGGTCACCCAGCACCTGGGCCTGCTGGAAGACGCGAACCTGATCAGCACCGTGCGCCGCGGCCGCGAGAAGCTGCACTTCATCAACCCGGTGCCCCTGCACGAAGTCTACGAACGCTGGGTACGCAAGTTCGAGCAGCAGCGCCTGAGCCTGCTGCATGACCTGAAACGCGAACTGGAAGGAGAATGACGATGTCCGCAGAGTCCACCCGCTTCATCCACGTGATCTACATCGCCTCCACCCCACAGAAGGTGTTCGAGGCCATCACCCGGCCCGAGATCGCCAGCCGTTACTGGGGCCACGAGAACGTCTCGGACTGGAAACCCGGCTCGCGCTGGCAGCACGTGCGCGCCAACGAAAGCCGCTCGGTCGAGCTGGTTGGCGAGGTGGTGGAAAGCACCCCGCCCTCGCGGCTGGTCATCACCTGGGCCGCCGCCTCGCAGGCCGACAATCCCGCTGCCTACAGCCGGGTGACCTTCGAGATCGTGCCCTACCAGGACATGGTGCGGCTGACCGTCACCCACGACGAACTGGAACCCGGCAGTGGCATGGATACCGGCATCCGCCAGGGCTGGCCGATCGTGCTGTCGAGCCTGAAGTCGCTGCTGGAGACTGGCAAAGGGCTGGATGTGTTTGCGAAGCCGAGAGGGTAAGCGCGTATGGCGCAGCGCTGGCACCATACCCGTCAGGCACACTCGCGATGACATTGCGGATCTATCACACGATGACATTCTCCACGAGCGCACTGGCCGTTTCGATTGCACTGCTGTCCTCCGGCGTCGCGGCGTCCGAGCCGGTAGCCCCGCCGGAGGCACAGCGGGCGTTCTGGTCATTCACGGAGCGAATTGCTCTGGCGTCACCAAGCGATGGGCGCGATCTACAGGCGCTGATTCCTCAGTCAACGGTGACCACCGGGACATCCCGTCCGGGTGACACAGCTTTACGGCAGATCGCAATTGCGCCCACGCTGTCTGCCGACAACGTGGCTGTGGTGATGGGCAAGAACTCCCCTACCGCTACTGTTTCCTTCGATCTTTCAGGCAGCTGCATACCGTTCTCTGCGGTCCGCACGCGCTACCCCAGCCTGTTGGTGATCAATCACGCTGCCAATGATCTGGAGTGGAATACGCTCGGCACCCAAGTGGCAGATTCCATCATCGCGTTCTGGTACAAGGGCACGGATTTCAGTTGCATGCGAAGGGTTGAGATCAAGCCGGCCGCAGACACTCTGTCACAGCTCAACCTGGACTGAGGAGGACCTCGGGGTCGCGCGCCAACCTGAGGCGCTCTCTGCTACAAATGGGACATCCAGTCGGAAGGGCGATGCACCGGCTATCGGCTGAACGCCAACCCCACGCTCACCCTCGCCGAACCCGGTTCCGACCGCGCTCCGACGCCGCCCGCCACAGCATCACCGGCAGGCTCCCCAGGCGACGTTCGATGAGTGCTTCAGACGCAGATTCCCTGCACAGCAAAGTGGCGGCGGTCACCCTCGGCTTCTGGGTGATGAAGATCGCCGCCACCACCCTCGGCGAGACCGCCGGCGACCTGCTGTCGATGACACTCAACCTGGGCTACGTGGCCAGCTCGGCCATCCTGCTGACCATCTTCGCCGGCCTGCTGGGCATGCAGTTGTCGGCACGACGCTTCCACCCGGTGCTGTTCTGGTCGGTGGTGCTGGCCACCAGCACCGCAGGCACCACCATGTCCGACCTGCTCGACCGCACGCTTGGCCTGGGCTACGCCACTGGCGCCAGCCTGCTGGCCGGCTGCCTGGCGCTGGTGCTGCTGGCCTGGCGGGTATCGGAAAAGTCGATCTCGGTCAGCAACATCGCATCGCGCCGCGCCGAAGGCTTCTACTGGACCGCCGTGCTGTTCTCCAACACGCTGGGCACCGCGCTGGGTGATTTCCTTGCCGACGATTCCGGGCTCGGCTTCACCGGCGGTGCATTGCTGATCGGCAGCCTCATCGCGCTCACCGCGCTGGCCACCCGCATCAAGGGCATCAACCGGGTCATCCTGTTCTGGATCGCCTTCGTGCTCACTCGCCCGTTCGGCGCCACCTTCGGCGACCTGCTCACCAAGCCGCTGGAAAAAGGCGGCCTGGGCTTCGGTACGGTCGGCTCGTCGCTGGTGCTGTTCACCATTCTCGCCACACTGGTGGCACTGCCGATGCTGCAGCGTAAGGCGCAGCCAGCCAGCTAGCGCGCCGTCCAGCCCCCATCCACCGGCAGCGCCGTGCCGGTGATCTGGGCAGCGGCATCCGAGGCCAGGAACACCACCATTTCGCCCAGCTGCTCGGGCGTCACGAACTGCAACGAAGGCTGCTTTTCGGCCAGTAGCGCGCGGGCGGCCGATTCCTGATCCGTGCCGTCCTTCTCCGCCAACGCGGTGATCTGCTGCTCGACCAGCGCGGTCCGCACCCAGCCCGGGCAGATGGCATTGGCGGTGATGCCAGTGCCCGCATTCTCCAGCGCGGTCACCTTGGTGAAGCCCACCACGCCATGCTTGGCCGCCACATAGGCCGACTTGTTCACCGAACCCACCAGCCCGTGCACCGATGCGATGTTGATGATGCGGCCAGCGCCCAGCTGCTTCATGTGCGGCAAGGCCGCTGCTGTTGCATGGAACACCGCCGACAGGTTCAGCGCCAGGATCGCATCCCATTTCTCGACCGGGAACTCCTCGATCGACGCGGTGTGCTGGATGCCCGCGTTGTTCACCAGGATGTCGATGCGGCCCATCTTCGCGACGGCGTTGTCGACCATTCCGCGCACCGCCTCGCCCCGCGACAGGTCCGCGCCGTCATACGCCACCCGCACCCCGAACTCGGCTTCCAATCCGGTGCGAATGCGTTCGATCTCCGCCGCATCGCCGAAGCCGTTCAACACGATGTCGGCCCCTTGCCGGGCCAGCGCGGTGGCAATGCCAAGACCGATACCGCTGGTGGAGCCGGTGACCACCGCAACTTTTCCACTGAACATGGGCGAGCATCCATCGGGGGTAGGTGGCCAGTGTAACGTCGCCTGCCGCCGCCCCACCTCCTACATGCCCACGTCCAATGAATGCGCCTGCAGAAACTCCCTGGCGTACTCATTCCCACCCTGCGCCGAAGCGCGAATCAGGTACACCGCACGTGGCACGTCCCTGGCAACACCCTTGCCATGGAACAACGCCAAGCCAAACTCGTACATGGCCGACGGATAGCCGGCCTCCGATGCCCGCTCAAAATACGCGGCCGCCCGCGTGACGTCCTGCTCGACGCCGTCACCCATCAGCAGGCACAGCCCTACCGCATGGATTGCCGGTAAATAGCCCTTTTCTGCGGCCTGCTTGAGGGTCGCGAAGCTGTCCGCCTCGGCATGTGCGTCGTCCTCCCTTGCAGGCATCGAAGAAGAGAGGAACAACGCTTCGGCACACCTACGTGCAAGCTGCGGGGCCAACAGCCGCCGCGCCTCGGTAATGTCACCGCGGTCGAGCAGCGCATCGAAGTCGGTCGTGAGCTGGGTTGGCAAGTCGGTCATGGCGCAGGCGTCCTTCCTGTTCGCGGGCATCCTTTCGTCCCGTTGGCATTATGCCTGCACCACGCCAGGGCATTCCGCCAGCCCCACAAGGCCGGGTGACCAGAAGGCACTCCGCACCCATCGGCGTTGGCCCTATAGTCAGCGCAATCCACCCAAGGATGGCTCGATGAACCCCTGCAAGGCCCTGCTGCCCGCCATTGTCGCCGCATTGCTCGCCCCTGCCATCAGCCAGGCCGCCCTGCCCGCGCAGCCAGCCACGCCGCTCACCACCGGCAGCGTGCGCGTAGATATCGCCAGCGGCCGCGTAGAGGGCGATGTGTGCCTGTCCAATTCGCCCGCCACCGCGCAGGGCCACTTCGTGCTCAACGCCGGCCTGAACGTCGCACGGGTCACCGATGGCGAAGGCAAGCCAGTAGGGTTCGATGGCTGGTACGACCCGGGCGTGGATGGCGAAGCGCGCGTCTACACCCTGGCCGAACCCACCCCCAAGCTCTGCGTGCAGTACGTGGGCGCGTTTCCGCTGTACCCGAAGCACGATGCCCTGGGCGACTTCAAAGGCATGATGGCCTTCAACGGCGACAGCGCGCGCTTCACCGAGCAGTCCGCGTGGCTGCCGCAGGCAATCGACCCCAAGGCCCGCGTGCGCAGCAGCCAAAGCCGCTACGACCTGCAGGTGGACTGCGCCGGCTGCCGCTTCCTGTATCTCA
>DQIG01000168.1 GCA_003525885.1 Stenotrophomonas sp.
CCGGGCCATGCCCGGCGGCACCGGTGCCGCACGCCTGCAATGTTATAAACACCGTAATAGTCTCCCCCGCCAGCACGGCGTAGCCTGCACCGCATCGCAAAGGAGCTGTTGCCATGGGCCACGACCACGATCACCTGCCGTCCGAGATCCGCCACGAGAAGCCCTTGTGGTGGGCGCTCGGCCTGACCTCCACCTTCCTCGTCGTCGAGGTGGTGGGCGCGTTCTGGACCAACAGCCTGGCACTGTTGTCCGATGCGGCGCACATGGCCACCGATGCACTGGCGCTGATGATCGCGCTGATCGCGGTGCGGCTGAGCCGGCGCCCGCCGGATGCGCGCCGCACCTATGGCTATGCACGCCTGGAAGCACTGGGCGCGATGATCAACGGCGCGATGCTGTTCGTGGTTGCCGGCTACATCCTGTGGGAAGCTGTAGGGCGCTTCAGCAAGCCGCAGGAGATTGCCTCCACCGGCATGCTGGTGATCGCGGCTGCGGGCCTGGTCATCAACCTGATCTCGATGCGCCTGCTGCAGGCCGGCAGTGGCGAGAGCCTCAACGTGAAGGGCGCCTACCTGGAAGTGTGGGCGGACATGCTCGGCTCGGTGGCGGTGATCGCCGGTGCGTTGCTGATCCAGTTCACCGGCTGGAAGCCGATCGACCCGATCCTGGCCGTGCTGATCGGCCTGTGGGTGCTGCCGCGCACCTGGGTGCTGATGCGCGAGGCGATCAATGTGCTGCTGGAAGGCGTGCCCAAGGGCATGGACGTGGCCAAGGTGCGCGACAGCCTGTCCGGACACGCTGCCGTGCTGGACGTGCATGACCTGCACGTGTGGGCGCTGGCCTCCAGCACGCCGGCGCTGACCGCGCACATCGTGATGCGCGACGGCACCGATGCCGATGCGCTGCGGCGCGAGCTGGGCGGGCGCCTGCACGATGACTTCGGCATCGAGCACGTGACGCTGCAGATCGAGGCCGACCACTGCGGCGAAGCCTGCGGCGAGCCCACGCCGGCCAAGGGTGGCGAACAGGAGGGCCATGAAGGCCACGACCACGGCGAGGATGCGCAGGGCCATCGCGGCCACGTGCATCGCTGATCGAGGATGTCGGGCGCGCCGGGAGATGCCCGGCGCAGCTATCCGTCCCGTCGCGAGGCCAGCCGATCCGCCAGCCGGGTCGGCTCCGGCAACCGGTAGCCACGCAGCGTGCGCTGCACCCAGTCCAGCGCGGTATTGGCACTGACCCGATGGCCGCCGGCCACGAACAGCGGCTTGCAGCGCAGCTTGCTGCGCAGAACCCAACCCAACGGTTCATCGCCATCGAGCAGCGGCGTATGTGCGCCGGCCTCGGCACCCGGTTCGATGAACCGGCCCACCAGTTTCGACTTGGCGACACCGATGCTCGGCAGGTCGGTGACCACGCCCAGATGCGCGGCCACGCCCAGCCGGCGCGGATGGCTGATGCCGTGGCCGTCGACGAACACCAGGTCCGGCGTGCGTGGCAGCAGTGCCAGCGCGGCCAGCAATGCCGGCAGCTCGCGGAAACTGAGCAGGCCTGGGATGTAGGGCATCACCGTGGGAATGCGCGCGATCTCCTGCGCCACGGGTTGCAGCGTCTTCGCATCCAGCAGCACCGCCGCGGCGCGGGTGATGGCGCCGTTGTCCTCGAAGCCGACATCCAGCCCGGCCAGCCAGCGCGCGTTGCGCGGCAGGCGGTCCTGGCGTTCCACGCGGCCAGCCAACTGTATCTGCTGCTCGCGGGCGGCGGCGACGCTGCCTTCCCAGCGTCCGGGGTCGATCACCGTATTCATCGGTCACAGCATTGCATGGATGGCGCCACGGCCCGGTGAGCGGCGCCCGGGGCTACAATGGCGGCCTGCCTTTCCTCGCGTTGGAGACCCTGCAGTGACCCGTAAACTCGTACTGTTGCGCCATGGCCAGAGCCAGTGGAACCTGGACAACCGCTTCACCGGCTGGGTCGACGTCGACCTGACCGAGCAGGGGCGCCGGGAAGCGGCCGCCGCCGGTCGCCTGATGCGCGAGGAAGGCCTGCAGTTCGACGTCGCCCACACCTCCGTGCTCAAGCGCGCCATCCACACCCTGCAGGGTGCGCTGGCCGAGCTGGAGCAGGACTGGCTGCCGGTGAACAAGTCCTGGCGGCTCAATGAGCGCCACTACGGCGGCCTGCAGGGCCTGGACAAGGCCGAGACTGCTGCCAAGCACGGCGAGGACCAGGTCAAGGTGTGGCGTCGTTCGTACGACATTCCGCCGCCGGCCATGGACCTGGAAGATCCGGGCCACCCGATCCATGACCGCCGCTATGCCGGCCTGGACCGCAACGCGCTGCCGGGCACCGAATCGCTGGCCACCACCCTGGACCGCGTGCTGCCGTACTGGCATGACGCCATCGCGCCGCAGCTGAAGGACGGCAAGACCGTGCTGGTCACCGCACACGGCAACTCGCTGCGCGCGCTGTACAAGTACCTCAACAACGTCTCGCGCGAGGAAATCCTCGAGCTGAACATCCCAACCGGCATTCCGCTGCTGTTCGAACTGAACGACGATCTGACGGTGAAGTCGTTCCGCTACCTGGGCGACCCGGAAGCGGCGCGCAAGGCCGCCGAAGCCGTGGCCAACCAGGGCAAGGCGAAGTAAGAAGAAGGCCGGCGCAAGCCGGCCTTCTGCTTTTGTTGCGCCGAGCCCACGCTCGGCTGACGCTGTCGCAACCCAGTAGAGCCACCCCATGGGTGGCTGCATCTGCCAGCTACGAAGGACCCAACAGGCGCACCTTCGGCGGCTGCAACGCAGCAATGTCGATGACGTGGTCCTGGCATATCACCTGAAAGTGCGTGAATGGGCCCGGGTAACTGACATCGGCAAAGGTGGCACGGTCCAGATAATCGAGGAACTTCGAACGGCTGTAGCGGCGGAACAGGTTGCCGCTCCAAGCTTCGGAGTCGTCCCAGCTCTGGTAGGACTCGTTATGCACGGCATAGCTGATGTAGTGGTCCCAGATCAGTTCAAACCGCTGCGAGTGGGGCACCACCTCCATCGCACGCACATCATCGATTGAACGTCCATGACCGAGCTCCACACGGGAGGGCTTTCCGACCACCTGGCCTTCCTCCACGACCAGGCGCAGACGATTCGCTTCCGGCTCGCCAATCTCCGTCAGGAACAGAAACTCACAGGCGTCGAGGGCCAGCAGCAGCGCAGCTTCGTCCATGGTCATGAGGTCCGGTGATCGCAGAGGCCAGAGCATACCGGCGCGCGGCGGGAGCTGTGCCCTGGACTCGTGACCTTTGGCCGGTCCCCAACCCCGCTCCCCCGGCTACCCTGTGAAATTACCCGCAGGAGAGCCTCATGAACGTCCGCAACCTGGTCCCGCTGGGCCTGACCATCGCCATCGCTGCCTCGCTGGCCGCCTGTGGCAAGAACGAAACCGCTCCGGCGGCCAGTGCCGACGCCAAGCCGGCCTTCGACCTGTCGCAGATCAAGACGCCGCTGATCTCGCTCAACAGCGCCGACCTGGATCCGGCCATTTCGGCCTGTACCGACCTCAATGGCTTCGTCAACAGCAAGTGGCTGAAGGCCAACCCGGTGCCGGGCGACCAGACCACCTGGGGCAGCTTCGAGATCCTGCGCGAGCGCTCGCTGGAAGTGCAGCACGCGCTGGTCCAGCAGGCCGCCGCCAGCCAGGCCAAGGCCGGTTCGGTGGAAGCCAAGATCGGTGACATCTGGAAGACCGGCAACGACGAAGCCAAGATCGAAGCCGCCGGCCTGGCGCCGCTGCAGCCGCAGCTGGACAAGATCACCGCGCTGAACGACACCGCTGCCATCACCCAGTACCTGCGCGACAGCCAGGCCGAGGGCAAGGGCGTGCTGTTCTCGCTGTTCGCCAATGCGGACTACAAGGATTCGGCCAACGTCATCGCCTATGTCGGCCAGGGCGGCCTCGGCCTGCCGGAGAAGGGCTACTACTTCGACGACGCGCAGGCCAAGATCCGAGACGCCTACGTGGCCTACATCGCACAGGTGCTGACCCTGTCCGGCGTGGACGCTGCCCAGGCCGCCGAGCAGGCCAAGGCCGTGATGGCCTTTGAAACCCGCCTGGCCAAGGCCTCGATGTCGCGCATCGAAATGCGTGACCCGGCCAAGCGCTACAACCCGCTCAGCGCCGCAGACGCCGACAGGCTGACCCCGAACTTCAGCTGGACCGCGCTGTTCGACACCCTGAAGGTGCCGGCCGCGCAGAAGTTCTCGCTGGCCCAGCCGGGCTTCTTCGGTGAAATGGACAAGATGCTGGTCGACGTGCCGGCCAGCACCTGGCAGGCCTACCTGCGCTTCCACACCATCGACGATGCTTCGCCGTACCTGAGCAGCCAGTTCGAGAAGGCCAACTTCGATTTCTACGGCACCACCCTGCGTGGCCAGAAGGAAATGCAGCCGCGCTGGAAGCGCGTGCTGGAGTCGGTCAACGGCGGCATGGGTGAAGCCCTGGGCCAGCTGTACGTCGACGCCGTGTTCCCGGCTGAGTCGAAGGTTGCCATGCAGCACCTGGTGGAAAACCTGTCGCAGGCGCTGAAGGCGCGCCTGGAGCAGCTGCCGTGGATGGGCGAAGAAACCAGGAAGAAGGCACTGGAAAAGTGGGCCAGCTTCACCCCGAAGATCGGTTACCCGGACAAGTGGCGTGACTGGGCGGGCCTGCAGACCAACGGCGACAGCTACCTGGGCAACATGGAGGCGGCACGTGCGTTCAACTACCGCTACATGCTGGACAAGATCGGCAAGCCGGTGGACAAGACCGAGTGGGGCATGACCCCCCAGACCGTCAACGCGTACTACAACGCTACCAAGAACGAGATCGTATTCCCGGCGGCGATCCTGCAGGCGCCGTTCTTCGACGCCAAGGCCGATCCGGCGCTGAACTACGGCGGCATCGGTGCGGTCATCGGCCACGAGATGATGCACGGCTACGATGACTCGGGCAGCCAGTTCGCCGCCAACGGCAACTTCGACAACTGGTGGACCGATGCCGACCGCAAGGCCTTCACCGAGCGTACCGACCAGCTGGTCGCGCAGTTCGACGGCTATGAATCGGTGCCGGGCGTGTTCGTGAAGGGCAAGCTGACCCTGGGCGAGAACATC
>DQIG01000368.1:0-5023 GCA_003525885.1 Stenotrophomonas sp.
GGCGGAGCGTTTCTTTGGTTACTTTCTTTGCGCGCAAAGAAAGTGACACCCCTCCGCGGTCGCGGAAACGAATCTCCGTGCGCACAAACGAAAACGGCACCTTTGCAGGTGCCGTCTCCATGAACCGCTTTACACGAGATCTCAGAACTTCGCGTCGAACTCGGCGGCGTAGCCGGTGTTCACCAGCACCTTCTGCAGCGACTCGGCCACCTTCAGGTTGCCGGCCACGATCTGATGGGTCTCCGGGCCACGGTTGTCCATGCGGCCCAGGGTCGCGCCCTTGAAGTCGCAGACCTTGCCGCCCGCCTCGCGGACCAGGAGCAGGCCGGCAGCGATGTCCCAGGCCTTCACGCCGGCTTCGAAGTAGGCGTCGGCACGGCCGCAGGCCACGTAGGCCAGGTCCAGTGCCGCCGAACCGGTGCGGCGGATGTCCTCGCCGTGCACCAGCAGGGCGTCGACCGCCTTCAGCTGGGCACTGGCGCGGCTGCGCTCGCGCGGGGCAAAGCCGGTGTGGATCATCGTGCCTTCCAGGTCCTTGCGGTCGGCCACGCGGATGCGGCGGTCGTTCAGCACGGCGCCAGCGCCACGGCTGGCGGTGAACAGTTCATTGCGCAGCGGATCGAAGATGACGGCATCGGTCGGCTCGCCGTTCTCGACCAGGGCGATCGACACGCAGTAGTGCGGCACGCCGCGCAGGTAGTTGCTGGTGCCATCCAGCGGGTCGATGACCCACATCTGGCGGCGCTCGCCCTGCACGCCACCTTCTTCACCGAAGATGCCGTAGTCCGGGTAAGCGCGCTTGAGTTCCTTGACGATGACCTTTTCCGCGTCCGCATCCACTTCGCTGGCGTAGTCCATCCGGCCCTTCTGCACCACGTTCAGTGCCTCGAGCTTGTTGATGTTGCGCAACAGGACGTTGCCGGCGAGGCGGGCGGCCTTGACCATGACGGTTACGGCGGGTTTCTGCATGGCGTGGGCTCCCGGAAAGGCAGAAGAGATGGACTGGCGGGGGAAAAGAGCGGGTCCGGCGCAGTGGCCGGCCGCACAGTTTACCATTGGTCATCGTCCAGCTCGACCTTTTCCCTGTTCATGTCCCAGTTTCCCGCCGCCACCCGCCTCCGATTCGTCCTGGTCGGTACCCAGCACCCCGGCAACATGGGCGCTGCCGCCCGTGCCCTGAAGACCATGGGCCTGGCCCGCCTGGTGCTGGTCGCCCCCGAAAAACCGCTGGACGAGGAGGCCTTCCGCCGCTCGGCCGGTGCTGAAGATGTGCTGGGGGACGCCCCGGTGGTGGCCACCCTGGCCGAGGCCGTGGCCGATTGCCGCTTGGTGCTGGGCTGCACCGCCCGTGCCCGCCGCGTCCAGCTGGAGGAGTACCTGCCGGCCGATGCCGCCGCAAGGGCGGTGGCCAAGGCAGGCGAGGGCGTCGAGGTGGCGCTGGTGTTCGGTCGTGAGCGCACCGGCCTGACCAACGAGGAACTGCAGCTCTGCCATGCGGCGGTGCATATCCCGTCCGACCCGGAGTTCAGCTCGCTCAACCTGGCTGCCGCGGTGCAGGTGCTGGCCTATGAAACGCGCATGCAGTTGCTGGGCGCGCAGCCGGCCGCCGACGCCGAGCCGGGGTTCCGCGAACAGGCGGCCAGCCATGAGCAGATGGAGAGCTTCTTCGCCCAGCTCGGCGACACCCTGGACGAGATCGATTTCCACAAGGGCCGCGCGCCGGAATCGGCGATGCGCAAGCTGCGCCGCCTGTTCCTGCGCAGCGAGCCGAGCGAGCAGGAAGTGCGCCTGTTGCGCGGCATCCTCGCCGACACCCAGCGCATGGCGAGACTGGCACAAGCGGGTAACAAGGACAGCTGACGACGTTCTCATTTTTTCGGGTAGTCTGTCTGGATACCCAGGAGGGATGAAGCCTGTGTCGGGTCTGCGAAGGGCAGTGCAGAGGGGACTGCTGAGCCTGGTCATGATCCTGCTGGCCGGGGCGGTGCATGCAGCACCGGACCCGGTGCTGGTGCTGGGCCGGATCAGCGATGACCCCAAGGCCCATTACGAGCAGCTGCAACCGTTGCTGGACTATGTGGTGGCACGCATGCACGACGTCGGCATCAAGGAAGGGCGGATCCTGATGGCGCGCGACCCGCAGCAGATGGCCAGCTATCTGCGGCGGGGGCGGGTCGACTGGGTCACGGAAACGTCGGGTACTGCGGTGGCACTGGGCCAGCGCAGTGGTGCACGGCCGCTGCTGCTGACCGAGCGCAACGGCGTGCGTGAGTACCAGACTGTGTTCTTCGTGCGCCGCGACAGTCCGATCCAGCGGATCCAGGACCTGCGCGGGCATCGCCTGGCGCTGCAGAACACGGCGTCCACCAGTGCCTACCTGGTGCCGGTGATGACGCTGCTGCAGGAGGGGCTGGCGCCGCAGATCCTGGCTGGTGTGGGGGACGTGCCGGGCCGGGACAGCGTGGGGTACGTGTTTGCGCGTAGCGAGTTGAACATCGCCACGTTCGTGCACAAGGGTGTGGTCGAAGTGGGGGCGGTGAGCAGCGTGGACTGGAACGACGAGCGACGGGTGCCGGCGGCATTCCGGCGCGACTTCCGCGAGTTGCTGCGCACCGAGCCTTACCCGCGGGCGGTGGAAATGGTTCGCGCCGACCTCGACCCGCGGGTGCGTGACCGTCTGCAGGACGTCCTGCTGCAGGCGGCCAGCGACCCGCAGGCGCAGGGGGCGTTGCATCGGTTTTTCGGCACTTCCGGTTTCCACCGCGTCGATGCGCATGCGCAGCAGCGGCTGGATGAATTGAAACAAGGATTGACGCGCGTGCGGATGGAAGTGGAATGAAGTGGCTCGGCTCGGGAATGCAGGCCCGGTTCCTGCTCGCGATGGGCGGGGCGATGGTCGTGGTGGTGGCGATCCTGGCAGTGTTGCTGGGGCGGCAGGCGGCGATGCAGGGCGAGGTGCGCAACCTCAGTGGTGGCGTCATCCATGAACTGTTCGATCGCAGCGTGCGCAGCCGCGGCGAAGCGATGGCGCGCGAGCTGTCCGACGCGCTGGCCAACCCGTTGTACTACCGCGACCTCGACCAGGTCGGTGCGCTGGTGCGCAGCACCGCACGGCAGCCGGTCGTGCGCTATGTGCTGGTGTTCGACGAACGCGGCCGGCTGGTGCATGACGGCTCGATCGAGGTGTCCGGCTTCGGCCAGCCGATGGCCGACCCGCTCGCCCCCAAGGCCGCGGTGGCGCAGGCGCTGGTGGTGCAGGAATCGCCCAAGGTGCTCGACAACACCATGCCGATCATGGTCGGCAACCAGCGCATCGGCGGCGTCCGGGTCGGCATGGCGCTGGACGAGGTACAGCAGCGCGAACAGGCCGCCAATGCCACGCTCGGCGAGCGCCTGCAGCAGGTCGGCAGCCGCCACCTGGGCTGGCTGCTGCTGATGCTGGGCCTGCTGGTGGTGATCGGCGTGGTGGTGATCCTGTACGTGCAGCGCACCCTGGTGGCGCCGATCCGTGATCTGGCCGCCGCGGCGCGCCGCATCGAGGCTGGCGACTACCAGGCGCCGCTGGCCGAGAACACCCGCGACGACGAGGTCGGCGAGCTGGTGCGCGGCTTCGCCCGCATGCGCGATTCCATCGCCCGCCATGACCGCGAGGTGCGGCGCATGGCCTATACCGATGCACTGACCGGGCTGACCAACCGCCTGGCGTTCCGCGAAGCACTGGACCATCGCCTGATGGCCGCGCGCGCATCCAATCATCGGCTGGGCCTGCTGTTCGCCGATATCGACGACTTCAAGCGCGTCAATGACACCCTCGGCCATGAGGCCGGTGACGAAGCGCTGTTGCAGTTCGCGCAGCGCATCGGCCGTGCAGTTACCGAGGCCGGCGGCGATGAGGCCCTGCTGGCCCGCTTCGGCGGCGACGAGTTCGTGATCCTGGTCGGTGATGGCGACGTGGCCGCGAACGCGCGGCTGCTGGCCGAGGTGCTGGTGCGCGAGCTGGGCAAGCCGCTGGTGGTACAGGGCAGGGAGCTGTTCCTGGGGACCTCGATCGGCGTGACCCTGTTCCCGGACGATGCCGCCGATGCAACCACGCTGCTGAAGAACGGCGACATCGCCATGTACCAGGCGAAGATGGCCGGCAAGAACTGCTATCGCTACTACAGCCGGGCGATGGACCATGCGGTCGAGCGCCGCGTGCACATGGAACAGGAACTGCGCGGGGCCTGGGAGCGGGGCGAACTGCGCCTGGCCTACCAGCCGATCTTCCGCATGCGCGACCGCCGCATGGTCGGCGTGGAAGTGCTGCTGCGCTGGCAGCATCCGACTCTGGGAACGATCCCCCCATCGGTCTTCATCGAAGTGGCCGAGCAGAGCGGGCTGATCGAGATCATCGGCCCGAAGGTGCTGCGTGCGGCCTGCATGGAAGCCTCGCAGTGGCCGCGCGGGGCCGGTGGCGATGATCTGTTCGTGTCGGTGAACGTGTCGCCGCGGCAGCTGCGCGGTGGTGAACTGCCGGCACTGGTTGCGCAGTGCCTGCACGAGTCCGGCCTGCCGGCCTCGCGCCTGCACCTGGAGCTGACCGAAACTGCGGTGATCGGCGATGAGATGGTGGCCGCGCAGCTGCTGGACAAGCTGCACCGCACCGGCGTGAAGGTCTGGCTGGATGATTTCGGCACCGGTTTCTCCGGTCTCAGCCACCTGCGCCAGGTGCCGGTGGACGGGGTGAAGATCGACAAGAGTTTCGTGGCCGACATGCAGCGCGACCCGGACGATCTGGCGCTGACCACGGCAATCATCGCCATGGCCCACGCGCTGGGCATCACGGTGGTAGCCGAGGGCATCGAGCAGCAGGCGCAGTACGAGCTGCTGGCCCAGCGCGGCTGCGACCTCGGCCAGGGCTACTGGCTGAGCCACCCGGTCACCGCCACCGAAGTGGTGCGGATGATCGAATCAGGCCTTTGACCCAAAAAGGGGACGGAGGGAATTAAGTCGCAAATGCATAAGCGACTTAATTCCCTCCGTC
>DQIG01000368.1:5175-5880 GCA_003525885.1 Stenotrophomonas sp.
TAATTCCCTCCGTCCCCTTTTTTGTTACAGCGGGCGCTTGCTCGGGTCGCCGGGCAGTTCGCGCACCAGCTTGGGGATCAGGTAACCGGACAGGCGCGCGGTGAGGCCGGCAATCAGGGCCTTGGCCTGGGCATCGTCCACTTCGAAGTGGGCCACGCCTTCGACCCGGTCCAGCTGGTGCAGGTAGTAGGGCAGCACACCGGCAGCGAAGCTGCGCTCGCTCAGGTCCTGCAGCGCCTGCACGCTGTCGTTGACCCCGCGCAGCAGCACCGCCTGGTTCAGCAGCTGGGCGCCGATGCCGCGCAGGCGGGCCATCGCGGCGTCCACGCTGGCATCGAATTCATTGGCATGATTGGCGTGGACCACGATCGCCAG
This sequence comes from Stenotrophomonas sp., assembly GCA_003525885.1. Classification (GTDB taxonomy): domain Bacteria; phylum Pseudomonadota; class Gammaproteobacteria; order Xanthomonadales; family Xanthomonadaceae; genus Stenotrophomonas. Next base: position 5,551 of record DQIG01000368.1, read on the forward strand.
CGGCCAGGGCAGGCTGCCCAGCCAGGAGACCAGTTCATCGTCCACGCGCTCCGGCAGCACGATCGGCAGCCGGGTATGGATGCGCAGGCGGCGGATATGCGGGATCGCGCGCAGGGCGTCGGTCAGCTCGACCAGCTTGTGCGTGGCCAGGGACAGCGGGTCACCGCCGGACAGGATCACCTCGTCGATGTCCGGGTCGGCCGCGATGGCGGCTACGGCCTCCTGCCAGCCACCCTTGGCGGCGTTTTCCGCGCCATAGTCGAAGTGGCGACGGAAGCAGTAGCGGCAGTTGATCGCGCAGCTGCCGGGGGCGACCAGCAGGGCGCGGCC
>DQIG01000369.1:0-587 GCA_003525885.1 Stenotrophomonas sp.
GGTCCCTACTGGTGACCGGCCGCGGCGGATGGATCAGAAGCGGTAATCGAAGCCCAGCGTGAAGTAGCGGCCGCGCAGGTCGTACTGGCTGAAGTCGTACGGCGCGCGGATGCCCGGGAACGAGGCGTCGTACGGCGGCGTCTTGTCGGCCAGGTTCTGCACCTTGGCGTACACGGTCAGCTTGTCGATACCGGTGTAGGCCAGGTACAGGTCGTACTGGCTGTAGCTGCCGACACGCTGCTGCACGGCCTTCGCTGCAGTGCTGGCTTCCTGGCGGTAGCCGCTGGTGTAGTACCAGGTCACCGCTGCGTTGAAGTCGCCGTACTTCCAGTCCAGCGTGGTGGTGGCCTTGTCCTTGGGCAGCGTCGCGCCGAGATTGCTGCCGGCGTAATCGACCAGCGGCCCACCGACCACGGTCGGGCGACGGTAGTCGCGCACGTGGGTGTAGGCGGAGGACACGGTGAAGTCGCCGAGTGCAGCGGTCGGGATGCGCTGACGCAGCTCGACATCGATGCCCGAGGTCTTCAGCTCGCTCAGGTTCTGGTAGCGGTTGTAGACCGCCTGCAGCTTGCCGCGCTCATCGCGCT
>DQIG01000369.1:725-4588 GCA_003525885.1 Stenotrophomonas sp.
AGCTTGCCGCGCTCATCGCGCTGCACGGCACCGGCCACGTTGTCGTTGACCAGGGTCTGGGTGTTGTTGGTGCCGACCAGGTTGTCCAGCTGGATGCGGTAGTAGTCCACGCTCAGGTTGGTGTTGGCCCACGGCGACAGCACCACGCCGAAGTTCACGCTCCTGGTGCGCTCGGGCTTCAGTTCGTTGTTGCCGACGGTGAAGAAGGTCGGGTTCTGGCGCGAGCCCGGCACGTCCGGATCACGCGGATCAACCACGCTGCCGTAGGCGATGCTGGTGCTGTTGGAGTTTTCCGACAGCGACGGTGCGCGGAAGCCCTTCGACGCCGACGCACGCACCAGCAGGAAATCCAGCGGCTGCCAGCGCAGGCCGATCTTCGGCGAGAACGCATCGCCGAAATCATCGTAGTGATCGGCACGCGCGGCGGCGGACAGCTCCAGCGTCGAGGCCAGCGGCACGTTCACTTCGGCGTAGGCCGCACTGACCTGACGCTGGCCATGCACTTCGGCAATGGCCGGGCGCACCTGCAGGCCGGCATCGATCTGCCACGGGTTGTTGGAGTCGAGCTTCTCGCGGCGCCACTCGGCACCGGCAGCGAAGCCGATCTCGCCAGCCCAGGTGTGGCCCAGGCTGCCGGAGATCTTCGCATCGATGCCCTGCAGCTTGGATTCGGCCGGACGCAAGGTGGCGATGTTGATCGAGTCGCGCACCGACTGCGGCGTGGCCGCCGGGTTGAGCAGGTTGTAGCTGCCCGAAGCCAACGCATCGGCCAGCGCCCAGCGGTTGGCGAAGCCGCCGGAGACGCTCTCACGCTCACTGCTGCGCGCACCGAATGCAGCCACTTCCCAATCCCAGTTGGCGGTGGTGCCACGCAGGCCGAACACGCCACGGTAGGCGGTGGAGCGGTTGGTCTTGATCGTGCCGCCGAGGTCGAAGAAGGTGTATTCGATCGGGATCGCACGACCGTACGGGTTGTAAGGATTGTTGGCCGGCAGCAGCGACGACACCGGCTCGGCCAGGCCGCTGTTCGCGTTCAGTGCAAAGCGGCCGCTCTCCAGGGTGAAGAACGGGCTGCTGCCGAACCACGCGGCGCTCTTGATCTGGCTGTACAGCACTTCGCCGAAGGCTTCGACGTTGTCGTTCAGGCGGAAGGTACCGTTGGCATAGGCCTGGTAGCGCTTGGTCGAGGGAATCAGCGTGGTGAACGGCGCCTGGTTGAAGCCGCAGGTGTCACCGGCCAGGCCGTCGATCGGCGCACTGGCGACACGGGTGGTGCCGGTCGGGCAGTTGCCGTTGGCATCGAGCATCGGTACCGACACACCGTTCACCAGATAGCGCGCGCCCTTGGCCGACCAGCCGTTCCAGCGGCCACCCGGCTGGTCGGTGTAGATGCCGCTCTTGGTCAGGTTACGTTCGTCCTGGTCCAGGCGCTCGCGGTTGTAACCCTGCAGGCTGAAGAGGATGTTGTAGCCGTCGGTATCGAGATCACCGAGGCCGCCGACGAACTTCAGGTTCTGCTCGTGCAGGCCGCCCTGGTCGGCACCGCCGAAGCTGCCGCCGATCTCGGCGCCTTCGAAGTTCTGCCGGGTGATGATGTTGACCACGCCGGCCACGGCATCGGAGCCGTACACCGCCGAGGCGCCATCCTTGAGTACTTCAATGCGCTCGACCGCGACCAACGGCAGCGCGTTGAGATCGACGAAGGTGTCGGACAAGCCACCGGCCGGGAAGCCGTAGTTGGCCAGGCGGCGGCCGTTGAGCAACACCAGCGTGTTTTTCTGCGACAGGCCACGCAGGCCGATGCCGGCCGAGCCGGAGGCCCAGCCGTTGTTGGTGGTTTCATTGCTGGCGTTGCCGGTGTTGGCCGAGATCGAGCGCAGCACATCGGCCACGGTGGCCTTGCCGGTCTGTTCCAGCTGCTGGCGGCCGATCACCTGCATCGGGTTGGAGGCCTCGGTATCGGTGCGCTTGATGTTGGAACCGGTGACGCGCACGGCGGCCAGGGTGCTGGCTTCGCCACTGGCGTCGGTGGAGGTTTCAGCGGCGGCGGACAAAGGCGCGGCCAGAGCGACGGCCAGGGCCGCCACGAGCAGGGTGTGCTTGGGCATGACGATGTGGGGGAGGTGGTAAGGGCGACGAAGTTCCGCAGTAGTCCATGCCTGGCCGGGGTCCGGCCAATAACATCTCTTCATACGGATATAAGAGAAACTATCATCTCTTCATCCGGATGAAAAGACTTTCTTCACGAATACCCAACATCGACTCAGGCTGCCCGGCTGCCTGCGGCGTACAATCGCGCCATGGAAATCTTCAAAGTCTTCATGCTCGAGGCGGCGCACCGCCTCCCCAACGTGCCGCCGGGGCACAAGTGCGCGCGCCTGCACGGCCACTCGTTCCGGGTGGAACTGAAGGTCGAGGGCGAGCCGGGTGCGCAGACCGGCTGGATCATGGACTTCGGCGACGTGAAGGCGGCCTTCCAGCCGATCTACGATCGCCTGGACCATCACTACCTCAATGACATTCCCGGCCTGGAGAACCCGACCAGCGAGAACCTGGCGGTGTGGATCTGGAACGAGCTCAAGCCCAGCCTGCCGGCGCTGAGTGAGATCACCGTGCACGAAACCTGCACGTCGGGCTGCCGTTACCGCGGCCCGACGGCCTGATCAACCCATTGATCTGAAAGGTGTTTCAAAGGCGCCCAAGGCGCCTTTGTTATTTTTGTTGCATTGCCGCATCAAGGGCGTATGCTGCATTGCATCAAGCCACTCCCTGACGCCCCATGGCCGCCGCCTTCAGTGATCGCTTCAGTGATGCCACCCGCCAGCTCGCCGCCGCGGCAACGCGTGCGAACCGGTTGGCGTTGGAGAACGCGGAAAGCATGTTCGGTGTGCAGCTGAAGGTGATGGAGCGCAACCTGACCGCGACCGGCGGCTGGCTGGGCGAACTGGCCCGCGGCGACGACGCGGCCGGGACGCTCAACAAGGGCGCACAGCTGTGGCAGGACAACCTGCAACGGCTGGGCCAGGCCCAGCAGGACGTGGTCGGTCTCGGCCTGCAGGCCAGCAAGGCCTGGTCCGAACTGGTGCAGGGCTACAACGAATCAACGGCGGACGCGAACAACCACTGACGCGACGCGACGCTCATTGCGTGGGTCCCTCCCCCCACGCAATCCGGACCCGGCAGATCCCTCCCTCTGCCGGGTCTTTTTTTGCCTGGTGTTCGGATTCCGAAGTGCGTCTTCGTCCGATGTCTCTGCGAGCTGAGGGGCCCCGCCGGGGCAGGCAGGGGCCTGGGCAAATGTCCCCCGGCGCCGGCCGTTGGCCGTCACCTCCTCCTTTACTTTGCCCAGACCCCTGCCCGCCCCGACGAGGCTCGGCGTGCGGTAGGTAGAGCGCAGTGCTCGCGGCAGCCTTTCAATGAGGCGCCGATAGATTTCGAACGCAGGGCGGAGGCCCTTGTGTACGAAGTAAAGGAGGAGGTGACGGCCAACGGCCGGCGCCGGAGGACATTCGTACGCGAGGGCCTCCACCCTGCGCCACGCAGAATGAACCCGCCACAAGCGTGTCTTCGTCTCGATTCCCCGCGAACTGATGGGCCCCGCCGGGGCAGGCAGGGGGTTGGGCAAATGTCCCCCGGCGCCGGCCGTTGGCCGTCACCTCCTCCTTTACTTTGCCCAACCCCCTGCCTGCCCCGACGAGGCTCGGCGTGCGGCAGGTAAAGCGCAGCGCTCGTGGCAGCCCTTCAACGAGGCGCCGACGAACTCCGAACGCAGGGCGGAGGCCCTTGCGTACGAAGTAAAGGGGGAGGTGACGGCCAACGGCCGGCGCCGGAGGACATTCGTACGCAAGGGCCTCCGCCCTGCG
>DQIG01000186.1:0-3875 GCA_003525885.1 Stenotrophomonas sp.
CCTGGCCGTTGATCTGCGGCAGCAGGGCGGCGCGCGCCTGCACGGCGCCTTCCTTGTCATACAGCCGGGTAGATTCGGCGGCGGACAGCTGCGGATCGCCATTGCGCGCCATTTCGTAGACCTGCAGCAGGTCGGCGGCATGGGCGGACAACGGCAGCAGGGCAGTGGCCAGCGCAACAGCGAGGGATCGGCGGATCATTGCGGCTTCCTTGGACTCAGAGGTGGAACTGGGGGGCCGGGGCGGCACCACGCAGGTAATCGATATCGGTCTCGAACAGGGACTCGCAGCTGCCGTCGGCCTTGACCAGCAGGGCCTCCATCGCCGGCGAACGGCCATGGATCACGAACAGGCGACCACCCGGACGCAGCCACGAAGCGAACTGTGACGGCACCACGTCGACCGCACCAGTGACACAGATCACGTCAAAGCGGCGTTCGGTCTGCCAGGTCAGGGCGTCGGCCACTTCCACGCGGACATTGGTGCCCAGGCCGGAGGCATCCAGGCGGGCGCGTGCGGCGGCAGCCAGCTCCGGGTCGATTTCCAGGCTCAGCACGTCGCGCGCCAGCGCGCCGATGCAGGCCGACAGGAAGCCGCTGCCGGTGCCGATTTCCAGCACTTCGTCACCCGGCTGCAGGTCCAGGGCCTGCAGGGTACGGCCCTCGATGACCGGCTTCATCATCTTCTGGCCGTGGCCGATCGGCAGTTCGACATCGGCGTAGGCCAGTGCCCGGTGCGCGTCGGCGACAAAGGCCTCGCGCGGCAGGCGGGCCAGGACGTCGAGCACCTTGATGTCCAGCACGTCCCAGGGACGGATCTGCTGTTCCACCATCAGTTCGCGGGCGTGGGCGTAATCAATCGTCATGAGGTTCAAATCCAGCGCAGTGGGCCGGCCATTTTACCGGTGCCGGAGGCCGGCGGCGCGCCCAGAGCATCAGCTGCCGGGTGGCCGGGGTCGCAGTGCCGGAAGTCATCGCGACCTCCGGTTCGTTCAGTTTTGGTTATTCAGCCGTCCCGGCCCCTCGCGGCGCATAGGCGCGCAGGAAGAAGTCGATGCTGGCGGTCACATGGGCAAGAGGGTCGCACTCCACCGGTGACAGTGGCATGCCACACATCATATGCATGTGCACTTCGCCCTTGACCAGAGTCAGGAACTGCTGGCCGGCCAGGTAGTAGTCGGGGATATCCAGTTCGCCGCGCTCACCGCGCGCGCGCAGGAAGTCGGCCAGGGCCTCGCAGGTACGCTCCGGACCGGCCTGCCAGAACAGCTCGCGCAGGCGCTCATCGGTTTCCGGCGCCATCATCATGCGCTGGATCGAGATCGCTGCGTCGGAGGTGATCAACTCGAAGAAGGCCAGCCCGATGCCGATCAGCTGGTCGCGCAGGGGACCGTCCGCGTCGGCCACGAACAGCGCGTCGGGCAGCATTTCAATGCACTTTGACTGCACGGCCTCGGAGAACAGGGTCTCCTTGTCGCCGAAGTGGCTGTACACAGTCAGCTTCGAGACGCCGGCCTGAGCGGCGATGGTGTCCATGCTCACGCCGGTATAGCCCTGTTCGATGAACAGTGCCTTGGCTGCTTCAAGGATCGCCGCGCGCTTGCCGAGGTCCTTGGGGCGCCCGGGTCCGGCGGCCTTGGCAGCGGGCTTGGCCGACGGCTTGCGGGAAGTGTGAGAACTCATCGCGACAATACTAGACCAAGCGGTTCGATATTTATACTATACCGGCCGGTTTATTAAATTGGGCCGGCAGTCGCGGCTCCTCCCTTAGTTGCAACCCTGCGTTTTCAGGACGTTGACCGATGAAGATCGTGCGCTGGATGGGCGGTATGGTGTGGATGGCTGCGCTGGCAGCCTGTTCGGGACAGGAACAGGCGCCACCGGCGGCCGTGCCGGTGCTGGTGGTTCATCCCGGCGAGCAGGTCGGGCAGGCGCCGGCGGCGTTCCCGGGCACGGTGCGTGCACGACAGGAAAGCCCGCTGTCGTTCCGCGTTGGCGGCAACCTGGTCAAGCGCCACGTCGATGCCGGGCAACGGGTGAAGAAGGGCGATGTGCTGGCCGAACTGGACGTGGCCGACTTCGCGCTGCAGGCCCGCGCCTCGCAGGCGCAGCTGGCTGCGGCCGAAGCCGACCTGGTGCGTGCCCGCGATGACCTCAAGCGCTACCAGGTGCTGGCCGACCAGCAGCTGGTCAGCCGCTCGCAGCTGGACCAGCAATCCGCCGCGTTCAAGGCCGCGCAGGGCCAGGCCAATGCCGCCCGCGCCAACCTCGATGTGTTGCGCAACCAGGCCGACTACGCGCAGCTGCGCGCGCCGGCCGACGGTGTGATCGCCAGCCGCGAGGCCGAAGCCGGGCAGGTGGTGTCGGCCGGCCAGACCATCTTCAACCTGGCCGCCGATGGTGGGCGCGAAGTGCTGATCGACCTGCCCGAGGCCACCATCCGCGACTATGCGGTAGGCCAGCCGGTCGAGGTGGAGCTGTGGAACCGCCCGGGCCAACGCCTGCCGGGCACGATCCGCGAGATCGCCGCTGCCGCTGACCCGCAGGCACGCACCTATGCGACCCGCGTCAGCCTGTCGGGCGATGCGCTGGCCGACGTCGAACTGGGCCAGAGCGCACGCGTCTACAGCAGCGCCGGCCGCCACGGCACCCTGCAGCTGCCGCTGGGCGCGCTGCAGCGCGGTGCCAATGGTGCCGCCAGCGTATGGGTGGTCGATCCGGCCAACAGCACGCTGAAGGCCGCAGCGGTCACCACCGGTGCCTACGGCAGCGAGACGGTGCCGGTGCTGTCCGGCGTGGGCGCCGCGGACTGGGTGGTCGCTGCCGGCGGACACCTGTTGCGGGCCGGCCAGCCGGTGATCGCCGTGGACCGGCAGAATCGCCCGGTGCTGAAGCCGGCCACGCCGGCGGCTGCCGCCAAGGCCAAGGAGTAAGCCGGTGCGCCGCTTCAATCTTTCCGAGTGGGCGCTGTCCAACCGTCCGCTGGTGTTGTTCGCGATGCTTGCCTTCGCGCTGATCGGCGCGTGGTCGTACAAGCATCTGGGCCAGTCCGAGGATCCGCCATTCACCTTCAAGGCGATGGTGGTGCGCACGTTGTGGCCAGGTGCCACCGCCGAGCAGGTCTCGCGGCAGGTGACCGAACCGATCGAGAAGGCGCTGATGAACACCGGCGAGTACGAGTTCATCCGTTCGTACTCGCGCCCGGGCGAATCGCAGGTCATCTTCATGGCGCGCGACAGCCTGCGTTCCAAGCAGATTCCCGATCTCTGGTACCAGGTGCGCAAGCGCGTGGGCGACATCCGCCCGACACTGCCGCGCGAGATCGTCGGCCCGTTCTTCAACGATGAGTTCGGCGACACCTACGGCAACATCTATGCCTTGACCGGCAAGGGCTTCGACTACGCGGTGATGCGCGACTACGCCGACCGCATCCAGCTGGAACTGCAGCGCGTGCCCGACGTCGGCAAGATCGACCTGGTCGGCCTGCAGGACGAGAAGGTGTGGATCGAGCTGTCCAACACCCGCCTGGCCACGCTGGGCGTGTCGATGCAGCAGGTGCAGCAGGCGTTGGCCGACCAGAATGCGATTGCCGGCACCAGCTTCTTTGAAACCGCCACCGATCGCGTACAGCTGCGTGTGACCGGCCAGTTCAACGATATCGAAGCGATCCGCCAGTTCCCGATCCGCGCCGGTGATCGCACCGTGCACCTGGGCGACATCGCCGAGGTCAAGCGTGGCTTTGCCGATCCGGCGTCGCCGAAGATGCGCTTCATGGGCGAAGAGGCGATTGGCCTGGCGGTGGCGATGAAGGATGGCGGCGACATCCTCAAGCTCGGCGCCAACCTCGATGCCGAGTTCGAGCGCCTGCAGAAGACCCT
>DQIG01000186.1:4024-4318 GCA_003525885.1 Stenotrophomonas sp.
CGAGCGCCTGCAGAAGACCCTGCCGGCCGGCATGCAGCTGCGCAAGGTGTCCGATCAGCCGCAATCGGTGGAGGAGTCGGTCGGCGAGTTCGTGCAGGTACTGACCGAAGCGGTGGTGATCGTGCTGCTGGTCAGTTTCTTCTCGCTGGGCCTGCGCACCGGCCTGGTGGTGGGCGTGACCATTCCGCTGGTGCTGGCGATGACCTTCTTCGTCATGCACTACTTCGACATCGGCCTGCACAAGATCTCGCTGGGCGCGCTGGTGCTGGCGCTGGGCCTGCTGGTGGACGATGC
>DQIG01000186.1:4464-4623 GCA_003525885.1 Stenotrophomonas sp.
TGGGCCTGCTGGTGGACGATGCGATCATCGCGGTGGAGATGATGGCCACCAAGATGGAGCAGGGCTTTGATCGCCTGCGCGCGGCGAGCTTCGCCTGGGAATCCACCGCGTTCCCGATGCTGACCGGTACATTGATCACGGCGGCCGGCTTCCTGCCGA
>DQIG01000186.1:4778-10557 GCA_003525885.1 Stenotrophomonas sp.
CGGCTTCCTGCCGATCGCCACGGCGGCGTCGAGCACCGGCGAGTACACCCGTTCGCTGTTCCAGGTGGTGACCATCGCGCTGGTGGTGTCGTGGATCGCAGCAGTGCTGTTCATCCCGTACCTGGGCGACAAGATGCTGCCGGACCTGTTCAATCCGCAGCCGCCGAAGCCGGGCAGCCTGTCCGCGCGTTGGCTGGCCAAGCGACAGCAGTGGGCCGACCGCTATCCGGCGCTGGCCAACCTGATCGCACCGCCGCAGCATGGGCACGACCATGATCCGTACCAGCGCCCGTTCTACCGCAGCTTCCGTCGCTTCCTCGACGCCTGCCTGCGCCGCCGCTGGTGGGTGATTGCCGCGACCATCGCCCTGTTCGTGTTCTCGCTGCTGATGTTCCGCTTCGTGCCGCAGCAGTTCTTCCCGGATTCGACCCGGCCGGAACTGATGGTGGACATCGAGCTGGCCGAGGGCGCCTCGCTGCGCTCGACCCAGGCCCAGGCCGAGAAGCTGGAGAAGCTGCTGTCCGGCCGCGAGGGCATCGCCAACTACGTGTCCTACGTGGGCACCGGATCGCCGCGCTTCTACCTGCCGCTGGACCAGCAGCTGCCGGCAACCAACTTCGCCCAGTTCGTGGTGCTGGCCAAGGACATCAAGTCGCGTGAGAGCACCCGCGACTGGCTGCTGCACGAGGTGATCCCGAAGTTCCCGGATGTGCAGATGCGCGTGACCCGCCTGGAGAACGGTCCGCCGGTGGGCTACCCGGTACAGATGCGTATCTCCGGCGAGCACATCGAGAAGGTGCAGGCGATCGCGCGACAGGTCGAGGCCAAGGTGCGTGAGAACCCGCATGTAATGAACGTCAACCTGGACTGGAGCGAGCCGAGCAAGGTGGTGCGGCTGGTAATCGATCAGGAGCGCGCGCGCGCGCTGGGTGTGAGCAGTGCACAGGTCAGCCAGTTCCTGGCCAGTTCGCTGGCCGGCCAGTCGGTGAGCGTGTATCGCGAAGGCAACCGCCAGATCGAGATGCTGCTGCGCGGGCCGGCCGATGAGCGCAATCAGCTGGATCTGCTGTCCAGCCTGTCGATGCCGACCGCCAACGGCGGCAGCATCACGCTGTCGCAGGTAGCGACGATGGAGTACGGCTTCGAGGACGGCATCATCTGGCACCGCAACCGGCTGCCGACGGTGACCGTGCGTGCCGACATCAGCGATGGCATGCAGGCGCTGGATGTGGTGCACCAGATCGTACCTACGCTGGATGGCATCCGTGCCGAGCTGCCGAACGGCTATCTGCTGGAAACCGGCGGTACCGTGGAGGACTCGGCGCGTGGCCAGAACTCGATCAAGGCTGGCATGCCGCTGTTCCTGGTGGTGGTGGCCACGCTGCTGATGCTGCAGCTGCGCAGCTTCTCGCGTGCGGCGATGGTGCTGGTGACCGCGCCGCTGGGCATCATCGGTGCGACCCTGTTCCTGCTGTTGTTCCGCGCGCCGTTCGGCTTCGTGGCGCTGCTGGGTACGATCGCACTGGCCGGCATGATCATGCGCAACTCGGTGATCCTGATCGACCAGATCCAGCAGGACATCGATGCCGGGCATGACCGCTGGCATTCGATCATCGATGCCACCGTGCGCCGTTTCCGCCCGATCGTGCTGACCGCGCTTGCCGCGGTGCTGGCGATGATTCCGCTGTCGCGCAGTGCGTTCTACGGCTCGATGGCGATTTCGATCATGGGCGGTCTGATCGTGGGCACGGTGCTGACCCTGGTGTTCCTGCCGGCGCTGTACGCGGCGTGGTTCCGGGTCAAGCCGGATGAATCCGGAGCGTGATGCCGACCGGGGTCGGATCCCTTTCCCTCCGGGAAAGGGCTCTGACCCCATCCATGCCGGTTGGTCCCTTCCCAGGTAGGTGCCAACCTTGGTTGGCACGGATGCGCCCAATTCCCCACGCCATCAGTAGAGCCACCCCATGGGTGGCTGCGGGAGATGGTTCGATGCCTCTCTCGTTCAGACCGAAGGTATCTTGTGGCGCTCGATGCCGTGCACCGCCAGCAGGAAGAGCACGGCGGATGCCAGGGTCAGCAGCATCGGGATGAACGAATCGATGGCCAGGCCCAGAGCGTTGGCTAAGGGTTCGGGCAACGGGTTGCCGGAATAGTAGATCACCAGGGCCATGGCAGGGGACGACAAGAAGGGCCACAGGCACATGGCCGTGGTCGACCACGCGAACCCGGCACTGCTGCGCGTGCGCAGCCGTCGGTGCATCGTCCAGGCGGCGATGACAGAAAGCAGCAGGGCCATGCCTGCCGCGATACCGTTGATCAGATCGGAGTGAAACACGGCCGGGCTCCCTGGCTGTAGCGCTCTGGTTCGCTGTCTCCATCTTGCACCATTCACGCTTGGCGTGGATCTACCGCAATTGCAGGCCGGTTCGAAGCACCGGCAACAACCACTCGATGAACACCTGCACGCGCTGCGCGCGGTGTTGCCGGTGCGGCTGCAGCAGGGTCACCGGCAGCGGCTGGGCCACGTACTGCGGCATCACCTCCACCAACGCGCCTGACTGTAGTTCGACCTGTACGTCGTAGCGCGGAATCTGCAGCAGCCCCAGCCCGGCCACGCAGCAGGCGATCGACGCCTCGGCGCTGTTCACCCGTACCCAGCCGGGCATCGGCAGCGTGCGCAGCGGGCCGCCATCCTGCCACTCCCACGGTTCCACCCGTGCCGTGGTCGGTGACGCGTAGTTCACTGCGCGGTGCTGCGGCAGGTCGGCAGGATGCTCCGGCACGCCGTGGTCGCGCAGGTAGGCCGGCGCGGCAACGTTGACGAAGTCGAGCTGGCCCAGCGTGCGCGCCACCAGGCTGGAGTCGCCAAGCTGGCCGACCCGCAGCACCGCATCGCAGCCGTCTTCGATCAGGTTCACCGCGCGGTCGGTCATGCCCAGGTCGACTTCCACCTGCGGATACTGCGCGAAGAACCCGGGCAGCGCCGGGGCGATGATGCGGCGGCCGATGCGGCTGGGCACGTCGATCTTCAGCAGGCCCACCGGCTGCGCATCGTCCTGCCGGAACAGCGATTCGGCGTCTTCAACCTCCGCGATCAGGCGCAGGCAGCGGGCATGGAACACGTCGCCATCATGGGTGGTGGACACCCGGCGGGTCGAGCGCTGCAGCAGGCGGGTGCCGAGTCGCTGCTCCAGTTCCGCCACCGCCGCCGAGACCGTAGAACGGGGGAGTCCGAGCTGGTCGGCAGCGCGGGTGAAGCTGGCGCACTCCACGACCCGGGTGAAGATGCGGAAGCGATCGATCCGGTCCATTGTTCGCTGGCTCTGGAAAGTTAAGTCAATGTGGCGGGCTTTATCCGCGTTTTCTGCACGATATCGTCGTCAGGGCAGGGTTGCTACCCCGGGCAGCCCCCTCCCGAGACCGAAGCCATGACCGACCATTCCCTCAAGGGCAAGACCGTGCTGATCGCCGGTGGCGCCAAGAACCTCGGCGGCCTGATCGCCCGCGACTTCGCCGCACAGGGCGCCAAAGCCATCGTCATCCACTACAACAGCGCCGCCACCCAGGCCGATGCAGAGGCGACCGTCGCCGCGGTACAGGCCGCCGGCAGCAAGGCGGTGGCCCTGCAGGGAGACCTGACGTCGGCGGCAGCGATGGAGCGCTTGTTTGCCGATGCCGTGGCAGCGGTCGGCCGTCCCGACATTGCCATCAACACGGTCGGCAAGGTACTGAAGAAGCCGCTGCTGGACATCAGCGAAGCAGAGTACGACGAGATGAGCGCGGTCAACGCCAAGACTGCTTTCTTCTTCCTGAAGGAGGCCGGTCGCCACCTCAACGACGGCGGCCGCATCTGCACCCTGGTCACCTCACTGCTGGGCGCATTCACGCCGTTCTATTCCAGCTATGCCGGCACCAAGGCGCCGGTCGAGCACTTCACCCGTGCGGCGTCCAAGGAGTTCGGCGAACGCGGCATCTCGGTGAGTGCGATCGGGCCGGGCCCGATGGACACGCCATTCTTCTATCCAGCCGAGAATGCCGATGCGCAGGCGTATCACAAGACCGCGGCCGCGCTGTCGGCGTTCACCCGCACGGGTCTGACCGACATCGCCGACATCGTGCCGTGGATCCGCTTCCTGGTGACCGATGGCTGGTGGATGACCGGGCAGACGATTCTGGTCAATGGCGGGTACACGACCAAGTAAGCAAAGCCACGCATGGCGTGGCTCTACCGCTGTGGTGGGTGCCAACCTTGGTTGGTACGGATGGCCGCATCCACGCATGGCATGGATCTACTGCGCGGGTTCGAACCATCCGCGCATGGCGTGGATCTACAGTAGAGCCACCCCATGGGTGGCTGCATGCAAAGTCCGAAGGAAAGGCCGGATCAGTTGAGTTTGGCCAGCACCGCATCGGTCGCGGCGGCCGTGCTCACCGCCTGGCCCTTCGCAGCCAGGTCGGCGGTGAACACGCCGTCGTCCAGCACGGCGTGCACGGCAGCTTCCACCGCTGCGGCCTCGGCTTCCAGGCCCAGCGAATGGCGCAGCAGCATCGCGGCGCTGAAGATCGTCGCGTAGGGGTTGGCGATGCCCTTGCCGGCGATGTCCGGGGCCGAACCGTGGATCGGCTCGTAGATACCGACTGCACCGGGTTCGCCCAGCGAGGCCGAGGGCAGCAGGCCCAGTGAACCGGCCAGCATCGAGGCTTCGTCGGTGAGGATGTCGCCGAACATGTTCTCGGTGACGATCACGTCGTACTCGCGCGGCTTGGCCAGCAGGTGCATCGCCATCGAATCAACCAGCTGGTGCTCCAGCGCCACGTCCGGGAACTCCTCGCGGCCGATGCGCGCGGCCACGTCGCGCCACAGGCGCGAGGTTTCCAGCACGTTGGCCTTGTCCACCGAGGTGACCTTGCCGCGGCGTTGCTGGGCCAGGCGGAAGGCACTGCGCAGCACGCGTTCGATTTCGGCCACGGTGTAGCGGCACAGGTCGCTGGCGCTGTCGGCGTCGCGGGTCTTGTCGCCGAAGTAGATGCCACCGGTCAGTTCGCGCACTACCACGAAGTCCACGCCCTGCAGCAGCTCGGCCTTGATCGGCGAGGCGTGCAGCGCGGCTTCGTGGGTACGCACCGGGCGCAGGTTGGCATACAGGCCCAGCGCCTTGCGGATCGCCAGCAGGCCCTGTTCCGGGCGCACCTTGGCGTTCGGGTCGGACCACTTCGGGCCACCGACCGCGCCCAGCAGTACGGCGTTGGCGGCCTGGCAGGCGGTCAACGTAGAGGCGGGCAGCGGTTCGCCATGACGGTCGATGGCGACGCCACCAATGTCGTGCTCGCTGAAGGTGAAGGTGTGGTTGAAGCGTTCGGCGACGGCCTTCAGGACGGCCACTGCCGCGGCGGCCACTTCCGGGCCGATGCCATCACCGGGCAGGACAACAATTTCAGCGTGCATGCTCACTCTCGTAACGTTCGATTTCAGGGACACGGCCCAACAGATACCCCAACTGGTCGACACCTTCCAGCAGGCAGGTCTGCGAGAAGCCATCCAGCGGGAAGGAATAGACGCGGCCATCCGGGGTGCGCAGTTCGCGCGCGGCCACATCAATGGTCAGCGTATCGTCTGGCCGCTGCATCAGCGCCTGCACGTCGGCTTCGTCCAGCACGATCGGCAGCAGGCCGTTCTTCAGCGAGTTGCCGCGGAAGATGTCGGCGATCTCGCTGCTGACGATGGCGCGCAGGCCGAGGTCGGTCAGCGCCCACGGGGCATGCTCGCGCGAGGAGCCGC
>DQIG01000186.1:10731-10907 GCA_003525885.1 Stenotrophomonas sp.
GAAGTTGCGGCCCGCCAGCAGGATGCTGCGGCCGGCATTGTGTGGCTGGTTGAAGGCGAAGTCGGCCACCGGCGAACCATCGACCTGCCAGCGCCAGTCATTGAAGGCGTTGCGGCCCAGGCCAGCACGCTCGGTGGTGGACAGAAACCGCGCCGGAATGATCTGGTCGGTGTCGA
>DQIG01000383.1:0-594 GCA_003525885.1 Stenotrophomonas sp.
CAGCGGCCGGCACTACCCGGATAGGGTTCACCCACCCCCCAGCGCGTGCACGATCTCCACCACATCGCCCTCTGCCAGGACGTGCTCGCCGTGGCGGCTGCGGCTGACGATCTCACCATTGACCTCGACCGCCACCCGGCGCTGCAGCAGCTGCTCGGCCAGCAGCAGGTCGTGGAGGGTCGCCGAAGCGGGCAGGGTGCGGGATTCGCCGTTGAGCTGGATGTTCATGCCCACATTGTCACCGATCGTCGCAATTGCCGTCAGAACTGCTGCAATCCGCCCAGGACGCGACCGTCGGCACACTCCGTAGCCGTGCGCCGGGCGACAATCCATGCGGCGGCGCAGCGTGAGCAAAACGCGGCGCAGTGAAACCATTCACCGTGCGCCGGCGTACGTCCGCCGGGTCCTCAACGATATCCCCACAGGAGTTTCTTACATGCTGCTCAGCAAACGCCCGATCCGCTCCCTGATGGCGGCCGCGATCGCGCTGGCCGCGCTTCCGGCCATGGCAGGCGAATCCCCGTATTCCAAGGCCGTGTTCTTCGGTGACAGCCTCACCGATGCCGGCTACTTCCGCCCGCTGCTGCCGGCTGG
>DQIG01000383.1:746-8993 GCA_003525885.1 Stenotrophomonas sp.
CGCCCGCTGCTGCCGGCTGGCGTGCAGCCGGTCACCGGCCAGTTCACCACCAACCCGGGCTGGGTGTGGGCGCAGCAGGT
Source organism: Stenotrophomonas sp. (assembly GCA_003525885.1). GTDB lineage: Bacteria > Pseudomonadota > Gammaproteobacteria > Xanthomonadales > Xanthomonadaceae > Stenotrophomonas. The sequence continues at coordinate 827 of DQIG01000383.1, forward strand.
CGCCAACTACTACGGCGTCAACGGCGCCGCCAATGGCAATGGCCAGAGCGGTGACAACTACGCCGCCGGCGGCGCCCGCGTCGGCGTGGACGTTCCGAGCGCGATGGGCACCATCCCGTCGCTGAAGTCGCAGGCGGCACGCTACCTGGCCGCGAATGGCGGCAAGGCTGACGCCAATGTCCTGTACACGGTGTGGGGCGGTGCCAACGACCTGTTCGCCGCCGCCGCTGCGCCGGCGCAGGCACAGGCCATCATCGGCGCGGCCGTCACCGACCAGATCGCCCTGGTGGGCGCGCTGAAGCAGGCCGGTGCCGAATACGTGCTGGTGCCGAACCTGCCCAACGTCGGCCTGACCCCGGCCTTCCGCGGCCCGAACGCCGCCACCGCCACCGCGCTGTCGGCCGGTTACAACAAGGCCCTGTATGGCGGCCTGAAGCAGGCCGGCATCGAGTTCATCCCGCTCGATACCTTCACCGTGCTGGGCGAAGTCGCAGCCAACCCGGGCATGTACGGCTTCACCAACGTCACCAGCACCGGTTGCAAGATCGACCCGGCCAATTCGACGCAGAGCATCCTGACCTGCAACCCGACCAGCTACGTCAGCCCGGATGCGGCCAATACCTACCTGTTCGCCGATGGCGTGCACCCGACCACTGCCGGCCATCAGCTGCTGGGCCAGTACGCGGTCTCGGTGCTGGAAGCGCCGCGCCTGCAGCAGGTGCTGAGCCACTCGGCACAGACCATCGGCCGCTCGCGCGCCGACCAGGTCAGCATGCACCTGGGCGGTCGTCCGGCTGACGGCCTGTCCTGGTGGGGTGGCGTGCGTGGTGACCTGCAGCGCTACGACCACGCCGACCTGTACGACGGCCTGGCCCCGGCCGGTCTGTTCGGCATCGACTGGGCGCGCGACGGCATGGTGTTCGGCGGCTTCGCCGGCTTCGGCCGCCTCAACGCCGACTTCGGCAACAGCCGTGGCGACTTCACCCAGAAGGACACCACCGCCGGTCTGTTCGCCGGCTGGTACGGCGACCGCATCTGGGTGAACGGCCAGGTCAGCTACACCTGGCTGTCCTATGACGTGAACCGCAAGGTCCAGCTGGGCCCGGCCACCCGCGAGCACGGTGGTTCGCCGGACGGCAGCAACCTGACCGCCGCCCTGAACGCTGGTTACGAGTTCGGCACCGAGGGCGGCTTCCGCCACGGTCCGATCGCCTCGGTGATCTGGCAGAAGGTGAAGATCGACGGCTACACCGAAAGCGCTGCGGCCGGCACCCTGGCCACCGCGCTGGGCTACGACCGCCAGAACGTCGATTCGACCGTCGGCCGCCTTGGCTGGCAGGCCCGCTTCGATGGCGGCACCGTCAAGCCGTACGCGCAGGTGACCTACGATCACGAGTTCGAGGACACCAAGCAGGCCAGCGCCTGGCTGCAGACCCTGCCGGAACTGGGCAGCTACCGCGTGCCTGGCCTGAAGTTCGACAAGAACTACGCCACCGTCGTGCTGGGTGCCCGCACCGAACTGTTCGGCCTGCAGAGCAACTTCGGCCTGAGTGCCTCGACCGGCCAGAAGCGCGCGCAGGACGCCACCCTGTTCGCCAACTTCAGCGGCACGTTCTAAGCAGCAACCGCCGGGGTCGGATCCCTTTCCGCAAGGAAAGGGCTCTGACCCCTCGCGGATGCGGCGGCCACCATTGCGCTATACCGGCCCCACCGCATAGACTTTCACCCGCAATGCGGGCGTAGCTCAATGGTAGAGCTGTAGCTTCCCAAGCTACTGACGTGGGTTCGATTCCCATCGCCCGCTCCATGTCTCCCAACGGTTTGCGCCGTCTCAGGCGCTCCGTTCCCTCTGCGCCGCTTCACAGTCCATCGCATGGCAGTGGCGTTGCAAGCGCTCTTCTTTCGTACATGCATCCCGGTTGTAGTGGCCGATGGATGGCTTGCCGTATTCGCCGTTCTACCCCGCTGTCAGGTTCAGTCGTGGCTGGGTTTGAAAGTGCTAAAAGATCGTTAGCTGCTGGTTTCCATCACCACGTTGACTGGAGCGTCAATGATCGCTGCACTTGCGCCGCTCAGGCGGTGCCTTGATTTTTCAGGGCGTTCCGACCGCATCGAATTCTGGTCGTTTTCCCTGCTGGGCCTTCTGGTGGCGGGACTCAGCTACAGCCTGATGAACATCGGCTACTGGCTGATTGGCACTGATCTGTTCGATTGGGAGCTGTCCCGGCAACTTGGGACATTGGGACAGGTGTTGGCGATCATCGCGGTCCTCGTCTTCCTTCCCCCGATGCTGGCATTGGCCGTGCGTAGACTGCACGACATCGACGAGTCCGGCTGGTACGTCGTCATTGCCTTCATTCCATTGGGTGTGTTCGTTCTGTTTCCCGTCATGCTGCTTCCGGGCAGCGAAGAAGAGAATCGATTCGGCTGACATCACGTCTGCCAGTGCCGGAATGAAACGCATCACGGCATCTTCTGCACCAGTCGCTGCGCGTAGCCCTCGGTAAACAATTCCGCCAACGCCTGCTGCTGGGTTGTGTCGATCGCGCGCGAGGCGTTTGACGTGGGTTCGATTCCCATCGCCCGCTCCACTTCAATCTCCCAGTTCGCAACGAATTGACCGGATTGAAGATTCAGGCCGATTGATGAAGTCGTGCTCATCCGGCGGGCACCCGCCGATCATGACTCAGCTCTTGCGCTTATCCGGCACCGAGGCCAGCACCACCGTCAACAGCAGGGGTTGGCCATCCCCGGCCGCTTCACTGCCTTCCAGGCTGGCCTGTTCGAGTTCGCCTATCAGCGCGTTGATGCGTGCCAACTGAGCAGCGTCGGCACGGAAAGCGAGATGGCGCACGGTGCAGTTGCGCTGGCTTCCCTCGAAGCACGCCGCCGCCTGCGTGGCGGCCGCCGCGAATGCGCGCAGGCTGGCGCCCACCACGCTGCTGGCTACCTTGATCAGATTCCTGCGCCCACCCGGCGTGCGCAGTGCGTCGGCCGAAGACAGCTGCCGCGATACGACGGCATAGACCGCTTCGGGCCGGCGGCCGGTGCTGCGCCGTTCAACCACCTGCACCAGGCCCGCCGCTTCCAGCCGCTCCAGGTGGTGATAGAGCGCGGTGATCGGGCGCCCCAGGCGCTCGCTCAGCTCGCGCGCGGTGGCCTGGCCGTCGACATCCAGGCGCTGAAGGATCGCCATCCGCGGCGAAGACGCCATGGCGCCCAGCTGGTCCGGGGTCAGCTTCAGTGCGCGCGGGGCAGGGGGGCTTGCTGGGGATCTGCTCATAATTCAAACTATAGATCAAAATTGAATAAATGGCGGCTTGGACATGCGTACTGGATACCTGTGGCTCCTTGTCAGCGGCCTTGCTGCCGCTATCGTCACTTGCGGCGGCGCTTCGGCCTCGCCCGCGATGGCGTCCAGGCCTGCCGGCGGCAGTGGCATTCATGCCACCGCCATCGACCCCGCCATGGCACGGCGCATCGATGCCGACATGCAGCAGGTCATGCAGCGCTTCCAGGTGCCCGGCGCGGCCATCGCGGTGACCGTTGACGGCAAGCCTGTCTATTCCAACGCCTACGGCCTGCGCGATCGCGAGCGCGCGCTGCCGGCGCGTACCGATACACCGTTCGAGATCGGCTCGATCACCAAGCAGTTCACCGCCGCAGCCGTCGTGCAGCTGCAGGAAGCGGGCAAGCTGCAGCTGGATGACCCGCTGGCACGCTATCTGCCGCATGCGCCGCACGCCAGCGAGGTGACCCTGCGCCAGTTGTTGACCCATACCAGCGGGCTGCACGACTACTTCGACGGGCCGGATGCGGAAGTCGACGCTCTGGTGACCCAACCCATCGACTTCGACCACCTGATGGCGCGCATTGCCGACCAGCCGCTGGATTTCCCGCCGGGCACGCGCTGGTCGTACTCGAACACTGGCTACGCACTGCTCGGCAAGGTGATCGAAACCGTATCGGGCGAGCGCTACCATGACTACCTGCAGCAGCACCTGCTCGCGCCGCTGGGAATGACGCACACCTTTACCCTGGCCGACACCGACCGCCTGGCCGGCATGGCCGTTGGCTACCGACATGAGCAAGGTACGCTGCAGCGCGCACCGTACTTCCACCCGGACTGGAGCGGCGCGGCCGGCTTCCTGGTCAGTACCCTGGACGACCTGGCGCGCTGGGATGCCGGCCTGGGCAGTGGCAAGGTGGTGTCCGCAGCCGGCTATGCGCAGATGAAGACCTCCTTCGCCACCGCCGATGGCAAGCCCGTGGGCTATGGCCTCGGCCTGTTCGTGGATTCGGTGTACGGGCAGGCGCGGGTCGGACACACCGGCGGCACGCAGGGCTTCACCACCGCCGACATGTACTTCCCGGATCTGGGCCTGCGCATCGTGGCCTTCAGCAATCTGGGCGACAAGAAACCCGAGGCCGGCATCACCATGACCAACCTGGTGTTCGCGGCACTGCATCCTGACATCGTCGCGGCCTGGGAAAGCCCTGTTGCCGGCGAGGTTGCCGCCATTGGCGAAAGCGCGAAGGCATCGTTCCGCCAGCTGCAGGACGGCACCGACTACAGCGCCTTCAGCGCCGACCTGCGTGGCAAGCTGGTGGCCGGCATCGGTGCCAACATGATGCGTTCCCTGGGCCCTTACGGCGCACCGACCGCCATGGTGTTCAAGGGAACACGCCAGGGTGAAAAAGGAACGCTGTACAGCTATGTGGCCGAGTTTGGCCCGGGCGCGTTCATCGGTTACACGGTACGGCTGGACGAGAAAGGCCGGGTTGCGGGATTCGCGATCGAATGACAGGGCCCTGTGTACAGACGCTTGGCGTGCCCAGCCTCGACATCCCGAAGCCGAACAGCATCCGAGGCGCCCCTTCCTGCTGGGACAAACCAGCAACATCAACTGGTTGGCGGGGTTGGATGCGGGTCCCATCGCCCGCTCCAATCACGCCACGCGCGTAGACAGAAGGCCGCTCATCAGCGGCCTTCTTCATTTCTGATTAGCTTCATAGCCCCGGCCATCTGCGCCCGGTTAGCGTTGCCGCATTTTCTACACGGAAAGCAGCGCATGGAAACGAAGGACGACGTCGTAGGCAGTATTCACGAGATCTACAAGAACTCCGGTGCCGGCACCTCCCGGCAGCTGGAAGCATTGCGTGCGCTGGGTCGCGCCGGTGGGCCGAAGGCCGCGCAGCTGCTGTGGCAGATCTACAAGAGCACCTCGGCCGGCTCGGCCGCGCAGATGGCCTGCATCGCGGCGCTGGGTGAATCCGCGCGCGGGTTCTGAAGCGGAATCAGCCCGGATGATGATGCGGACGGGTGGTGTATCCGGCGGTGGTTACTCCCTCGTCGGAAGCGTCGCCGCAGGAGCCGGCCACCGGCGGTGCAGGCAGCGCCGGCCAGGCATCATCCACCCGCCACATGCCCGCGCTATGCTTCGCGCCTGCCGACCGATCCCACCGCGATGAAGCTCGCCATCCTGTCCCGCAACAGCTCTCTGTATTCCACCCGCCGGCTGGTCGAGGCGGCGCGCGCGCGCGGCCATACCGTGCGCATCCTCGACCCGTTGCGCTGCTACATGCGCATCGCCGCCGATGGCTTTTCCATGCACTACAAGGGCCGGCCGATGACCGGCGTGGACATGGTCATTCCGCGGATCGGTGCCTCGATCACCCGCTACGGCACCGCGGTGCTGCGCCAGTTCGAGCTGATGGGCGCGCGCACGCCCAATCCGTCCGATGCCATCCTGCGTTCGCGCGACAAGCTGCGCGCGCACCAGCTGCTGGCGGCCAAGGGCATCGACATGCCGGTCACCGTGTTCGGCGACAACCCCGACGACACCGTCGATCTGTTGTCCATGCTCGGCCCGCCGCCGCATGTGGTGAAGCTCAATGAAGGCACCCAGGGGCGCGGCGTGATCCTGACCGAAAAGGCCAGTGCCTCGCGCGGCATCGTCGAAGCGCTGCGCGGCCTGTACGCCAACTTCCTGATGCAGGAATTCATCGGCGAGGCCAAGGGCGCCGACCTGCGGTGCTTCGTGGTGGGCGACCAGGTGGTGGCGTCGATGCAGCGGCAGGCGCCGGAGGGCGACTTCCGCTCCAATCTGCACGCCGGCGGCACCGCCGTGGCGGCCAAGGCCAGCCGCGCCGAGCAGCAGGTGGCGGTGCGCTCGGCCAAGGCGCTGGGGTTGTCGGTGTGCGGCGTGGACCTGATCCGCTCCGCGCGCGGCCCGCTGGTGCTGGAGGTCAACTCCACGCCCGGGCTGGAGGGCATCGAAGCGGCCTGCGGGGTCGACGTGGCCACACGGATCATCGAGCACGTAGAGAAGATCAAAAAACCTTGATTATTCATTGGCTTGAGATTCTCATGGGTAAATGATCCGGGCCTTTAACGAGGCTTTAATCGGCCCCGGCGTAGGCTTCAGCGAACCGCAGCTCTGCCTCTCAGCAGGATCGGTATCGGGATACGACTTCAGGCCCAGGCGGGTGCACCGTCTGGGCCTTTTTTATGCCTGTCGGCCCTGTGCCCAAGGTCTCTTGTGGAGGCCGCGTGACGGTCGTAGAGTTGGCCTTTCGTTCCGGGATGGATCGGGAGGTTGGCGATGTACCGCATCATGACGATCGCGTTGCTGCTGGGCCTGTCTGGCGCTGTTGCCGCCAAGCCGGAGAAAGTCGCTGTACAGATGGACCGGCAGGGGCCGGTCGCCGAGCAGATGCGCCAGGTGGAGACCGCCCTGGCCGCCCCCGACTATGCCGAACTGTCCGCCGAGGATCGCGGCCAGGTACAGCAGTCGCTGTCGCGTATCCGCCAGCACATGGGCGAACGCCAGACCGTGCAGGAGCTGCCGCCGCAGCTGCAGGCCGAGGTCTTCAACGAGCAGGAACGCATCAACACCGTGTTGGCGCGTGGCCATGAAGACAGCCGCCAGATCTGCAAGTACGAACGCACCACCGGCAGCAACATGCCCAAGAGCCGCTGCCTGACCGTGGCCGAACGGCGCCGGATCGAAGAGAAGGGCAAGGCGCTGATCAACGACCAGCGCAGCTACAACACGCTCAGCCCACCGCCCGCCGGGCGTTGACCGCACCGCCTTTCGGCCCATCGAACGTGCCGTGATGGCGTATCGGTGGCACCGCAGGGTCGATGTTCCACTCATGGAAGAACCTGGAGGTAACGATGCAGCGCATGACCCCCTTCGCCCTGATGCTGGGCCTGGCTCTGGCCACCACCGCCCACGCCAAGCCCGAGAAAGGGCAGGTGAAGTTCGACGCCAACGCACCGGTGGCCGAACAGATCCGCAGTGTTGAGACGGCGATCAACACCGAGGACTACAGCGAGATCGGCCTGGAAGACAAAGGCCGCGTGCAGCAGGCGCTGGGCCGTATCAAGATCAAGATGGGCGACCACGAACGCGTGGAGCAGGTCAGTCCGCAGGACCGCACCGAGATCTTCAACGACCAGGAAGTGATCAACACGATCATGACCCGCGCCCACGCCGACAGCCGCATGGTCTGCCGCCGCGAACGCACCACCGGCAGCAACATGCCGCAGAGCGTCTGCCTGACCGTGGCCCAGCGCCGCAGGGCGCAGGAAGACAGCCGCAAGGCGCTCAACGACAACCAGCGCTTCAACAACTACAAGCCGTAATCGTGGTTGGACCGGTCGCAGGCTGCCATCGGTCACCCTGCCGTGCGTCCCTTGTGGACGCATCGGCGGAATCGTAAAGTCGAGACCCTATTCATGGACGAACATGGAGCTCGTCATGTACCGCAACACTACGCTCGCCCTGATGCTGTCGCTCGGCCTGGTGGCCACCGTGCAGGCCAAGGCGCAGAAGGACGTCGTGCAGATGGATTCCTTCACCCCGGTCTCCGAACAGATCCGCCGCGTTGAAACGGCCATGGGCAGCGAGGACTACAGCGAAATCGGGCTGGAGGACAAGAGCCGCGTGCAGCAGGCACTGAGCCGGATCCGGGTCAAGATGAATGGCCGCGAGAAGGTGGATGAGCTGGCGCCGCAGGAGCGCAACGACCTGTTCAACGAGCAGGAGATCGTCAACACCATCATGACCCGCGCCCAGGCCGACAGCCGCATGATCTGCCGCCGCGAGCGCCTCACCGGCAGCAACATGCCGACCAGCGTCTGCCTGACCGTGGCCCAGCG
>DQIG01000383.1:9149-9315 GCA_003525885.1 Stenotrophomonas sp.
TCTGCCTGACCGTGGCCCAGCGTCGCAAGGCCCAGGAAGACAGCCGCCAGGCGCTGACCGACCAGCAGCGCATCAGCCGCTGACCGCTCGACCCGGGGGCTTTTGCCGGTGTCGTGCCTTCGGTACGAAATGTTAAGAATGGAACCTGTATCGTTCAGCAGGTAGA
>DQIG01000313.1 GCA_003525885.1 Stenotrophomonas sp.
GCCCCACCTCTGACAGATTCCTGCGGCTGTCGGTAGGTGTCGACCTTGGTCGACACAATCTGTCAGTTATCGAAAATCAAAATGGGGTCAGATCCGTTTTCCTCCGGAAAACGGATCTGACCCCAAAAGCAATTCCAACAGATCGCGGAAATCTGTCGGAGGCGGGGTGGGTCCGGTTGCGGGAGTGTCCGCGGCATGGATGCCGCGGCCAAGCCCCCATGGATGGGTTTACGGCGTCTCCCGTAACCGGACCCACCCCGCCATCCCACAGGAAACCAGCTTTTGCCGTTGCTCTTGCGGTTGACGTTGATTCGGCGGGTGCAGGGCGCAGCCCTGCAAAGAAACACCTACCCCCGCGGCCGGCTGCGCGATGGCACCAGTGCGAACGTATCCACCGCCAGCTTCTCGGCGTGGTTCAACCACGCGCGGATCTCCAGATCATCCACTTCGTGGTCCAGCCCGAACGACACGTTGATCTTGCCGTTGGCATCGGGCTGCACCCACTGCTGGGCCAGTACCACCTTGCGCTGCGAGGACACCGCTTCGATCCAGAAACCACGATCCGGGCGCGTGCTCGCCACCAGCTGCAGCATGTACTGGCCGGCACGGGTGCGGCGACCCTTCTGGGTGATCATGTGTGCCTGGCGCACACTCGGGCGCGGGCCCTGGAATGCGTCCAGCGGTGCATCCACCGCGATGCCGCCACGCAGGTCGTTGTCGCGGTACAGCTTGATGCCGTTGTCGCGGTTGACGAGCAGTGCGCACCAGTCGCCGTCGGCCGAGCCGTCCTCGAATGCGGTGCAGCGGTCGACGTAGGCGAGAGTGTTGTCCGGGCTGGCATCATCGAACTGGCGCGAGGTGTTTTCCAGATACACGGACTTCAGGCCCCAGTCCTTGTCGTACTCCAGCAGTACCGGTGGCTGTACGTGCTGCAGGCCGACCACCACCTGGTCGTCACCATCGATCTTCAGCTCGCGGGTGGGTTCGCCCAGCCACAGCGAACGGGCGAAGGCGAGGTACTGCGGGTAATCGCGGCCGCCGTCGCGCTGGGTGGCCACGCTGGCGCTGGGCGCGCGCTGGGTATCGATCAGCGAACGGCCAAAGCCCATCGTCTTCAGGTTCGGGTCCAGCAGACTGAGCAGGGTCGCACCCGAATCCAGGGTGGTGCCGGCGTCGGCGCTGAGCTGCTGCGGGGCAATGCCATCGCCCAGGAACAGCAGCAGGTTCTCGCGCTTCTGCCGGGTCAGAATGTGGGTCAGATCGTTGGGCATCGCCAGGTGGTCGGAGGCGATCACGATCAGCGTGTCCTTGCCGTACGGGCTGGCCTGGATGCGCTGCACCAGCTGCGAGATCAGCCGGTCGCTGCACTTGAGCGCGTTGAGCATGTTGATGTTGCCGTACTGGCTCTGGTAGCGCTCGCCCTTGCACGACACCGGCAGGTGACCTGCCGGGTGGTGGGTGTCCATGGTCAGCGTGGTCAGCATGAATGGCGAACCGGCGCGCGAAAGTTGTTCGAAGCGCTGGTAAGCGGTATCCAGCAGCACGTCGTCGTGCACGCCCCAGGCGGAGTAGTGGATGCGGCCGATCTTCTTCTGCTGCTTGAACCAGGCCAGGTCATGTACTTCGTCGAAGCCGTGGCTGGCCAGGAACTGGCCCTTGCCGGCGAACTGGCCGTTGGCACCGCCCAGATAATGGTTGGTGTAGCCCTGCTGCTTGAGGTAGTCGCCCAGGCACACCGCCTTGGGCAGGAAGCTGCCCATGCGGTCCATGCTGTTCTCATCGCCCTGCGAGGTGGTCAGCGGCACGCCGCACATCGACGACACCAGGCCGGCGATGGTCCAGCCGCTGCCCTCGGCCGAGGCCAGGCCACGTACATCCAGTGACTCGGACGCCAGGCGATTGAGGTTGGGCATCAGGCCGGGGAACACAGCCTCGTCCAGATAGGTGCGTTCCAGGCTTTCGCCGTAGATCCATACGATGTTGCGCGGGCGCTGCAGCGGCTGCGTCGGCACCTGGTACTCGGGGGCGATGCGGGCGAAGTCGACCGGGCGCAGCTGCTGGTACAGGCGTTGGCCGTCGCGGGCCAGCGGGCTGATCAAGATCGTGGCGATCCACACGGCGCCGAAGCCAGCGAACCAGGTGCCACCATGACCGGGCCGGCGCCAGCGCTTCACCCGTGTGGCGAACAGCGGCAGCAGCGAGACCAGCGCCAGCACGATGAAGCCGGCGATGTAGCCCTTGAAGTCGGAGACACCGGCGCCTTCCATGTCGGCGCCGAGGTGGTACAGCGTGGCGGCGTTGAGCCCATCACCGGACAGTTTGTCGATCAGCCACCACGCACTGAGGGTGAGCAGCAGCAGCGAGAACGCACCGGCCTTCCACCACACCCACTTGTCGGACGCGAGGAACAACCAGCACAGCAGCAACAACGACAGCAGCAGTATCCAGAGCATAGGCAGCTTCGGCAGTGACGGGGTGGTGGTGATGGACGTCGTACCGACGCGTGTCCATCCGACCGACGCTGCCGCAAGCACATTCACATGACAGGCCGATGACCCGATAGTGCATGCACGAACCTGACTGAAATGTTTGTTGAAATGACGCGCGCGCAATCGCGCCCGGAAGGTAAAACGAGCGTGAAATGATTCGTTGGGTTGCATTAAAAACCGCATGAATAGGCGGCTTTCGTCGATGCGCTAACGGTGCCCGCGTTCCTCGCGTGCCCGTGCGCGACGATCGAACAGCAATGCACTGGCGACGATGCCCAACCCCAGCACCACGCCGATCAACAGCAGTACCAGCGCGATGAGTGGATAGTCGAACAGGTGCCAGCCGGTGTCGATCTTCATCATCATCGCGGCGGCCATGATCAATGCCGCGCTGATGATGCCCGCCGCCACGCGGTTGGCGATCTTCTGCAGGTTCTCCATCAACCGCGATTCTTCCAGGCCGGTCACCTTCATCTGCAGGCGGTTCTCGGCCAGCAGCGCCATGATGTCCGACAGTTTGCGCGGCCCATCGCGCAGCAGCTGCTGCAGCTCCATCGCCTCGCTGGCGATGTTGGCCGCCGACAGTGACTTCTTCAGGCGCGCGCGCATCACATGCTGCAGCTGGCGCTCGACGATGCGACGTGTTTCCAGCTCCGGTGCCAGCAGCCGGCACACGGTTTCCAGGTTGAGCAGCGCCTTGCCGAGCAGGCTCAGTTCCGGCGGTGTGCGCAGGCCGCAGGCAGTGGCGATGCGCACCATGTCCAGCACCACGCGGCCTTCCGAGAAACTGCCACTGGCCGCATAACGTGCGATCAGCTGGCCGGTCTCGCGCAGGTAGCGTTCTTCGTCGAAGGCCTCCAGCCGCGTGCTGATGCTGATCAGGTCGTCGGCCACTTCTTCGCCGCGACCATCAACGGCAGCGAACAGTATCTTCAGCAGCCGCTCGCGCAGGCGCGGTGGCATGTGCGCGACCATGCCCAGGTCGAAGATCGCCAGCCGGCCATCGGGCATCACCCGCAGGTTGCCGGGATGCGGGTCGGCGTGGATCTCGCCGTGCACGAAGATCTGGTCCAGGTAGCCGCGGATCAGGGCCGCCGCCAGCGGATCCATCGATTGCTCGGTGCGGCGCACATCGGGAATCGCATCCACGCGCACGCCGGTGGCCAGTTCCATGGTCAGCACGCGCTGGCTGCTGTAATCCCATAGCGGCTGCGGAATCCACAGGCGGCGGAACGGCTTCAGGTGGCGGCCGAAGCGGGCCAGGTTCTCCGCCTCGGCGTGGTAGTCCAGCTCCTGCATCAGGGTCTTGGCGAACTCGTTGAGCCAGTCGCGCAGGCGCACGCGGCGGCCCACCTGGGTCAGGTGGTCGGCGGCCAGCGCGAAGCTGCGCAGCGCCTCCAGGTCCGAACGCAGCTGCGCGGCGACCTCGGGCTTCTGCACCTTCACCGCCACCTGGCGGCCATCGTGCAGCACCGCGCGGTGCACCTGCGCGATCGACGCACAGCCCAGTGGCTCGGGATCGAACGCGGCGAACAGCTTGTTCACCGGCGCGCCCAGTTCCTGCTCGACAATGGCGTGGATGCGCTCGACCGGGATCTCGGCCACCTTTTCCTGCATGCGCTCCAGCGCGGTGGCGAACTCCACCGGCACCATGTCCGGGCGGGTGGACAGCATCTGGCCCAGCTTGACGAAGGTCGGCCCCAGCGCCTCCAGGTCGCTGACGAACTGTTCCGGGTTGCCGTCGGCCGGTACGTCGGCCTGGTTGCTTGCGGCGTCCAGGTTCATGCCCGAGAACACGCCCGAATGGCGGTAGCGCATCAGCAGGCGCAGGATCTGGCTGCGCCGGTTCATGCCTTTGACCAGCGGGGGATTGCCATTGGCGGTGGGCGGATTGCTCAAGCGGGACTCCCATGCGGCAAAGACGGTAGTGCCGGTCGCTGGCCGGCAATGTCCGGATACCGCAGTGTCGCCGGGGCGCGGTGGGCACGCAGTGAACCCGCGGCTATCGCAGGGACCGGCGGATCGGTCAGAATCGGTGCATTCCCTTTCTTGGACGCCCCATGGCCGGTGCCAGCCTGTTCGCCCTGCTCGACGATATCGCCTCCCTGCTCGACGATGTCTCGGTGCTGACCAAGGTCGCGGCGAAGAAGACCGCGGGCGTGCTGGGCGACGACCTGGCGCTGAACGCGCAGCAGGTCACCGGGGTCAACGCCAACCGCGAGTTGCCGGTGGTGTGGGCGGTGGCCAAGGGCTCGCTGGTGAACAAGGTGATCCTGGTGCCGGCCGCCCTGGCGATCAGTGCGCTGGAGGCGTGGCTGCACAGCCGGGGCTGGAACGTGCCGCTGATCGTGCCGCTGATGATGATCGGCGGTGCTTTCCTCTGTTTCGAAGGCGTGGAGAAGCTGGCGCACCGCTTTCTGCATTCCTCCGACGACGATGCCGAGCGCCAGACCGAACGCCGCAAGGCGCTGGCCGATGCGCAGGTGGACATGGTTGCGTGGGAGAAGGACAAGGTGAAGGGCGCGATCCGCACCGATTTCATCCTCTCGGCCGAGATCATCGTGCTGACGCTGGGCGTGGTCGCTACCGCGTCCTTCACCAATCAGATCCTCACCCTGAGCGTGGTCGCGGTGGCCATGACCGTGTTCGTCTACGGACTGGTGGCGGGCATCGTCAAGCTCGACGACGTCGGCCTGTACCTGTCGCGCAAGGGCGGCGCCATTGCCGCCTTCGGTCGCGGCCTGGTCGCCTCGGCGCCGTGGCTGATGAAGTTCCTGTCGGTGGCCGGCACCATCGCGATGTTCCTGGTCGGTGGCGGCATCCTGGTGCACAACGTGCCGGCCTTGCACCACGCGGTGCAGGCACTGGGTGGCGAAGGCCAGTGGGGCTGGCTGGTCAGTGCGGCGGGCAACATGGTGGTCGGGATCATCGCCGGTGCCATCGTGCTGGCGGTGGTGACCGGCTTCCAGAAGCTGCGCGGGAAGTAAGCCCGTAGACCCTCGGGGTCAGATCACCCCGCCTGCACCCGGTTCTTGCCCTGGCGCTTGGCCGCATACAGCGCATCATCGGCGCGCCGCAGCAGGGTTTCGATATCGTCGCAGGGCTGCCATTGCGCCAGCCCTGCGCTGAAATGCACGGGCACGCGGCGGTCCTGCACGGTCAGCACGCGATGGGCCAGCGAGCGCTGCAGGCGCTGCACGGTGGCCATGCTGTCGGCGCCCTGGGTCTCCGGTAGTACCAGTACGAACTCGTCGCCGCCCAGCCGCGCGATGCCGTCGGTGGCGCGCAGCAGCAGCTTGCACACGGCGACCAGGTGCTGCAGCAGCGCGTCACCGCCAGCGTGGCCGTGCGCGTCGTTGGTCTGGTGGAAATCATCCAGGTCGATCACCGCCACGCCCAGTGCTGAGTTGTTGCGCGCGGCCCGGGCCAGCTCGCGCTGCAGCAGTTCGTCCAGGCCACGGCGGTTCAGCGCCTGGGTCAGCGGATCGATGCGCGCCAGATCGCCGGCGGCACGCAGCTCCTGCTCAAGCTCGGCGATGCGTTGCTCTGCACGTTCCACTTCCTGCCGCGCATTGGCCAGGTGATCGCGGGCCTGTGCAGCCTGCTGCTGCACTTTGCCGGTGTCGCGCATCACGTCCTGCAGCAGCTGGTTGAGGTCGGCGATGCTGCGCGCCTCACGCAGCTGCAGCGCGTAGCTGCCGATACGGTCGTGGTATTCGCCGGTGCTGGTGGCCATGCCATCCATGCGTTCAATGAACTCGCCCATCAACCCACGCATCGCCGCCTTCGAATCGTCGATGCCCTGGCGCAGCAGGCCCTGTTTGTAGATCACTTCGCGCAGTTCGGCACGGGTGCGCTCGACCGCCTCAGCTTCCAGCGGCCCGTCCAGCAGCTGGCGCACCGCCGCGATCTGGCCCTGCAGCCAGCTGCGATCGTCCAGCAGCTCGCTCACGTTCTCCAGCAGCAACGCGAACAGCTCCAGCAGCAAGGCCTGCTGCTCCTGCCAGCTCTCGGCGCGCACGCCGACCTGGTGGCCAAGTTCGCGCACGCCCTGTTCGATCGGTTCCAGCGCCGTACCTGGCTGCCACTGGCGCAGGTGCATGGCCAGTGCCTGCGCTTGTTCGCGCAGATCCGGGTCGTGCTGCAGCAGGGCGACCACGGCGCCGCCCAGCAGCAGGCGCAGCTGCTCGGACAGGCGCAGGCTTTCCGGCTGCCCATCCGGAGAATGCTGTTCGATGGTGCGGATGTACTTGTCGATCAACTGCCGCATCGCGCGCCCGTAGCGCGGCCAATCGGCACTGGCCTGCGCCGATTGCAGGCGGTCGCCCATGTCGCCCAGCTCGCCGGGCAGGGTGGCCATGCCGTTGGCGAACGCCGCCAGCAGCGGCTCCGGCGCATCGGCGCCGGCGAACAGCTGCTGCAGGGCCACGCCACCGCCGCCCTGCAGCACCACGCGGTCACCCAGCCCATCGTCCACCACCGCGCGCACGCGTGCCGGCGGCCCAAGGGCAGTACCGGGGGCAGGGCGGTGGTCGGGCTGGTCCGTCATGGAGCGAATCCTGGGGGCTGGCAGGGACTGGTTCCAGCATATCGGCGCGGCCGCCGACGGCTTGAACAGCTAGGATGGGCGACAGGATGCCGCAGTGGAGGTGGTGATGCGCGTGATGTTGCTGGGGGCGACCGGCCTGGTCGGTGGGCTGACCCTGCCCAGGCTGCTGGACGACCCGCGCTGCAGCGCCGTGATCGCCCCGACCCGTCGCCCGTTGGGCGTGACCCACGGGAAGCTGGAGAACCCGGTACTGGCCTTCGATGCGCTGCCCGCCGCAGCCGGGTGGGCGCGCGTGGATGCAGTCATCTGCGCGCTGGGCAGCACCATTGCCCAGGCCGGAAGCCGCGAGGCCTTTCATCGCATCGACCATGACTACCCGCTGGCGTTCGCCCGCCTGGCACAGGCACAGGGTGCGCAGGCCTACGTGCTGAATTCCGCCGCCGGCGCCAACCCGCAGTCGTCGATCTTCTACAGCCGGGTGAAGGGCGAGCTGGAGCGCGACCTTCGTGCACTGGGCTTCAATTCGTTGACCCTGGTCCGCCCAGGCCTGATCGGTGGCGAGCGCACCGAGGTGCGCCGTGGCGAGCGTCTGGCGTTGAAGGTGCTGGGTGCACTGGGGCCGGCACTGCCACGGGCCTGGCGGATCAATCCGGCTGCTGAAATTGCCAAGGCGCTGGTCGAGGCCGCGTTGGCCCCGCAGCCGGGCGAGCACGTGGTGGCATCGAGCGCGCTGGTCGGCTGATGTCGCGTGCACTGCGCTTGACCCAGTTGCAGCAGCTGCTGCGCCGTCATCGGCGGCCGGTGGCCGGGCAGGTACTGGCCGAAGCGTTGGGCATCAGCCTGCGCACGCTGTACCGCGATATCGAAACGCTGCGCGAGCAGGGCGCTGACCTGCGTGGCGAGGCTGGCGTCGGCTACCTGCTGGCGCCGAGTGACACACTGCCGCCGATGACGCTGCCACCGGCTGAGATCGATGCGCTGGTGCTGGGCCTGCGCTGGGTTGCCGCGCGCACCGAGCCGGCGTTGGCTGAAGCTGCACGTGACGCCCTGGCGCGTATCGCCCATGTGTTGCCTGCGGCGCGCCGCGAGGCACTGCGTGACAGTGGCCTGCGCGTGGGCCCTTCGCGCGCTGCGGCCAAGGTGCCGCCTGCACGCCTGCAGACGGTGCGCGAAGCGGTAAGTGCACAGCAACGGCTGCAGTTCGGCTATCAGGACGCGCACGGCCAGCGCACCGAGCGCATTGTGTGGCCGTTCGCGCTGGCCTACTTCGATGAAGTACCGATGCTGGCGGCGTGGTGCGAGGGCCGCGAGGACTTCCGCCATTTCAGGCTGGACCGCATCCGCCAGGTGCGCGCGCTGCAGGACCACTACCTTGTGCCGCGCGCCACGTTGTTGCGGCGCTGGCAGAAGGCGCAGGGCATCGCCCCGGACTGGCTGGACCGTTCGTAGCGTCGGGCTTGTCCGCCTGCTTCCGCGCTTCGTTTCCTGCTGCGGGCGTGATGGGTTGGCGGCCTTTGCTCTTAGCTCTGGTAGAAGTCGAGCTTGCTCGACTGCCCTTGATCTTCGCGAACAGCTGTCGAGCAATCTCGACATCTACCAAGGCAAGGACAACAGCTGTCGAGCAATCTCGACGCTACTGACAGAAACTGTCAGCAGGGCCGTACCACCATGATCGCTCCCAACAACGGAGCCTCCCCATGTTCAAGCCCAGCACCCTGCTGCAGTACGTGCGCGACGTCGCCACCAGCGCCACCTTCTACAGCGGCATTCTCGGCAAGCCGCCGGTCGAGCAGTCGCCCGGCTTTGCTCTGTTCCTGCTCGGCGATGGTGCCGCACTCGGCCTGTGGCAGCGCGACGATGTGCAACCGCCGGTGTCCGCGCAGGCCGGCGCCGCCGAACTGGCGATGGTGGTCGCCAACCCCGAGACGGTGCAGCAGACGCACGATGCGTGGCGCGCACTCGGTGTGCAGATCCTGCAGGCGCCGGTGACGCTGGAGTTCGGCCACACCTTCGTCGGTACCGATCCGGATGGCCATCGCCTGCGCATCTACAGCCGTGCCGAGGGCATGGTCGCGCGCGATTGATCGCCCGCATTGTGTAGATCCACGCCATGCGTGGATGCGGGCATAAAAAAACGCCGGGCAGTGCCCGGCGTTTTTCCAATTCATGTGCCAACCAAGGTTGGCACCCACCGATCATCTGGATCAGCTGGCCAGCGCCAGGTCGTCCATCATCGCGCGCAGGAAGCGGGCGGCTTCACCACCCGTAGCCGCGCGGTGGTCGAAGGTGACCGACAGCGGGATCACCTTGTGCGCTTCCACGCCGCCCATCACCGGGGTCATCTGGTGGCGGGCACGGCCGGCACCGACGATGGCCACGCACGGCGGCACCACGACCGGGGTCGCATAGCGGCCGGCGAACATGCCGAAGTTGGACAGCGAGATGGTGTAGCCGCTCAGTTCCGAGGCGGCGATCGAACGCGATTCCACCTGCTCGCGCAGGCGGTTGACGCCTTCGCGGATGCCGCGTGCATCAAGCATGTCGGCATTGCGCAGGGCCGGCACGAACAGGCCATCGTCGGTATCGACGGCGATGCCGATGTCCACCTGCGCATGCAGGGTGCGGGTCAGCGCTTCGCCGTCGAACCAGGCGTTCATCGCCGGCACCTTCTGCGCGGCGACCACGATCGAACGCACCAGGCGCGCGGTGACGTCGTTGCCCGGCAGCCAGGCGTGGATGTCGGCGTCGTCGTTCAGCGTGGTCGGCACGACCTTGCTGTGCGCATCGGCCATCACGCGGGCCATGTTGCGGCGCACGCCCTTCAGCGGTTCCGGCTGGCCCTTGGCGACCACGCCCGGCGGCTGGGTGCGCATCGGCTTGCCGGCGGCAGACAGCGGGGTGCGGGCTTCGCTCTGCACCGGGGCAGACACCTGCGCCGGGGCCGGCGCGGCATATGCGGCGGCAGCGACCGGTGCCGGAGCAGCGCCGAGCTTGGCGCTGCCGTTGGCGGCGGCCTGCTTGACGTCGGCCATGGTGACCGCGCCATCGGTGCCAGTGGCAGGCACGCGGCTCAGGTCCACGCCCAGCTTGCGTGCCATCGCACGCACGGCCGGCACGGCCTTGACGCCACCGACGGCCAGCGCCTGTTCGGCGTGCACGGCATTGGAGCTCTGCATCGCGCCGACCACGGTACCGGCGTCATCGCGCTCGGCCGCGGCGGGCTTGGCTTCTTCCGCAGCGACCGGCGCAGCCGGCAGCGGCGGCGGGGTCGG
>DQIG01000312.1 GCA_003525885.1 Stenotrophomonas sp.
CGGGCGGTTGGCCGAGGCCGACGGCGGCAGGCGGCTGCCGGCCACGTCGGAGAAGCCGATGCCGGCCTGCTCGAACACCGCACCGTCACGCAGCACGCGGGTACGCCCGCCACCGCCCTCGGCCCGCTGCCACAGGTCTTCCTGGAAGCGGGCCTGGCCATCGGCGGCCTCGATCGCCGCACAGATGCGGTCCTGCAGGTCGGTGAGGTAGGCGCGCACGCGCTCGAATTCGTTCATGGCGCGTACTTTACCGCAGGGCCCGCCCGAAGCTGCGGACAGGCCCTGGCCGGCTCAGCGATTGCGGTTGGGGTTGCGCGGTACCGGAGTGTCGTCCACCGCCGCCTCGTCAACCACCTTCTGCAGGGCACCGCCCAGCGTGATCAGCTCCCAGTTCTGGGTTTCGAGCACATCGCAGGCCACATGCAGGCCGCTGCGGTCGGCCTTGCACAGTTGCTCCAGGACTGCTCGTGCGTTCACTTCGGCACCGTTGCCCTGCGCGGTGACCAGGTTCTCGCACCCTTCGCGGACGCCAGCGCGGCAGACCGTGGTGTAGTGCGCGGCGGCCTGCAGCCAGTTCCCGGACAGCGCAAGGCGGTTGCCGAGAATGTTGCAGCCCTGCAGCTTGCCCTGCGCGCAGCAGGCGTCGGCACCGTCCTCGTTGGCCAGTGCCAGCGGGCAATCCTGTGGCAGTGGCAGCACCCTGAACTGCTTCGGCGCACTGCACCGGGTCGGGCCCTCTCCGGTGGGGACGAACACCTGGAAGCGCGTCCAGTTATCCAGGCCCAGCAGCTGCCCGCCGGGCAGCGGGCGCAGCACGAAGTCGCCGTCCCGGTCGTGGTGGATGCGGATGTCGCCCTCTTCGACGCGCGCACGAAGATGGCTGCTCCAGCCGACACCGACCAGGCCGGCATCGCCGAAATCCAGCGTGTCCATCAGGCCGCCGTCGGACCGGTAATTGCCGCAGGGCAGGACCGTTGCCGGCTGCGGTTGCAACGATGCACCCACCGCCTGCAGCGCCGGCAGGCGCTGGCAGGTGGCGGTGTCATTGCCGGGGGTACAGGCCGCAGCCAGGGCCTGCACCGCCTGCTGGGTATCTCCGGCCTCCCAGGACAGCTCAGCCACGCGGGTGCAGAAACTGCCGTCCGGTACTTCGCGGCACAGCCGCAACAACTGTTGCCGCCGCTCAGCCGGAATGATCACCGGCACGGTCGGCGCCGTCATCGTCACCATGGCTTCGGTCATGGCTGCCGTCATCGCCGCCTTGACCAGCTGCTCCTGCACTGCGGGATCGGCCTCGAGTGCGGCGGCACACGCCGGGGTTTCCTGTTCGAAGCCACCGTCGCGACAGGCGGCAGGGAGTTCGATGCCGGACAGGGCGGCGTCGAGCGCTGCCTTTGCCAGGGCGGGATCGGCCGCGACCGTGGGTTTGGCCTCCTCATGCCAACGATCAGCCAGTTGCAGGCACATGCCAGGCACGCCTTCCCGGCACCCTGCTTCCAGCGCGGCCGGGGTCGCTTCGTGGCGGTTGCCCAGAAACGCCGCCGCATCGGCCAGGCAGCTGCCTTCAGCCGGAGTGGCGGCTGCGGCGCATTGTGCGGGGGCCTGCAGGATGTAGACCATGCCATCCACCTCGACCGTGCGGCCGCGATCGCGCACCTGCAGCGCGCTCGGCAGGCCGTATTGCAGGTTCACCAGCTGCAGTTTTCCGTCGATCTGCTGGAACGCGACCGGAGACGGCGCACTGCCGAAGTGTTTCTGCTCGCCGCGGTTCGGTGAGCTGATGCGCAGCGTACCGCTGCCTTCGTCGGCCTTGAACAGGCCGCATTGCGGCGACTGTGCGGCGGCCATCGGCGCGGCCAGCAGCAACCCCCAGGCCAGCCAGCGGCGGCGCGGTGCGGGTGAAAGCATGTCGTCTCCTTGACGATCGAACGGAACACTCCAGGCGCTACGGCGAACCATGGCCCTCGCGCGGGGGCGAGCATTGTGCCGTGCCGGGCACCGGTTGGTAGCGCTGGTAACCGGTCTGCGTATCCATGCCGAGCAGGTCGCCGTTGCCCAGCTGGCGCAGGATGAGGGTTTCGCCGTCCTGCTGCAGGTGGATGGCGCCGTCATCCAATCGGCCGCGCGTGCCATCGCCGAAGTCGAGCCTGTCGATCACGCCGCCATCGGCCTGGTAGCGGCCACAGGGCACCTGCCGGGCCGGCACCAGGCGCAGATCGGCACCGAGATCGCGCAGCGGCGCGACACGTTCGCAGGCACTGGTGCGGCCTGCATCGCAGACGACCTGCAGGGCCTGCACCGCCAGCGCGGGTTCCAGTGCGATCAACTGTTGTGCGGCCACTTCCACGCAGAAGCGGCCACCGCGATGCTGCAGGCACAGCTGCTGCAGGTGATCGCGTGCGTCGGCCGGAAGCGGCGAATCCAGCGTGTCTTCGTCTTCCCTTTGCAGGCGTTCGCTTGCCCGTTGCATGGCGGCGGCCAGCGCATCGTCGGTCAGTGCTTCGCAGGCCTGCGGGTCATGCCCGGGTGTGTGTTCGCGGCAGGCGGGCGGGCGCTCGAATCGCGTGGCACCGACGTCGTCGGTTGCCGTCGCTGCGCCGCCATCACGCATCAGTCGCAGCAACGTCGAGCACCCGGCGCCAACGCCTTCGCTGCACGCACGCTTGGCCTGGCCGGATGAAGCCGTGGGTAGCTGCGCGATGCAATGGCTGCCGGCGGCGCGGCAGCTGCCGTCCATCGTGCTGGGTTCGACGGCGCAGGCCCGGGGCTGGCGCAGCGTGTAGACCACCGGCACGTCATCCTCGATGCGCTGCCCATCGGCGCTGATCCGGATCGGCTCTGCCACGCCATCGTCGAGCATGACCAGCCGGGTCTGCGCCGCACTGTGATCGACCCACAGCGGCTCCGGCTCAGCGATATCGTTGTGGCGGTAGC
>DQIG01000382.1 GCA_003525885.1 Stenotrophomonas sp.
TGGCGGCCAGCACGGCCGCCACAGTTACCGATTTCAGTTTGAAAGCGGTACGCATGTCGATCATTGATAAGCGATGTCGGCGCGACGGTTTTCAGCGTAGGAAGCTTCGTCCTGGCCCAGGGCCTTAGGCTTTTCCTTGCCGAAGGATACGGCTTCGACTTGCGATTCCGACACGCCCAGCAGCACCAGTGCCTTGCGCACGGCTTCTGCACGCTTCTGGCCCAGGGCCAGGTTGTACTCGGCGCCGCCGCGATCATCGGTGTTGCCTTGGATGATCACTTTGCGGTCCTTGTGGGCAACCAGGTACTTGGCGTGGTTTTCAACCACAGCGCGGTATTCGTCCTTGACGGTGTAGCTGTCGTAGTCGAAGTAGACGCTGCGCTTGGCCAGAACGCCTTGCGGGTCGTTCAGCGGGTCGGCGGAACCGGCGTTGACGGTGCCGACGGCGCGCATGTCGGCGCCGGTGCCGGAACCGGCGCGGTTTTCAACGGGTGCGTTCTTGTCGTCCAGTTTGGTGGAGGAGCAAGCGGCCAGCAGAACAGCGCTGGAGACGATGAGGGCGAGGGTGCTGATGGTACGCATTTTGGATTTCTCCTTGTCGTGATGAATGTGAATGTTAGATTTCTTTATTTCATGAACGGACCCCAAGTCGGTTCCCTGATATCACCGACTTGCGTTGTCAGACGCTGCTTGACACGGCCATCGACGGATACGATGGCAAGGGATCCGCGACGACCAGCTTCCGTCGCGTACATAATGTATTTGCCGTTGGGGGCAAAGCTGGGCGATTGGTCTCGGTCGGTGTCCGACAGGCGTTGCTCCTGGCCATTGGTCAGGTCCAGCGCGTACAGCTGGAAGCGGCCGTCGCGGCGCGAGATGAAGGCCAGCGTTTTGCCGTCGGGCGAAATACGCGGGCTGATGTTGTAACTGCCATTGAAGGTGACGCGCTGGGCGTTGCCGCCGTCCACGCTCACCTTGTAGATCTGCGGGCCGCCGCTGCGGTCGCTGGTGAAGTAAATGCTGCCGCCGTCAGGCGAGAAGCGCGGCTCGGTATCGATGCCGGACGTGTTGGTCAGGCGGCGCAGGCCGGAGCCGTCGGCATTGATGACGTAGACCTGGGTCAGGCCGTCGCGCGACAGTGCCACCGCCAGGCGCGAGCCGTCCGGCGACCAGGAGGGGGCCGAGTTGCTGCCCTTGAAGTTGGCGACGATGGAGCGCTGGCGGGTCACCAGGTTCTGGATGTAGACGATGGGTTTCTTGGCTTCGAACGAAACGTAGGCCACCTTGGTGCCGTCGGGCGACCAGGAGGGCGAAATGATGGGTTCGTTCGAGCGCAGCGCGACCTGGTTGCCTTCGCCATCGGCGTCGGCCACTTCCAGGCGGTATTCGCTGCCCGACTTGGTGACGTAGGCGATGCGGGTCGAGAAGATGCCCGGGATGCCGGTCAGTTTCTGGTAGATGTCGTCGGCGATCTTGTGCGCGGTCAGGCGGATCAGTTGCGATTGGCTGCCGAAGGACAGTGCCGAGAGCTGGCTCGATTGCACGGTGTCGAACAGGCGGTAGCGCACGTCGAAGCGGCCATCGGCCAGGCGCTGTACGCTGCCCACGGCCAGCGCGTTGGCGCCGCGCTTTTGCCAGTCGGCGTAGTTGATGGTGGACGAATCCGACAGTGCATCGCTGTTGTCGATGAGCTTGAACACGCCGCTGCGGGCCAGGTCGGCCTTGATGATGGCGGTGATCTGCTGCGGCGCGGCTTCTTCGCCGGGGAAGGCGGTGATGGCGATGGGGATCTGGGTGGCGCCCACGCCGGTGATTTCGAAGCGCAACTGCGCCTGCGAGGCCGGCGCAAATGCCAGGCCGACGGCGGCTACTGCAATGCTGGTCAGGTAACGGACATTTCTCATCGTTTACTGATCTTTCGGTTTGTGGGTAAAGGTGAAGCTGGACGGCACCTTGCCATCCTTGTCCGGCGGGAACGGCTGCGACTTCATGATGGCTTGGCGCACTGCATCGTCAAAGCCCGGCACACCGGACGATTTGTTGTTGCGCACGCTGCGCACCGTGCCATCCGGGAAGAGTTCGACAGTGTACTCCACGGCTGGGTTTCCGCTGAGGTCGCCGGGAACGTCGAAAATCGTGTTGGAACGGATCCTGGCGCGCAGTTTATTGGCGTAATCCGGGTTGCCGCGCGGTCCTTGCGACTTCTCGGCCGTGCCATTGCCGCCGGTGCTGCTGGTAGCCTGGCCCATCATGCGCTTCAAGTCGTCCTGGCGGCGCTGTTCGGCAGCCTTGGCGTCAGCGGCGGCCTGCTGCTGTTTCTTCTTGTCGGCAGCTTGCTTCTCGGCATCGGCTTTTTTCTTGGCCTCGTCCTCTTTCTGCTTGTCTTCCTTCAGTTTCTTCTGCTTCTCGGCTTCGAGCTTTTCTTTCTTCTCGCGTTCCTGCTTTTCCTTATCGGCCTTTTCCTGCTGTTGCTTCTGCTCCAGCTCTTGCTTGCGCTTTTTCTCTTTTTCCAGGGCGATATCGGGCTTCTCGACCTTGGGCTCGTCGATTACCTTGGGCGGCTCGGGCTTCGGCTCGGGCTGGATTTTCGGTTGCGGCTCGGGTTGCGGTTCCGGCTGGGGCGGCGGTACGGGCAGGGGCGCCGCTTCCTTGTATTGCGGATCCCAGATCTCGGCCTCGACCGTCAACGGCGTCTCGTTTTGCCAACGGATGCCGATCCAGAAGAACAGGAATAGCGCGACGTGCATCACCAGCGCCAGCGCGATGGCGCGCCAGCGGCCGGGAGGCTTGGGGATGTTGTACGGAGAGTTGTCGCTCATGGTGACTGCTTGGTAGCTGCTTACTTGGTGGCCAGGCCGACGCGCGCGATCCCCTGTTTTTTCACTTCGGAAATCACCTGCACCACCTCGTCGTACTTGATTTCCTTGTCGGCCGAGATCATCACTGCCAGGTCCGGGTTGTCGGCGTGCAATGCCTGCAGGCGTTCAGCCAGGTCGACCTTGCCGGTCACGGTTTCGGCTTTCTTGCCGCCGCTCTTGGGGCCGTTGATGCGGATCGTGGCCTGGGTGTTGGGCTTCAAGGCGATTTCGATGTAGTCGGCCGGCGGCTGCGTGGACTTGCCGGCGGTCGGCAGGTTGATCACGCTCGGATTGGTAATGGGGGCGGCGACCATGAAGATGATCAGCAGCACCAGCATCACGTCGATGTAAGGCACGACGTTGATCTCTGACTTGAATTTGCGGGTACGGCCCCCGCGCATCGATGAGCCGGCCATTAGCGTGCCTGACGTTGCAAGATGTTGGAGAATTCTTCGATGAAGCTTTCGAAACGGATCGCCAGGCGGTCGATATCGTGCGAGTAGCGGTTGAATGCCACCACGGCCGGAATCGCCGCGAACAGGCCGATGGCGGTGGCGATCAGCGCTTCGGCAATGCCGGGCGCGACGGCGGCCAGGGTTGCCTGCTGCACGTTGGCCAGGCCGCGGAAGGCGTTCATGATGCCCCACACCGTGCCGAACAGGCCGACGAACGGCGCCACCGCGCCGATGCTGGCAAGCACGCCGATACCGCGCCGCTGCACGCGCGCGGTTTCCAGTTCAATGCGGTCCAGGCGCGAGGCGACGCGTTCCTTGGTGCCGTCACGGCTGTCGAGATCCTGCGACAGGTGGAGTTCGGTACGGGCGGCGTCCAGCATCGCCCGCGCGATGCCCCGCTGCACACTGGCATCTGCGCTCTCGCCGGGCAGGCTCGGCGCCTGCAGCAACAGCGCGCGCGCTGCACGCAGCTGCCGGGCCTGCCGGGCCAGCTCCCAGCCCTTGGCCAGCAGCACGGTCCAGGTGGCCAGCGATGCCAGTGCCAGCGCGATCATCACCCCCTTCACCACAATGTCGGCAGCCAGGTACATGCCCCATGGGGTCAATGCGGGGGCGGCCACAGGGGCCAGGTCAGCAGGCAGCATCGTCTCGGTTTCCATCAGCTTCAGGGGTCGCTGCGCGACGACGGGCCACGCGCGGATCATTGGCGTCGTCCACTTCCACCAGTGGCGTGGGCTCCATGCGCGGCGCCGGACGGCTGAGCACATAGCCGGCGCTGACCGCGAAGAACAGGCCCACGCCCAACAACAAGCGCCACGACGGATGCGCGCCCCAGCAGAACAACGCGAAGCCCACCGCCATGCCGGCACTGGCGAACGCCTTGCCCTTGCGCGACACCGCGCCCTGCTCACGCCACAGCCGCAGTGACGGGCCGTAGCGCGGATGCGCCAGCAGGCGCTGCTCGAACTTCGGCGAGCTACGCGCGAAGCAGCCCACGGCCAGGATCAGGAAGATGGTGGTCGGCATCACCGGCAGCAACGCGCCGATCACCCCGAGGCCGACCATCAGCCAGCCCAGCGCGAACCAGAGCCAGCGCATCAGCGCTGCACCTGTGGGCGCGCGCCGTGCATCAGGCGAATTCCACTTCGACGTGGCCGTGCACGCTGCGGAACGCGGCGTCGGCTGCATCGATCACCTGCTGCTCCTGCTCGGCACTCAGCGGTACCGCGTCCAGCGCAGCGGTGAACTCACGCCAGTGGCGCGCTGCGCCATCGGGATGCGCGGCCAGGTGACGGGCACCGAAGTCACGATCCAGGCCAAGCTTGGCGGCCATCTTGTACAGAATGGTGCCGCCGAGGTTGGAGCCTTCGGCCACGTACAGCCAACCCAACGCAGCCGGCAGCGCGAGGTCCGAGGGCAGCGCGTCGATGTCCGCGCCAGGCAGGGTCTGTTCCAGGTCCTGCAGATCGCGCCCGACCTGCGTCAGGCGGCGGCGCTCACCGAGATCGGGCAGCAATGCGTCCAGCGCAGGGTTGGCATACAGCGCATCGATGCTGCGGTGGAAGCGGTACTGCACGCGCAGGAAACGGGCGAAATTACCGCGGTCGGCGAAGATGTCGCCGGCCATGATGCGCTTGTCCAAGGCACCGTGGCTGTCGCGGGTGGCGGCCTTGAGCCGCAGGCTGCGGCTGTCTTCGGGAGCGATGTGTGCGTTCATGGGGGAATGCCAGGAGGGTCGTCCTGCTGTAGACGTCCGCCGCAGGGGTTTCCCCAAGCCCATGTGCACCGATAATGGGCCATCCCCTTCTTCCACCGGAACCGACGATGATCACCACCGAACCGCGCATGACCAACCTGTTCCTGCAGCTGGGCCTGGACGCCAGCGCCGAGGGCATCGCCCGCTTCATCCGCGAGCACCAGCTGGCCACCGACGTCGAAGTGGTCGAGGCACCGTACTGGAACGATGCCCAGCGCCAGTTCCTGTCTGAATCGCTGCAGGCCGATGCGGCGTGGAGCACCGTAGTGGATGAGCTCAACGAGTCGCTGCACGAAGATGCGGTGAAGGCCGCGACCGGGCTGTAAACAGACGCCGGGCATGGCCCGGCGCTGGCGATCGCACGGCGGAAGCGGTGCGGACCAAGGTCCGCACCCACCGAGGGCGGTCGGGGCCCGATGGGGTCGGAGCCCTTTCCGCAGGAAAGGGATCCCCCCCCTCAGGCAGGTCGCCCGCCGATCAGTACTTCCAGGTCAACGCCAGTCGCGCGGTGCGGCCCGGAGCCGGCATCACGCCCAGAGCCAGCGGGTCCAGGTAGTAACGGTCGGTCAGGTTGTCCACGCCGGCTTCCACCGACAGCTGCTCGTTGAAGCTCCAGCTGGCAAACAGGTCCACCAGCGTGTTCGGCCGGTACAGCTGCTGGATCGCCGACAGTCCCACGTTCCAGTCCTTGTCCAGCTTGCTGATCGGGCCGGCGTTGTGGACCACGCGGGTGCCGAAGGTCAGCCGTTCGTCGAACAGGCGCGAGCCCAGGGTCAGGTTGACCATGTAACGCGGCGGGTTCTGGGTGTTGGTGTAGGA
>DQIG01000153.1:0-3078 GCA_003525885.1 Stenotrophomonas sp.
AGCTGGCCGCCGATGCCGGCGTGGAAGTGAAGGTGCTGTTCTTCGAGGCCAGCGATGAAACGGTGCTCAAGCGCTACGCCGACACCCGTCGTCGCCATCCACTGAGCCAGCTGGGCCTGTCGCTGCCCGAAGCGATCGCCCGCGAGCGCGAGCTGACCGCGCCGTTGCGCCGAGAGGCCGATGCGGTGATCGATACCAGCAACCTCAACGTGCATCAGCTGCGGCGGCGGATCATCACCGAGTTCGCGATGGACCACGCCACCGGCCTGTCGCTGCTGTTCGAATCGTTCGCCTACAAGCGCGGTGTGCCCGCCGAGGCGGACTTCGTGTTCGACGCCCGCGTGCTGCCCAATCCACACTGGGACCCGGACCTGCGCGCGCTCAGCGGCCGCGAACCGGGCGTACGCGATTACCTGGAGGCGCAGCCGGACGTGCAGCGCTACCTGACCCAGCTGATGGATTTCCTCGATACCTGGCTGCCGAAACTGGGCGATGGCACCCGCAGCTACGTGACCGTGGCATTCGGCTGCACCGGCGGCAAGCATCGCTCGGTGTTCCTGGCCGAGCGCATGGCCCGGCATGCCCGCGAGATGGGCTGGGAAGACGTGGCGACGTACCACCGCGAACAGGATTGAGGGGGTCGGCCGCTGGCCGGCAACAGCAAAAGCAAAAGCAGAAGCGGCATTCGGTGGGATGGCGGGGCGGGTCCGGTTACGGGGGACGCCGTAAACCCATCCGTGGGGCCTTGGCCGCGGCATCCATGCCGCGGACACCCCCGCAACCGGACCCACCCCGCCTCTGACAGATTCCGTGTGCTGTTGGTGGGTGTCGACATTGGTCGACACGATCCACGCCATGCGTGGATGAATCTCTGCCAGGCATCGAAAAACGCATGGGGTCGGATCTCTTTTTCAATGGAAAAGGGCTTCCCTGCGAGCAACACTGAATACGGGACACAGTGCCCCTCATCTGCTGCTATCGCCGATTCACCTTGACCTGTTAACGTGCAGTAATGACCTGTGGCATTCTCCTCGTAACACATCCCGGGGTCGGGACCGCCCTGCTTGACGTGGCGACCCGGCTCCTGCGGCAATTGCCGCTGAAAACCGAAGCTTTCGAAGTACCGTTCGACGCAGACATGGACGCCCTGCTCCCGCTCGCCTCGGCCGCTCTGCGGCGGGTCGACAGTGGTGAGGGCGTGCTGATCCTGACCGACCTGTACGGCGCCAGCCCCGCCAACCTTGCCGGGCAGCTGGCCCGGCTGGGGACCCCGGTTCGCCGGGTGTCGGCGCTGAGCCTGCCGATGTTGCTGCGGGTGATGAATTATCCGGAACAGGGACTGGATCAACTGCCCGCCACAGCCGCGGCGGGTACCCGTAATGGAGCGATAGTCGACGATGCTTGAACGAGAACTCACCGTCAGCAACCGCCTGGGCCTGCATGCCCGGGCCACCGCCAAGCTGGTGCAGACCCTGGCGCCGTTCCGCTGCAACGTGACCATGGCCGCCAAAGGCCGTGAGATCAACGCCAAGAGCATCATGGGCGTGATGCTGCTGGCCGCCGGCCAGGGCACCCCGGTCACCGTGCGCATCAACGGCGAAGATGAAGCCGCCGCGATGGAGGCGGTAGTCGGCCTGTTCGAACGCCGCTTCGACGAGGACAGCTGAGCGTGCCACGCGCACGCGCCGGCCAGCTCCCTTCCGGCCAACGGCCGGTACAGCTGTTGGCCGGCCACGGCGCCGCGCGCGGAACGGCGATGGGCCGGGCACGCGTGCGACTGCCGCATGCACTGGAAGTGGCCGAGCAACGCGTGGCCACACACCAGGTCGAGGCCGAGCTGGCCCGCCTGCACCGTGCACTGGATGCCGCGCGTACGGAAATGCACGAGCTGCGTCAGCGCCTGCATGGCGCACTGAACCAGGAAGTGGGCGAGTTCCTCGACCTGCACGCGTTGCTGCTGGACGACCCCGAGCTGCTGTATGGCCTGGACGAGCTGATCCGCAGCGGTCCGTACAGCGCCGGCTACGCGCTGCGCCTGCAGCGTGACCGCCTGGCCAAGGTCTTCGATGGCATGGACGATGCCTACCTGAAGAGCCGCATGGACGATCTCGACCATGTGATCGGCCGCATCCACGCCTTCCTGCAACCCGAACGCCCTCCGGTGATGAAGGGCCTGGCCGGCGAGATCCTGGTCTGCGACAACATCGCCCCATCCGAACTGGCACAGCTGCAGGCGCAGGGTGTAGTCGGCATCGTTACTGCCGCCGGCAGCGCACTGTCGCACAGCGCGATCCTGGCGCGCAGCCTGCACCTGCCCCTGATCGTCAACGTGCCGCAGCTGCTCAGCCGCGTCGCCGACGGCGATGTGCTGATCATCGATGGTGCCGACGGCAGCATCACCGCCAACCCGCTGGCCGACAACCTGCGTGACTACCGCGCGCGCCTGAAAGAGCACGCGCGCGAACAGCGTGAGCTTGGCCGCCTGCGCAGCAAGCCCAGCCGTACCCGCGACCAGGTCGACATCGCCCTGCTGGCCAACGCCGAATCGCTGGAGGACGTCACCCAGGCGCATGCGCTGGGTGCGCAGGGACTGGGCCTGTACCGCACCGAATTCCTGTTCCTGCAGCGCAACGAACTGCCGGACGAAGAAGAGCAGTTCCAGACCTACCGTGATGCCGCACTGGGCATGAGCGGTCGGCCGGTGACCATCCGCACGCTCGACCTGGGTGCCGACAAGGCCGATCGCACCGGCCTGACCCTGAGCAACGAAGAGAACCCGGCCCTGGGCCTGCGCGGCGTGCGCCTGTCGCTGGCACGGCCCAAGGTGGCCGACACCCAGCTGCGCGCGATCCTGCGCGCCTCGGCCTACGGCAAGCTGCGTGTGCTGGTGCCGATGGTCAGCACCCGCGAGGAACTGCTGGCGGTGCGCCGGCGCATGCTCAAGCTGAGTGAACAGCTGCGCGGCGAAGGCCACATGGTGTCCGAGCACGTGCCGCTGGGCGCGATGATCGAAGTCCCGGCGGCGGCACTGGCACTGGAAAGTTTCATCGATCTGGTCGATTTCCTGTCGATCGGCAC
>DQIG01000153.1:3236-3572 GCA_003525885.1 Stenotrophomonas sp.
GTCGATCGGCACCAACGACCTGGTGCAGTACCTGCTGGCCGCCGACCGCAACAACGAGGCGCTGGGGGAGTTGTACTCGCCGTTGCACCCGGCGGTGCTGCGGCTGTTGCAGATGGTGATCGAGACCGGCGCACGCCACCGCATCCCGGTGGCGGTCTGCGGCGAGATGGCCGGTGATGCCCGGATGACCCCGCTGCTGCTGGCGCTGGGCCTGAGCGAGTTCAGCCTGCACCCCGGCACGTTGCTAGAGGTGCGCCGCGCGATCCGCGAAGCAGACCTGTCCGTGCTGCGTGCCCGCGCACCGAAGCTGCTGGCCGCGCGCGACCGCCGCGCCAT
>DQIG01000107.1 GCA_003525885.1 Stenotrophomonas sp.
GGTCTCGAAGATCATCGAGTAATCTGGTAGTATCTGCGCCCCGATGTTGCCTGGGTAGGGCATCGGGGCGTATCAAATGGGAAAGCAGGCACAGGATGTGCCTTGTGTTCCCCGGACCAGGAAGGGTCAATGCCATTCAGGCGGCGTCAACAGGCGACTGTTGACAGCTGCCTTGCGTGCCATTATGCTTCTACGTCTGGGCAGGCCGGGTAACTGGTCTGCCTACGTTTTTGAGGTCTATGGATTGACCTTGGCGGCCTGCAGGAGTGCGGGCCGTCCGTATTCAGGAATTTCATGGGACAAGGCAACCCAGAGGCTTTGTCTGTCGCTCTTTTAACGAAGGAACCTACCGCCATGGCGGACCAAAAGATCCGGATCCGGCTGAAAGCGTTCGATCATCGTCTGATCGACCGTTCGGCCAGCGAGATCGTTGAAACGGCAAAGCGGACCGGCGCGCAAGTGCGTGGCCCGATCCCGCTGCCGACCAAGATCGAGCGTTACACCGTTCTCGTTTCCCCGCACGTCGACAAGGACGCGCGTGACCAGTACGAGACCCGCACGCACAAGCGCGTGCTCGATATCGTTGACCCGAATGACAAGACCGTGGACGCGCTGATGAAGCTCGAACTGGCTGCCGGCGTCGACGTTCAGATCAAGCTGACCTGAGGACTACGACCATGACGAAGAAGTATTCGTTGGGCTTCGTGGGCCGCAAGGCTGGCATGAGCCGCGTGTTCACTGAAGATGGCCGCTCCATCCCGGTGACCCTGATCGAAGCAACCCCGAACCGCATCGCGCAGATCAAGACCGTCGAAACCGACGGCTACAGCGCCGTGCAGGTGACCGTCGGCGCGCGTCGCGCTGCCCTGGTCAACAAGCCGGAAGCCGGCCACTTCGCCAAGGCGAAGGTGGAAGCGGGTCGTGGCCTGTGGGAATTCCGCGTTGAAGACGCGCAGCTCGGCGATTTCGCCGTTGGCGGCGAAGTCAAGGCGGACATCTTCGAAGTCGGCCAGATCGTCGACGTCCAGGGTGTCACCAAGGGTAAGGGCTTCCAGGGCACCATCAAGCGCCACAACTTCCGTATGGGCGATGCAACCCACGGTAACTCGCTGTCGCATCGCGCGCCGGGTTCGCTGGGTCAGCGCCAGACCCCGGGTCGCGTTTTCCCGGGCAAGAAGATGTCGGGCCACATGGGTGCGGTGCAGCAGAGCACCCAGAACCTGGAAGTGGTCAAGGTCGACGTCGAGCGCGGTCTGATCGCCGTTCGCGGCGCCGTTCCGGGCGCGGCGGGTGGCGACGTGATCGTCCGTCCGGCGAGCAAGGCATAAGGAGAGATGACGATGGAACTCGTTATCACGGGTAGCAACAACAAGGTCTCGGTCTCCGACGCCGTGTTCGGTCGCGATTTCAGCGAAGATCTGGTCCACCAGGTCGTCGTTGCTTACCGCAACGCCGGTCGCGCCGGCACCAAGGCGCAGAAGACTCGCTCTGAAGTGGCTGGTACCACCAAGAAGTCGAAGAAGCAGAAGGGCGGCGGCGCGCGTCATGGCGCACTGACGGCTCCGATCTTCGTCGGCGGCGGTGTCACCTTCGCGGCCAAGCCGCGCAGCTTCGAGCAGAAGGTCAATCGTAAGCAGTACCGTGCCGCCATGTGCGCGATCCTGTCCGAGCTGAACCGTCAGGGCCGTCTGACCATCGTGGAGTCCTTCGATGTCGAAGTGACCAACACGAAGGGTCTGATCGCCAAGCTGGCCGGCCTAGAAGTGGGCAAGCGCCCGCTGATCGTCACTGAAGAAGCGTCCGAGCACCTGTACCTGTCCGCCCGCAATCTGCCGTACGTGCAGGTGCGTGACGTCCAGGGTCTGGATCCGGTCTCGCTGGTGGGTGCCGACACGGTCGTCATCACCGCTGACGCGGTCAAGAAGGTCGAGGAGTGGCTGGCATGAACAGCAACGAAAAAATCTTCAGCGTGCTGCGTGCCCCGCGTGTCTCCGAAAAGACCGCGCGCCTGCAGGAACTCTCCAATCAGTATGTCTTCGAAGTTTCGAACGAAGCCACCAAGGCCGATGTAAAGGCCGCGGTTGAGCAGCTGTTCGACGTCAAGGTCGAAGCCGTCAACGTGGTCAACGTCAAGGGCAAGAACAAGTCCTTCCGTAACCGTGCTGGCCGCCGCGGCGATTGGCGCAAGGCGTACGTTCGTCTGGCCGACGGCCAGTCGATCGATGTAACGGCCAAGGCCTGAGGTACATCCCATGCCATTGATGAAATTCAAGCCCACCTCCCCCGGCCGCCGTTCGGCCGTGCGCGTGGTCACCCCCGACCTGCACAAGGGTGCTCCGCACGCCGCACTGGTCGAGTCGCAGAGCCGCTCGGGTGGTCGTAACCACCATGGCCGCATCACCGTGCGTCACGTCGGTGGTGGTGCCAAGCAGCACTACCGCATCATCGACTTCAAGCGCAACAAGCTGGGCATCCCGGCGCGCGTGGAACGCATCGAGTACGATCCGAACCGCACCGCCCACATCGCTCTGCTGTGCTACGTCGACGGTGAGCGTCGCTACATCATCGCCCCGAAGGGCCTGAAGGCTGGTGATCAGGTGATCGCTGGTTCGGACGCCCCGATCAAGGCTGGCAACACCCTGCCGCTGCGCAACATCCCGGTCGGTACCACCATCCACTGCATCGAACTGAAGCCGGGCAAGGGCGCTCAGATCGCTCGCGCCGCTGGTGCGGCCGTGCAGCTGGTGGCTCGTGAAGGCATCTACGCCACCCTGCGCCTGCGCTCGGGTGAAATGCGTAAGGTTCCGGTCGAGTGCTGCGCCACCATCGGCGAAGTCGGCAACGACGAGCACAGCCTGGAAAAGCTGGGCAAGGCCGGTGCCAAGCGTTGGCGCGGCGTCCGCCCGACCGTTCGTGGTGCTGCCATGAACCCGGTTGACCACCCGCACGGTGGTGGTGAGGCGAAGGCCGGCCAGGGTAATCCGCATCCGGTCACCCCGTGGGGTGTCCCGACCAAGGGTTACAAGACGCGCCATAACAAGCGCACTCAGCAGTTCATCGTCCGCGATCGTAGGGGCTAATCGACCATGGCACGTTCACTCAAGAAGGGCCCGTTCGTCGATCACCACCTCGTCAAGAAGGTGGAGGCCGCTGCGGGCAGCAAGAAGCCGATCAAGACCTGGTCGCGCCGTTCGATGATCCTGCCTGACATGGTAGGCGTCACCATTGCCGTGCATAACGGCAAGAACCACATCCCGGTTCTCGTCAACGAGAACATGGTCGGCCACAAGCTCGGCGAATTTGCCATCACCCGGACCTTCAAGGGTCACGGTGGTGACAAGAAGTCGGGCAAGTAAGGAGAGATGACAATGGAAGCGAAAGCCATCCTGCGCACTGCGCGCATCTCCCCGCAGAAGGCTCGTCTGGTCGCTGACCAGGTGCGCGGTCTGCCGGCCGAGCGTGCGGTCAACCTGCTGAAGTTCTCGGACAAGAAGGCTGCCCACCTGATCAAGAAGGTGGTGGAGTCGGCAATTGCCAACGCCGAGAACAACCAGGGCGCCGACGTCGACGAGCTGAAGGTTCAGACCATCATGGTTGATGAAGGTCCGACCCTGAAGCGTTTCATGGCGCGGGCGAAAGGCCGCGGTACCCGCATCCTCAAGCGCACCAGCCACATCACTGTGGTTGTGGGCGCCGCCAAGTAAGCGGATAAGGAAAAGACCATGGGTCATAAAGTTCATCCGATTGGTATCCGCCTCGGCATTTCCAAGGACTGGAACTCCAAGTGGTACGCCAACAAGGCCGAGTTCGCTGGTTACCTGGCAGCCGACCTGAAAGTGCGCGAAATGCTGCGCAAGAAGCTGGCTCAGGCCGGCATCAGCAAGATCCTGATCGAGCGTCCGGCCAAGACCGCTCGCGTGACGATCCACACCGCCCGTCCGGGCGTGGTGATCGGCAAGCGCGGTGAGGACATCGAGAAGCTGCGCAAGGAAGTGAGCGAGATGATGGGCGTCCCGGCGCACATCAACGTCACCGAAGTGCGCAAGCCGGAACTGGACGCGCAGCTCGTTGCCGAGTCGATCGCCCAGCAGCTGGAGCGTCGCATCATGTTCCGCCGCGCGATGAAGCGCTCGGTCGGCAACGCGATGCGCCTGGGTGCCCTGGGCATCAAGGTCAACGTGGGTGGCCGCCTCAACGGTGCAGAAATCGCCCGTTCGGAGTGGTACCGCGAAGGCCGCGTGCCGCTGCACACCCTGCGTGCCGACATCGACTATGGCTTCGCTGAAGCCAAGACGACCTACGGCATCATCGGCATCAAGGTCTGGATCTACAAGGGCGAAGTCTTCGATTTCTCCCAGGTTGGCCAGGAAAAGCAGGACGACACCCCGTCGCGCAACGATCGTCATGATCGCGGCGACCGCGGTGACCGTCAGCGCCCGGCCCGTGAAGCGAGGTAACGACAATGTTGCAACCCAAGCGAACCAAGTACCGCAAGGTACACAAGGGCCGTAACGATGGCCTGAGCTGGAGCGCCAACGCTGTCAGCTTCGGCGAGTACGGCCTGAAAGCAACCGCCCACGGTCAGCTGACCGCGCGTCAGATCGAAGCGGCCCGCCGCTCGATCAGCCGCTACGTCAAGCGCGGTGGCAAGATGTGGATCCGCGTGTTCCCCGACAAGCCCATCACCAAGAAGCCCATCGAAGTTCGAATGGGTTCGGGTAAGGGCAACGTGGAATACTGGGTGGCCCAGATCCAGCCCGGCCGCATGATCTATGAAATCGAGGGTGTTTCCGAGGAAGTGGCACGCGAGGCGTTCCGCCTGGCCGCCGCGAAGCTCTCGGTCACCACCACTTTCGTGACCCGGACGGTGCGCTGATGGATATCAAAACTCTCCGTGAAAAGTCGGCTGACGAACTCAAGGCCCACCTGATCGACCTGCGTAAGGAACAGTTCTCTGTCCGTATGCAGCAGGTCACCGGCCAGCTGCCGAAGACCCACGACATCCGCCGGGTCCGTCGCGAGATTGCTCGCGTCAAGACCCTGCTCGGCAGCACGAAGTAAGGATGGCCGCTATGAGCGACAATACTGAAAACAAGACGCTGCGCACGGTCGAAGGCCGTGTCGTCAGCAACAAGATGGACAAGACGGTTACCGTCCTGGTTGAGCGTCAGGTCAAGCACGCGCTGTACGGTAAGTACATCAAGCGCTCGACCAAGCTGCACGCCCACGATGCCGACAACGCCTGCAAGGAAGGCGATGTCGTCCGCGTGACCGAGATTGCTCCGATGTCCAAGACCAAGAACTGGCGCGTGGTGGAAGTCATCACGCGTGCGGCTGAATAAGGAGTCTGAATCATGATCCAGATGCAGAGCTACCTTGACGTCGCGGACAATTCGGGTGCCAAGCAGGTGATGTGCTTCAAGGTGCTGGGTGGTTCCAAGCGCCGTTACGCCGGTATCGGCGACATCATCAAGGTCACCGTGAAGGATGCAATTCCGCGCGGCAAGGTCAAGAAGGGTGAAGTGTATGACGCCGTCGTGGTGCGTACCCGCAAGGGTGTGCGTCGCGCCGACGGTTCGCTGATCCGCTTCG
>DQIG01000106.1:0-2228 GCA_003525885.1 Stenotrophomonas sp.
AAGCTCGATGGCGCCATCCATGGCGCCAACGGTCCTGCCAACCCACACCGCCCCACCTCTGACAGATTCCTGCGGCTGTTGGTAGGTGTCGACCTTGGTCGACACGGTAGATCCACGCTATGCGTGGATGACTGTCTGTCAGATTTCGAAATCAGGAAATGGGGTCAGATCCGTTTTCCTCTGGAAAACGGATCTGACCCCCGTCGGTATGTCCAACAGATCGCGGAGATCTGTCGAAGGCGGGCCCACCCCGCCAACCCCAGGAACCCAGCTTTTGCTGTTGCTGTTGCTGTTGCCGGCCAGCGACCGGCACTACCGCGGGTGCCGGGTGCAACCCGGCCGATACCCTCCCAGTGCTAGGCTGTGGCCACCGACAACCACGGAGGCGGGATGGGGGCGATCGTGTTGTTGCCGCTGTGCGTGGACGATGCCGCGCTCGACCGCTGCCTGGCCGCACTGAATGCCGGCACCGCACCGGGTACTGCGGTCTGGTTGGCCGATGACGCGCAGACCGGGCCGCGTGCGCAGGCCGTGGTCGAGCACTGGTTGGCGCATACGCCGCTGCAGGCCGAGTACACCCGGCGCGCGCGGCCACTGGGCGAAGTTGCCCATCTGGACGAGATGCTGCGCGCCTGCGATGGCTTGGACGTGGCCGTGCTGGCGCCGGACAGCGTGCCGTCACCCGGCTGGTTGCAACAGTTGCAGGATGCCTTCGCCCGCGATGCTGCCATCGCCACCGCAACCCCCTGGTGCAATGCCGGCGAGACCGCCGCGTGGCCACGGTTGGGCGAGATCAATCCCGAACCCGATGATCCGGCCCTGCTGGCGCACACCTGCGCCACGTTGCCGACGCTGCATCCGGAGCTGCCATCGGCAGTCACCCACGCGGTGCTGGTGCGTGGCAACGCGCGCCGTCGTGCCGGTGGCCTGGACGTGGACAGCTACGCGGGCTGGAACGCCGCGCTGGTCGACCTCAGCCTGCGCATGGCCGGCCTGGGGTGGCGCAACGTCCTGTGCGAGACCGCCTTCGTCGGCCGGGCAGGGGAGGCGGTCAGCCGCGATGGTGATCTGGAGGCCCTGGCGGCACGCTGGCCGGCCTGGGTGCCGCGGTTGGCGGACTTCCTGATGCACGATCCACTGCACGGGCTGCGCGCCGACCTGCAGCAGCGCATGCGGCAGGCGATAATGCCGCGGGAACAGGGCGACCTGTTCGTCCCACCCGCGCTGGAGCCACCCGTTTGAATGTTGCCATTGCCGCCATCGTCGTCACCTACCAGAGTGGCAGCACCATTGATGCCTGCCTCTCGCGCCTGCGCCAGGCGCAGGACGTGGCCGAGATCCGGGTGATCGACAATGGTTCGCTGGATGGCACCCTGGACATCGTGCAGCGCCACGCCAGTCACGATCCACGCGTACGCTTCGTCGGCAACCCGGACAATCCCGGTTTCGCCGCCGCCAACAACCAGGGCGTGGCCGACTCGCACAGCCCGTGGCTGGCCTTCATCAACCCGGACCTGATGGTCGAGCCGGATACCCTGGCCGAACTGCGCGCCCGCGCCGAAGCGCTGGGCGACTGCCTGCTGGGCGTCGAGCAGGTGGACGAGCATGGCCATGCCGACGAGGCGGTTCGCCGCCGCGATCCGGATTTCCTGATGATGCTGCGTTCGCCCGGCAAGGGCTCGAAGCTGGCGGTTCCGCGCGAAGCACACCAGGCACTGCAGCGCGTACCGGCGCTGTCCGGCGCACTGCTGATGATGCCGCGCGCGCTGTTTGATCGTGTGGGTGGCTGGGACGCGGGCTATCGCCTGCATGCCGAGGACCTGGACCTGTGCCGGCGTGCGCGCGAGGCCGGTGCGGTGGTGGCGATCGCCAACGACCTGCAGGTCACCCACGTGCGCGGTGTCTCCAGTCGCTCGCGGCCGTTCTTCGTGGAATGGCACAAGCACCGGGGCCTGTGGCGCTACTTCCAGAAGTTCGAGGCCGGGAAGCGTTCGCTGCCGGTGCGGGCTGCGGTGTGGGCCGCGATCTGGGCCCATGCGCTGATGCTGGTGCCGCGCCTGCTGCGCAGGTCGCTGTAGCGCCGAAAGCGCATCCACGCATGGCGTGGATCTACCAAAGTCGTTCCCCGTAGAGCCGAGCGTGGCCGCAGCCACCCCGGTTCACCCTGCCGGGCGCATAATCCGCCCCATGCCTATCATCCAGTCCCTGCTCGACACCGACCTGTACAA
>DQIG01000106.1:2378-2714 GCA_003525885.1 Stenotrophomonas sp.
ACACCGACCTGTACAAGTTCACCATGATGCAGGCTGTGCTCCACCAGCACCCCGGCGCCCAGGTGCAGTACCGGTTCAAATGCCGTACGCCCGGTATCGACCTGGCAAGCTACATCGACCAGATCGACGAAGAAATCGACCACCTGTGCAACCTGCGCTTCAGCGACGCGGAGCTGGACTACATGCGTGGCCTGCGCTTCGTAAAGCCGGACTTCGCCGATTTCCTCGGCCTGTTCCATCTCGACCGCAAGTACATCCAGCTGCGCGCGTCGAAGGCCGTGCCCGGTGAGATCGAGCTGGACATCACCGGCCCGTGGCTGCACACCATCCTGTTCG
>DQIG01000106.1:2863-3074 GCA_003525885.1 Stenotrophomonas sp.
GGCTGCACACCATCCTGTTCGAAGTGCCGCTGCTGGCGATCATCAACGAAGTCTGGTTCCGCAACACCACCACGGCCGACTTCGCCGAAGGCGAGCGCCGCCTGCAGGCCAAGGCCGCGCTGCTGCGCGATACCCCCGGCTTCGAGCAATGCCGCATCGCCGACTATGGCAGCCGTCGCCGCTACTCGCGTGACTGGCATGCGCGGCTGCT
>DQIG01000437.1:0-3273 GCA_003525885.1 Stenotrophomonas sp.
TGCCGGCCAGCGGCCGGCACCACCGGTTGGCGGCCGGCCCCATCCCGCCGCCATCGGCAAACCCGGCGGCGCCATAATGCGCGTCCATCCGTGTGGACCACTGTATTGGCCAGCCACTCGCTGCTGTTCCCCGGCCTGCCACTGCACAGTGCACGGCTGGTCCTGAGCCCGATCCGGCGTGACGACGCCGTCGCGCTGTTCGCGCTGCAGTCCAACCCGGATGTGATGCGCTGGTGGAACCATCCGGCCTGGACGCGACAGGCCGAAGCGCGCGAGCAGATCGACGATGATCTTGCCGCCCATGCGATCGGCACCCAGCTGAAGCTGGCCGTGCGCGAATCGCTGGAAGGTCCGCTGCTGGGCATCTGCGTGGTGTTCGCGGTGGACCGCGATGCCGCGCGCGCCGAGATCGGCTACCTGCTGGCACCCGATCGCCAGGGCCAGGGCTATATGCACGAGGCCCTACAACAGGTACTTGGCTACCTGTTCCGCACCCTGCACCTGCATCGCGTGGAAGCCGAGATCGACCCGCGCAACGCCCCGTCCGCGCACGTGCTGGAACGCCTGGGCTTCCACCGCGAGGGGGTGCTGCGCCAGCGCTGGCGCATCCAGGGAGAACTGGCCGACTCGGCCGTCTATGGCCTGCTGGCCGATGACGAAGCGGCAGCCACCCTGCCCGCTTGACCCAATCTGGCCAGTGGCGGCCTCGACGCGCGGCCATGCCTTTGGACACATACGGCATGGCCCGTCACCGGCCTAGCATCGGAACCCCCTTCCGCTGCCGGTCCGGTGCCATGAAGTCCCTGTTGCACACTGCCGCGCTCTGCGTCGGCCTGCTCATCGCCCCAGCCAGCGTGCTGGCCGCGCCCGACGCCGACGCCAAGCCTGATCCGAAAGACGAGAAGACCGAAGCACCTGCGCTGCCCGCAGACGCCTCGGCCCGCCAGAGCATGCGCCTGGCCGGCCGTACCCTCGACTACACCGCCACCGTCGGCACCCTGCCGGTACGCGATGCCAAGGGCAAGGTGATCGCCGACGTGGTGTTCACCACCTACACGATGCCGGGCAAGGACCGGCCGGTGACCTTCGCGCTCAATGGCGGCCCTGGGGCATCGTCGGTGTACCTCAACATGGGCGCCATCGGGCCCAAGGTGGTGACCTTCGGCTCCGAGGGTGACAGCGCATCGGCGCCGGCCACCCTGCACGACAACCCGGGCACCTGGCTGGACTTCACCGACCTGGTGTTCATCGATCCGGTCGGCACCGGCTTCAGCCGCGCGCGCATCGGCGACGACGAAGCCAAGAAGGCGCTGTACAACCCCAGTGCCGACATCGAATACCTGTCACGCTCGATCTATGACTGGCTGCTGCGCAACCAGCGCATGGCGTCGCGCAAGTACCTGACCGGCGAGAGCTATGGTGGCTACCGTGGCCCGCGCATCACCCACTTCCTGCAGACCCGGCTGGGCGTGGCGATGAACGGCCTGGTGCTGGTCTCGCCCTACCTGAGCCCGACCCTGGAAGACAACGCCGATGTCTCGCCGATGGCGTGGATGCAGACGCTGCCGTCGATCGCTGCAGCGCACCTGGAGCGCCAGGGCAAGCTGACTGATGCGGCGATGCAGGAGGTGGTCGAATACACCCGTGGCGACTACGCCACCGCGCTGATGAAGGGCCGCAGCGATCCGCAGGCAACCGAGGCGATGCTGCGCCGGGTAACCGCGCTGACCGGGCTGGATCCGCAGTTCGTGCGCCGGGCCGGTGGCCGCCTGGAAACCCAGGCCTACCTGCGCGAAGTGTTCCGTGACAAGGGCACGCTGGGCAGCCGCTACGACTCCAACGTGACCGCGTTCGATCCGTTCCCGAATGATCCGGAGCAGCGCGCCAACGACCCGCTGCTGGACAGCATCATCGCGCCAACCACCACGGCGATGGTCGACTTCGTGACGCGCGTGGTCGGCTGGAAGGTGGATGCACGCTACCAGGCGCTGAATTACGACGTGAACCGGCTGTGGGACCGCAATGGCGAGCTGCGCCAGGGCGCGGTGACCCAGCTGCGCCAGGCGGTGGCGATCGATCCGCACCTGCAGGTGCTGATCGTGCACGGCTGGAATGACCTGTCGTGCCCGTTCATGGGGTCGATCCTGACGGTGGACCAGATGCCGGCGATGGGCAGCAATCCGGACCGGGTGCAGGTGCGCAGTTATCCGGGCGGGCACATGTTCTACAGCCGGGCCGACAGCCAGGCGGCGTTCCGCAGGGATGTGCAGGCGTTGTTCCAGCGTAATTGAGGGGTTCGCCCGGGCCTGCGGCCCGGCACCCGCCGGATCAACGGGAACGGCAAGGTCCACGACAAGATCAACGGCAAAAGCGGGCTTCCTGAGGGCTGGCGAGGTTCCTGCTGCTGTTGGTGGGTGCCGACCGTCGGTCGGCACGCTGGATACTGAGGAATGATCTGCATGAAAAAAGCCCGCCGGTATCCGGCGGGCTTTTTCGTTTACCGGGATCAGATCCTTTTCCCTGAGGGAAAGGGCTCTGATCCCAAGGCCGTTGGCATCAGGTCCAGCCAAACAGCTCGAACAGCTTCAGGATCAGGTACGCGCAGCCGCCGGCTGCCGGGATGGTCAGGATCCAGGCCCAGACGATGCGCTCGATCACGCCGAACTTCAGCGAGCGCGGGTTCTTGGCGAAGCCGACGCCCATGATCGCGGTGGAGATGCTGTGCGTGGTCGAGACCGGCATGCCGAAGTGGGCGGCCAGGGTCAGGATGGTGGCCGAGCTGGTCTCCGCGGCGAAGCCGTGGATCGGATGCAGCTTCACCATCTTGTGGCCCAGGGTCTTGATGATCTTCCAGCCACCCGAAGCGGTACCAGCCGCCATCACCACCGCACAGGTCAGCACGATCCACATCGCGATGCCGTCACCGGCATGCGCATCCGGGTGCATGAAGGCCAGCCAGGACGGCAGGTCGTTCAGTGCGCCGGTGGCTTCGGCACCGATCAGTGTCATGGCAATGATGCCCATGGTCTTCTGCGCATCGTTGTGGCCGTGGGCGAAGCCCATGTAGGCCGCCGAGGCGATCTGCGCCTTGCCGAAGAAGGCATTGACGATGCGCGGGCGGGCCAGGCGGCCGATGGCACCACCGATCTTGGCCAGGCCGGCGATCAGCGCGAATTTCATCAGCACCGGCACGCACAGCAGCAACAGCACCAGCCACCAGTTTTCCAGCACCAGGCGCAGGTTCAGCAGCATGCCGATGGTGATGAAGAACAG
>DQIG01000437.1:3319-3979 GCA_003525885.1 Stenotrophomonas sp.
TGGCCAGGCCGGCGATCAGCGCCCACAGCAGCACCATCACCACGATGCCGAGCAGGAAGCCGGCGATCGGCGAGGTGATCATCGGCACGAACACCTTCCACAGCAGGCCCTTGTTCTGCGCCCAGCTGCCCAGGCGCTCGGACCAGATCAGTGCGTCCCAGTTGTTGTGGGCCGCGGCCAGGCCGGCGCCGCAGAGGCCGCCGATCAGTGCATGCGAGGACGAGGACGGCAGGCCCTTCCACCAGGTGATCAGGTTCCAGATGATGCCGCCCAGCAGGGCGCACAGGATCACCTGCGGGGTGACGTCGACCACGTTGGTGTTGAGCAGGCCCGAAGCGATGGTCAGCGCCACCGCGGTACCTGTCAGCGCACCGAGGAGATTCATGAAGGCGGCCAGCATCACCGCCCAACCGGGCGACAGCACCTTGGTCGCCACCACGGTGGCAATGGAGTTGGCAGTGTCGTGGAAGCCGTTGATGAACTCGAAGACGAGTGCGGCCAGGATCACCACCAGGACAAGGGTCAACATGCGGCGGCGTCCGTCAGCTGTTCTTCAACACGATCTGGTACGCCACCACGCCGGCCTCGCGGCAACGGTCGATGGCCTTTTCCAGGATCTCGAAGAATTCCTTCAGCAGGAACATCTGCAGGTTGTCCAGG
>DQIG01000384.1:0-227 GCA_003525885.1 Stenotrophomonas sp.
GCCAGCGGCCGGCACTACCAGAGGATGGCGTCAGACTTCCAGCGAGGCCAGATCGCCCTTCGACTCCAGCCAGCCCTTGCGGTCGGAGGCGCGCTTCTTGGCCAGCAGCATGTCCATCAGCGAGTGGGTCTGCTCGCCATCGTCCACGGTCAGCTGCACCAGGCGGCGCGTATCCGGGTGGATGGTGGATTCACGCAGCTGCGGCGGGTTCATCTCGCCCAGGCCCT
>DQIG01000384.1:381-9779 GCA_003525885.1 Stenotrophomonas sp.
TCATCTCGCCCAGGCCCTTGAAGCGGGTGACGTTGATCGCGCCCTTGATCTTCTCGCGTTCGATCTTGTCCAGCATCGAGCGCTTTTCTTCCTCGTCCAGGGCGTAGAACACCTGCTTGCCCACGTCGATGCGGAACAGCGGCGGCATCGCCACGAACACGTGGCCGGCATCGACCAGCGCCGGGAAGTGCTTCAGGAACAGCGCGGTCAGCAGCGTTGCGATGTGCAGGCCGTCGGAGTCCGCGTCGGCCAGGATGATGACCTTGCCGTAGCGCAGGCCGCTGATGTCATCCTTGCCCGGGTCGCAGCCGATGGCGATGGCCAGGTTGTGCACTTCTTCCGAGGCCAGCACGCTGTTGGACGAGACTTCCCAGGTGTTCAGGATCTTGCCGCGCAACGGCATGATGGCCTGGAAGTCCTTGTCGCGGGCCTGCTTGGCGCTGCCGCCTGCCGAGTCACCTTCCACCAGGAACAGCTCGGTACGCGACAGGTCCTGGCTGATGCAGTCGGCCAGCTTGCCGGGCAGGGCGGGGCCCTGGGTGACCTTCTTGCGGACGACCAGCTTCTCGGTCTTCAGGCGCGCGCTGGCACGCTCGATGGCGATCTGCGCGATCTTCTCGCCCAGCTCCACGTTCTGGTTCAGCAGCAGGCTGAAGGCATCGTGGGCGGCGCCTTCAACGAAACCGGCAGCCTGGCGCGAGGACAGGCGTTCCTTGGTCTGGCCGCTGAACTGCGGGTCGGTCATCTTCAGCGACAGCACGAACGAGACGCGGTCCCACACGTCTTCCGGGGCCAGCTTGACGCCACGCGGCAGCAGGTTGCGGAAGTCGCAGAACTCGCGCAGCGCCTCGGTCAGGCCGGTACGCAGGCCGTTGACATGGGTGCCGTGCTGGGCGGTGGGAATCAGGTTGACGTAGCTTTCCTGTACCAGCTCGCCTTCCGGCAGCCAGGCCACGGCCCAGTCAACAATTTCGGTGTCCTTCTTCAGGTTGCCGACGAACAGGTCGGCCGGCAGCGATTCGCGCTCGCCCAGTTCCAGCTTCAGGTAATCGCGCAGGCCGTCTTCGTAGTACCAGGTATCGACTTCACCGGTGGCTTCGTCGGTCAGCTTCACGGTCAGGCCCGGGCACAGCACGGCCTTGGCGCGCAGCAGGTGCTTCAATGCGCGCACCGCGAACTTCGGCGTATCGAAGTACTTCGGGTCCGGCCAGAAGCGCACGCGGGTACCGGTGTTCTTCTTGCCGACGCTGCCGACCACTTCCAGCGGCGTGGCGCGGTCGCCGTTGCGGAAGGTGATGCGGTGTTCGGCACCTTCGCGCTTGATGTGCACCTCCACCAGGGTCGACAGCGCGTTGACCACGCTGACGCCGACGCCGTGCAGGCCGCCGGAGAAGGTGTAGTTGTTGTTGCTGAACTTGCCGCCGGCATGCAGGCGGGTCAGGATCAGCTCGACGCCCGGGATCTTCTCTTCCGGATGGATGTCCACCGGCATGCCTCGGCCGTCATCGCTGACTTCCACGCTGCCGTCCTTGTACAGGGTGATCTCGATCGAGCGGGCGTGGCCGGCGAGGGCCTCGTCCACCGAGTTGTCG
Source organism: Stenotrophomonas sp. (assembly GCA_003525885.1). Classification (GTDB taxonomy): domain Bacteria; phylum Pseudomonadota; class Gammaproteobacteria; order Xanthomonadales; family Xanthomonadaceae; genus Stenotrophomonas. The sequence goes on from DQIG01000384.1 coordinate 1,974, forward strand.
ATCACTTCCTGCGCCAGGTGGTTCGGGCGCGCGGTGTCGGTATACATGCCGGGACGGCGCTTGACCGGGTCAAGGCCGGACAGGACTTCAATATCGGCGGCGTTATAGCGGGCGTTCATCTATCTTCTAAAGCGCGGAGCGACGCGCAAGTGTGCGGTCTGTGCGGCGAATTTGCACGCCTGCGGTTCAGCCTCGGCGGCAGGGAGGGGGTAAAATGGCAGCCGCTGGAATCTGAACCCCGGCGACCCCCATTGGGTCGAAACATCCCAGCCATACCGCGAGGAGGACCTCATGAAGAAGTTGCTGACCATTGCGATCCTGGCCGCTGCCGCCGTTGCAGTGCCGCTGGTGGTGGCGCAGAACGCCGGCCAGCCGGCCCCGCAGCAGGGTGACCAGGCCGACAAGGCGCAGGCCGAGGCCGATGCCAAGGCCAAGCGTCGTGCCCAGGCCAATGCCGAAATGAAGGCGCAGGGCCAGCCGGCCCCGCAGCAGGAAGAGGAAGAAGAGGCGAGGAAGAAGAAGTAACGCTTCCGCTCTCTGAAGCCCTTGCCGCAAGGGATTCGCCCCCCGACGCCCCGCTCAGCGGGGCGTTTCTTTTGGGTGATGGCCGCAACTGCCTCTTGGGTTGGCGGCCATCAATCTGTAAACTATGGCTTTCCGGGAGTAAGTGCGTGTCCACCCTTTGCGAATGGGCTGGCACGACCATGCGTGGTCGCCAGCATTGCGGGTCGCAGGTGACGGTCGATGTGACCGGCACGGCCACCCCGACCTCGCACGATGGTCCCCGTCCGGCGCCTGCCGCCGCTCGGATCGGCACCTCCCTCGCTGTCCCAGCGAACCGGAAAACCCCCTTCAAGCCCCATGCCCGCCCTCCGGGTGCGCGTGGCGCTGCCGTTTTCCATCTCCAGACAGGATGCTTGCAGCCATGACTCCCTTGATTTTCGTAACCGGCGGCGTGGTGTCCTCGCTCGGCAAAGGCATTGCCGCCGCGTCGCTGGCCGCCATTCTCGAAGCCCGTGGCCTGAAGGTCACGATGATGAAGCTCGACCCGTACATCAACGTCGACCCGGGCACCATGAGCCCGTTCCAGCACGGTGAGGTCTATGTCACCGACGACGGCGCCGAGACCGACCTCGACCTGGGCCACTACGAGCGGTTCGTGCGCACGCGCCTGAGCCGCAAGAACTCGGTCACCACCGGTCGCATCTACGAGAACGTGATCCGCAAGGAGCGCCGCGGCGACTACCTGGGCGCGACCGTGCAGGTCATTCCGCATATCACCGACGAGATCCGCCGCTGCATTGATGAAGCCACCGAAGGCTACGACGTGGCCCTGGTCGAGATCGGCGGCACCGTCGGCGACATCGAGTCGCTGCCGTTCCTGGAAGCGATCCGCCAGGTGCGCACCGAGCGTGGCCCGGAGAAGGCGCTGTTCATGCACCTGACCCTGGTGCCGTACATCGGCGCCGCCGGTGAGCTGAAGACCAAGCCGACCCAGCATTCGGTGAAGGAGCTGCGCTCGATCGGCATCCAGCCGGACGTGCTGCTGTGCCGCTCCGAGCAGGCGGTGCCGGATTCCGAGCGCCGCAAGATCGCCCAGTTCACCAATGTCTCCGAGCGCGCGGTGATCAGCGTGCCGGACGTCGACGTGCTTTACCGCATTCCGTCGGGCCTGCACGCGCAGGGCCTGGACGAGATCGTGGTCAACCAGCTGAAGCTGGCCGACAAGGCCGGTCCGGTCGACCTGTCGATGTGGGAGGACGCGGTCGACGCGACCCTGCATCCGCTGGATGAAGTGACCATCGCCGTGGTCGGCAAGTACGTCGACCACCAGGACGCCTACAAGTCGGTCGGCGAAGCACTCAAGCACGGCGGCCTGCGCCAGCGCACCAAGGTCAACCTGAAGTGGCTGGAAGCGCAGGACCTGGAAGGCACCGACATGGCCGCACTGGCCGATGTCGACGGCATCCTGGTGCCGGGCGGCTTCGGTGACCGCGGTTTTGAAGGCAAGGTGCTGACCTCGAAGTTCGCTCGCGAGCAGCAGGTGCCGTATTTCGGCATCTGCTACGGCATGCAGGCGGCCGTCGTCGATTACGCGCGCAACGTGGTTGGCCTGGAAGGTGCCAACAGCACCGAGAACGACCGCCAGTCGCCGAACCCGGTGATCGGCCTGATCACCGAATGGCGCACCGCCACCGGCGATGTCGAGAAGCGTGACGACAAGAGCGACCTGGGTGGCACCATGCGCCTGGGCCTGCAGGAGCAGCGCCTGAAGCCGGGCACGCTGGCCCGCGAGCTGTACGGCAAGGACGTGGTCGCCGAGCGCCACCGCCACCGCTACGAGTTCAACAACCGCTACCGCACCCAGTTGGAAGATGCGGGCCTGGTGATCGCCGGCAAGTCGATGGACGACACCCTGGTGGAAGTGGTCGAGCTGCCGCGCGACGCGCATCCGTGGTTCCTGGCCTGCCAGGCGCATCCGGAATTCCTGTCCACGCCGCGTGACGGACACCCGCTGTTCATTGGTTTCATCCGTGCCGCGCGCGAGCGCAAGGCCGGCGGCAAGCTGCTTTCCGAAGCGCGCGCCTGACTTGTGAATGGGGGCTTCGGCCCCCATCCTGCATGCTTCAACCCCCAGCGCACCGGCCTTGCCGGTGCTGCGGACAACAAGGAAACGCCATGAAACTGTGTGGATTCGAGGTCGGGCTGGACCAGCCCCTGTTCCTGATCGCCGGCCCCTGCGTGATCGAGTCGATGCAGCTGCAGCTCGATACCGCCGGCAAGCTGAAGGAGATCACCGACAAGCTCGGTGTGAACTTCATCTTCAAGTCCAGCTTCGACAAGGCCAACCGCACCTCGGGCACCGCGTTCCGCGGCCCGGGCATGGAAGAGGGCCTGAAGGTCCTGGCCGAGGTCAGGAAGCAGATCGGCGTGCCGGTGCTGACCGACGTCCATGAATACACCCCGATGGACGAAGTGGCCTCGGTGGTGGACGTGCTGCAGACCCCGGCGTTCCTGGTCCGCCAGACCGACTTCATCCGCAAGGTGTGCTCGGCCGGCAAGCCGGTCAACATCAAGAAGGGCCAGTTCCTGGCGCCGTGGGACATGAAGCCGGTGGTGGAGAAGGCCAAGGCCACCGGCAACGAGCAGATCATGGTCTGCGAGCGCGGTGCCAGCTTCGGCTACAACAACCTGGTCAGCGACATGCGTTCGCTGGCAGTGATGCGTGAGACCGGTTGCCCGGTGGTGTTCGACGCCACCCATTCGGTGCAGCTGCCGGGCGGGCAGGGCACCAGTTCGGGCGGCCAGCGCGAACACGTGCCGGTGCTGGCCCGTGCCGCGGTGGCGGTGGGCATCTCCGGCCTGTTCGCCGAGACCCATCCGGACCCGTCCAAGGCCCTGTCCGATGGCCCCAATGCGTGGCCGCTGGACCAGATGGAAGCCCTGCTCGAGACCCTGATGGAACTTGACGCGGTGACCAAGAAGCACGGCTTCTCGCGCTTCGCGTGAGTCGTGACCCGTGGGTGGCGCTGGAAGCCCAGCGTCATCGCCGGCACTGGAAGCAGTGGCCTTGGGGCCTTATCGCACTGGGCCTGGCGGTGCTGTTCACTGTGGGCATGTTCGGGCTGGCGTTGATCGGCGCAGCGTCCGTGCGGCCACCGGGTGATGGTGGCAGCGCACTCAATCTGCGCGCGTACTTCATCGCGCTGCTGGTGGCGGAGCTGCTCGGCGCCGTGGGCTGCGTCGCTGCCGCCGTGCTGGCCTGGCGCCTGAATCGCGGCAAGGTGATGGCTGGCCTGGCGATCATCCTGCTTTCGTTGTGGTTCGGTGCCCTGTTCTACGGAGTGCTTTGATGAATACGACCACGTCGGCGCGCGGCTGGCCCTGGGGTCTGATCGCTCTGGGGTTGTCCGTGTTGACCTGGATGGCCCTTGTGGTGGGCGTGCTGGCCTTCACGGCCGGCTTCCGGCCGCCGGGGGACGGAAACAACGGCGTGCAGGCCACGCAGTGGTGGCTGCTGGGCGCGTTGGTCACGATGGTGCTGTCCTTTCTGGGTAGCTTGGTGTCAATGGTGCTGGCCTGGCGACGCAGTCGTGGACCCGTCGCGGCGGCGGTGGCCGGTGCGTTGCTGACGCTGCTGGTGTCGATGGTCCTGATCGTGATCGGGTCCAGCTGGGGCTGATGCTGCCCAGGCCATTTGGCAAGTGGCGGGCAGCCGGGGATAATCACGCGGCATTCGTTTTGTCGCCCCCTCTCCAGACAGGTAACCGGCCCGACCATGAGTACGATCCGCAGCATCCACGCCCGTGAAATCCTCGACAGCCGTGGCAACCCCACGCTGGAAGCCGAAGTCATCCTGGAGGACGGTTCGTTCGGTCGCGCCGCGGTTCCCTCCGGCGCCTCGACCGGCACCAAGGAAGCGGTCGAGCTGCGTGATGGCGACAAGACCCGTTACCTGGGCAAGGGCGTGCGCAAGGCCGTCGACAACGTCAACACCACGATTGCCGCCGCGCTGAAGGGCTTCGAGGCCACCGACCAGGCCGGCCTCGACCGTCGCCTGATCGACCTCGACGGCACCGAGAACAAGGGCCGCCTGGGCGCCAACGCGCTGCTGGGTGTTTCGATGGCCGCCGCGCATGCCGCTGCCGCATCGAGCAAGCAGGCACTGTGGCAGTACCTGGCTGCCAAGACCGGCGTGACCCCGTCGCTGCCGGTGCCGATGATGAACATCATCAACGGCGGCGCGCATGCCGACAACAACGTCGACTTCCAGGAGTTCATGGTGCTGCCGGTCGGCTTCACCTCGTTCTCCGAAGCGCTGCGTGCCGGTACCGAAATCTTCCATTCGCTGAAGTCGGTGTTGAAGGGCCACGGCCTGAGCACGGCGGTCGGCGACGAAGGCGGTTTCGCGCCGGACTTCCGCAGCAACGTCGAAGCGCTCGACACCATCCTCGAAGCAATCGGCAAAGCCGGCTACACCGCCGGTGAAGACGTGCTGCTGGGCCTGGACGTGGCCTCCAGCGAATTCTTCGAGAACGGCAAGTACAACCTGGTCGGCGAGAACAAGCGCCTGACTTCCGAGCAGTTCGTCGACTTCCTCGCCGACTGGGCCGCGCAGTACCCGATCATCACGATCGAAGACGGCCTGGCCGAGAACGACTGGGCTGGCTGGAAGCTGCTGACCGACCGCATCGGCAAGAAGGTGCAGCTGGTCGGTGACGACCTGTTCGTGACCAACCCGAAGATCTTCCAGGAAGGCATCGACTCGGGCACCGCCAACGCGATCCTGATCAAGGTCAACCAGATCGGCACCCTCAGCGAAACCCTGGAAGCGATCGCCATGGCCGACCGTGCCGGTTACGCCGCCGTGGTCTCGCACCGCTCGGGCGAAACCGAAGACACCACCATTGCCGACATCGCGGTGGCCACCACTGCTACCCAGATCAAGACCGGCTCGCTGTGCCGCAGCGATCGCGTGGCCAAGTACAACCAGCTGCTGCGCATCGAGGAAGCCCTGGGCGACCAAGGCGTGTACGGCGGCCGCGCGGTGCTGAAGGGCCGCTGAGCCAGGCTTTCACCCGCCGAGTGACAACAGAGCGCGCCGGTCCGTCCGGCGCGCTTTTTGTTTGGGCGCGATCTCCAGATGTTTGCCACCTCGGGTGGCTGATCCCCGAAAGTATTACCGAGTAACGCCGATTGGCGCGCCAACCGCAGTTCTTGCCCTTGCGGCAACCGGAGCATGGCGTCGCGACGTCTCGGAGGCCTTGGCGTTGACCCGAGGTGGGGCAGGGGAGCGGGGCGGGACCCCGATTCTCGCCGCCGAGAACCCCTGATCGCCCAAAACGGAGGCGCCGGCGCCCGAATTCACCAACAATTTTTCTAACAGCGTTGATCCGCCCATGTTGCGGCGCCGCGAAAATGGTCCTGAAACGCGCGTTTGGATGCTGCGTCGCGGTATCTAGATGCCTCTGAAACCATCACAAATGAAAGCGTTAGGACCTTGCTTTCGACAACTTGTCGCGACCTGCAAAAACTCCCCGTTTAGTAAGGCGTTAAGCATGATCGGGCAGGGTAAACTTCCCCTCCTGGGAATCACTGATGTTCGCCCGACTGCAACCCTTCCTGCCGACCGCGGCGCTCCTCCTGCTGATCACATATTTCGTGTTTCACGCTCTGACGGGCGAACGCGGCCTGCTTTCCACGTCGCAGCGCAACGCAGATCTCGCGGCCAAGACCTTGGAGCTCAAGAAGATCCGCGCCGAAAGGATGGACCTGGAGGCCCGCGCTCGTCTATTACGCAGCGGCAGTTTGTCGGCGGACCTGCTCGAGGAGCGCGCGCGTTCTCTCCTGGGTTACGCCGACCCCAAGGACTACGTGATCCGTACACAGCGCTGAGGCGCCTGGCGGATCCGGGGCCTTGCGGACCTGCCAGCGGGCCAGGTGATCCTGACCCGTTTCGGGTTTGACAGCGGACCCCCATCTACGTGGCTCCGGCCTCCGGGCCGGCCGATGGGCGTCCAAAAGCGAGGCCGCGATGAAGATTGGCCAGGGAGAGTTGAATGGCGCGTACGCGCAAGGGTGAAGCCCCCGCGGGGAAGGCTGACGCCACCGGTGTCAACGCCTTCGTCGGCAAGGACGAGCTTCTGAAATTCTACCAGGACATGCTGCTGATCCGCCGCTTCGAGGAGCGGGCCGGTCAACTCTACGGCATGGGCCTGATCGGCGGCTTCTGCCACCTGTACATCGGCCAGGAAGCCATCGCGGTCGGCATGCAGTCGATCTCGCAGAAGGGCGACCAGATCATCACCGGCTACCGTGACCACGGCCACATGCTGGCCGCGGGCATGGACCCGCGCGAAGTCATGGCCGAGCTCACGGGCCGGGCCGGCGGCTCGTCCAAGGGCAAGGGCGGGTCGATGCACATGTTCGACATCGCCACGGGCTTCTATGGCGGCCACGGCATCGTCGGCGCCCAGGTCTCGCTGGGCACCGGCCTGGCGCTGGCCAACGCCTACAAGAACAACGGCAACGTCTCGTACGCCTACTTCGGCGACGGCGCGGCCAACCAGGGCCAGGTCTACGAGAGCTTCAACATGGCCCAGCTGTGGAAGCTGCCGGTCGTGTACGTGATCGAGAACAACCAGTACGCCATGGGCACCAGCGTCGAGCGTTCGGCGTCGGAAACCGCCTTCCACAAGCGCGGCACCTCGTTCCGGATCCCCGGCGAGGAAGTCGACGGCATGGACGTGATCGCCGTGCGTGAAGCCGGCGCCCGCGCCACCGAGCACGCCCGCAGCGGCCAGGGTCCCTACATCCTCGAGATGAAGACCTACCGCTATCGCGGCCACTCGATGTCCGACCCGGCCAAGTACCGCACCAAGGACGAAGTCGACCAGGTCAAGCAGACCCGCGACCCGATCGACCACCTGAAGGAACGCCTGGCCAAGGCCGGCGTCACCGAGGACGACCTCAAGACGGTCGACGCCGAGGTCAAGCGCATCGTGGCCGAGGCCGCCGAGTTCGCGCGCACCAGCCCCGAGCCCGATCCTTCCGAACTGTACACCGACGTATACCTGGAGGCCGCCCAGTGACGGACATCCTGATGCCCGCCCTGTCCCCGACGATGGAAGAGGGGACCCTGGCCAAGTGGCTGGTCAAGGAAGGCGACACCGTCAAGGCCGGCGACGTGATCGCCGAGATCGAGACCGACAAGGCGACGATGGAATTCGAATCGATCGATGAAGGCACGGTCGCCAAGATCGTCGTGCCCGAGGGCACGGACGGCGTGAAGGTCGGCGACGTCAT
>DQIG01000176.1:0-8649 GCA_003525885.1 Stenotrophomonas sp.
GGCCAGACGCTCGGTGGCCTGCTGAACGGTCCGGTTCGACAGCGTGCAACCACGGTCAAGCAGGCCCACAACCACCACGATGCCGCGGCGTTCGCCAGCCTGGCCGCTCCGGGCGCGCACGCTGACCTGTCCCGACTCCAGCTCCAGCAGCAGCGACACCGCCTCGATCAGCGAGCGATAGATGGCGAGCTGCAGGTCCACCGTCAGCAAGCAGGGGTTGCCCTCCAGCCGGGGCGGAATCACGCGATGGGAATTGTTCCAGGTCTCGCATGCGCCGCCAACCCGAAGCGCGATATACAGCCCAACCTGCTCCAGCCCCGTGGGGTAGACCAGACTGGCCTGTTCACGGAACAGCCGCGAGTGCATGGATGAGGCGTGCTGCAGGCTGTTGGCCACGGCATGATGCCCCTGCGCCTTCAACCAGCTGACCATCTCGCCGAGCGAGCTGTCCATGCCTTCGCCGAGTTGCTTGAGATGGGAGGCGCGCTCGCGAAGCTCACGCTCACGGGTCTGATGCGAACTGCGTGCCAAGCGCAATGTGGTTTCCTCAGCCAGTCCACGGGACCGTGCACGCTCATGGTGATAGCTGATGCTGGATCCCAGTGCGAGCAGTGCGACACTCATCACGGCCATGTTCTGCTGGGTGGCGAAGGTGCCCAGGTCGAACGAGGACGGTAGGCCGGTGCTGGGTGTGGCGAAATGGAGTGGAAGGTTCAACAGCGGAATCGCGATGGCAGCGCCACGCCACCCATGCATGAAGGTCAGAGCGATCGCTGGGAGGGAGGACAGCAGCACCAGGTGGGTGCGTGTGGTGTGGGCGCTGATGGCCGTCAGCTGCATGCACAGGCCCAGGACCAGCATCACCAGGATGGCCGTGACCGTAGGCGCAGCAAAGCGGCGCGTCCAATTGGGATCCGCGTGTCGTCGCGACCAGAGGAATGCCAACGGCACGAGGGTGATGATGGCGGCGAAGTGGCCAAAGATCGTGCGATCAACTGCGCTAAGCAGGTTGCTGGGCGGCGGGTTCGACCACAGAGCAAATGAAATGCCCATATTGAGAGCCGGGACGAACAATGCCGTGCAGAAGGTCAGCGACAGCAGCCAGAGGCCGGTGGCGGACTCTGATGGCATTCTCATGCGATGCAGGTAGACCACCAGCATCGCCACCGGCATCAGCAGCGTCGAGGCCAGGATGACCCAGGCCAGGCCGTAGCTATCGATCATGGGGATGCGCAGGGTTGCGAAGTACGCGTACTCGCCAAGCAGCAGGTAGGGCCACAGGCGGGTCGGGACGATCAGTAGTGCCGCTGCCCGGATGCCCGCAGGCAGGAAGAACTGATCCAGCGAGAACTGACGCGAGGCAAGGCAGCTCAGGGCGTAGACGGCCGCGAGCGCGATTCCGACGGGTCGGATCCGGAAGCTCAGTTCAATCGATTCTTTGAATCGCTCCAAGCCCGCGTCTCCCGTCTCCCGGCCAATGATGACTGGCCACTTCCGAAGACATTATCGACAGTTGGAGAAGGGCGCAATCGAGGTGCGTGGCTTCCCTTTGCGCTGCAATTGGCGGTTTCCTGTGCTTCGTGGCCCTACACGCCCGGCAGTGCGGCGGCATAGCCACCAACGGACGGTTAATCATCCACAATCAGCGCGCCCACGGGGCGATCGCGTTTCAGCCGTTGCACCAGCCACCTTCGGCGGTTGATGCTGTCCGCTGTGTTCCCCATCACACAATCGGCGATGTCCTGCAGTTACACGCGCTTGTCCAGGTCCTTGTCTCAGATGCCACTGACCTGCACCGTGGCGGGTTTCGATGCGGGTATTGGCGATTTCGGACGCAGCATCGCCGTGGCATGGGTTTGCATCGATCCAGTGGATTATGTCCCATGGGCACTACGGAGTCCGCCCGGTATATGCTGATGCGATTGGCGGTAGCATCCCTCTTGATCCCTATTGCATCCAACCTGGAGGTTAGTGTGAGAATTTTCCGAATTCATGCATTTGCTGGTGCATTGATGTTGGTGCCGGTATCCGTTTTTGCTTTTGCCCCGGGTGACGACCATGGAATCAAGATGGCCGGCCAAGGACTCGGCCAGTCGATTCCGCAGGCACAAGACCTGAGCGTGGATCCCGGCTGGTTGGTCTATGGGTTCGAGCGCGATGGCATGGACTATTTCCAGGTAAACGATCTCGCAGGGCACGTGCACATCGTGATCGGCAATGCTGCCGGCACGTTCTGGGTGCTGCCGGCAGGTGACCCATCTGCGAAGGTGTCGTTGCCGGAGCAGCGCCTGCCTGTTCCCGCAAAAGCCACCAGAACGGTTGTCTATCGGTCTTCCGCATTCACGCTGGTCAGATATGCAAGCGGAGCTGATGTGTTGTGGGCGGTAGAGGCGCCCTGATACTGCCTGTTGCCGGGATATCGGCGAGCTTCAGTGTCAGGCTGCATGGGCACCCGGTGTTCGCCGGGCGCCCATGACGCCCTTGGCCAGGGGATGAGCGGGACGCTTATGCGATTCCGCTGTTTTGGTTCGCTCCAGCCGCTTGACTGTGAAATGCACTACTGCAGCGCAGAGGGTGCGGGGCAGCTGTACTGCGATGGAGCGCTGGGCACTGCCTCAAGTTTTGATTGACGGTCGAGAAACAGAATCCTGACCCGGTTGCCATAGCAGTCAACGGTCCCGTCATAGGGCAGGGTTCGCCCGGACAGCCGCTCGAACGCTGCCATGGTTGTCTGCTGGGAAAGGCGCCGACGCGACTCCAGCAGCGACACGACCATGAGGATTCCGCGCCTGGAACCCATTCCGCCGCACCTTGCACGAATGCGAATCTGGCCACCTTCATGCTTGAGAAGAATGGAGACCGCATCAATGAGTGTCCGGTAAGCGGCCAACTGCAGTTCCACGCTCAGGTTGCAGGGGTCGCCTTTCAGATCCGGGCGGAGAACGCGCTCCGTCAGCTTCCATGACTCACGGATGCCACCCGCCTGCAAAGCCACGTAAAGCCCAAGATGCTCCAGGCCCGAGGGATAGACCATGCTTGTCTGTTCGCGAAAGAGCCGCGAATGTACATTCGAGGTATGCAGAAGGCTGCTGGCCACTGCGTGATGTCCCTGGGCCTTGAGCCAGTCGGCCAGCTCAACCAGCGACGTATCAATGCCGTCGCCGAGCTTGCGAAGGTGCAGGGCACGCTCACGCAGTTCCATCTCGCTGGCCAATTGCGAGCTCCTCGCAAGATGGATGGCGTCCCTTTCCCCCATCTCGCGCAGCCTGTAACGATGGTAGAAGTGGGTGATGCGTGATCCGAGCAACAGCAATACGATGCCGCTGATCGCCATGATCTGCTGGGTGATGAAGGCCGCTGGATCGAATGCGGTTGGATGTGTGTTGGGCGTGGTCAGGCCGATGACCAAGTTGAGCACCGGCACTGCAAGGGCGGCACCCTTCCAGCCATACAGGCAGGTAAGTGCGGCCGCGGGGAGTGCCAACAGCAGCAGGAGCGTTGCCTTCAGCGCAACCCAGTCTGCGGGAAGTTGAGTTGCTGCTATCCCGATCAGCAGCATCAATGAAAGTGCCGCCAGCATCGGGGTCTTTCGTCCAGCGTTCCACTCCTGCCCCACGTCCTGTCGCGCCCACAGCATGGCGATGGGGGCCACCGTCAGAATGCCGATGAAGTCGCCCACGCTGTAACGCGCCGCATTGGTCAGGAAGGGCGTGGAAGGGGGTGTTGGCCAGAGCAGATGGGAAAAGCTGAGGTTCAGCAGAGTAATAACGACGCTGGAAGCGGCGGCAATCAACAAGAGGCCGATCGTCTGCGACTCCGCCATCAGCCGCCGTTGCAGCTTCACAATCAACATCACTGCGGGCATGAGGAACGCGGAGGCAACAATGACCCATGTCAGGCCGTACTTCTCGATCATTGGCACGCGGGACTGTGCAAAGTACGCATATTCGCCCAGCAGCAGATAAGGCCACAGGCGCGGCGGGCACAACAGTACGGCCGCCACCCGGATGCCGGCTGGCAAATAGAACTGATCCAGCGACAGCTGTCGGGTTGCCCAATAGGCAACTGCATAAAGCAAGGCAAGCATCAGACCAGCCGGACGAATGCGCACCTTCAGCAACAATCCTTCTTTCCACCAGTCCAATCGCACGTCCCCCTCTCCTACGTGTCCCCTGTCAGCTTCCATTCGCCGCGGGGCCCGGTTTCTCAGGACGTTATCGGTCTGCGAACGATTATGCAATTGCACAGCTGCGCATTTAGGTAATTGACCAACCATCCATCACACATGTTGCGTGAAAATCTGTGACGTGTGCAGCACGATCAGCGCTGCGGTGCGCTTGTCAGAACGTTCAATACAGGTGGAGATGCAGAATCTTCACCACAACGCATCCCGCAGCTTGTACCACGACATCGCCGCTACCAGCAGCGGCGTGCGCAGCAGCCGCCCGCCCGGGAAGGGCGCATGCCGCAGGCGCTGGAACACGTCCAGGCGCTCGCTCTGGCCGGCAATGGCGGCGGCGATGACCTCGCCGGCCAGCCCGGCGGCGGCCACCCCGTGCCCGGAGAACCCCTGCGCGAAGTACAGGTTGCCGTCCAGCCGGCCCCAATGCGGGGCGCGGTTGCGGGTGATGTCCACGTAGCCGCCCCAGACCTGGTCCAGCGGCACGTCGGCCAGCTGCGGGAACACCTGGTGCATGCGCCGCTGCATCACCCCGCGCAGTCCCGGCGGTGGCAGGGCTGAATAGCTGGCGCGGCCCCCGAACAGCAGCCGGTGGTCGTGGCTGAGGCGGAAATAGTCCAATGCCCAGGCGGTGTCGGCCACGGCCATGTCGTTGCCGATCAGGGCGCGGGCGCGCTCGGCCCCCAGCGGCGCGCTGGCGCCGATATAGGTGCCGACCGGCATGATCCGCCGTTCCAGCTCGGGCAGCAGGCCCTGCAGCCAGGCATTTCCGGCCACCACCAGATGCGCGGCGCGTACGCTGCCCTGCGCGGTGTGCAGGGTGGGCTGCGGTCCGCGCTGCACGCGGGTTACCGCCGAATTCTCGTGGATCACCACACCCGCCGCGCGCGCCGCATCGGCCAGGCCGCGCGCATAGGCCAGCGGGTGCAGGTGCGCGCTGAGCGGGTCGAACATTGCGGCGCGGTAGCGCGGGCTGTCCAGCTGCGCTCGCAGGGCGTCACGGTCCCACCATTGCATCGGGTAGTCGTAATGGCGCTGCAGGTGCTCGCAGTTGGCCTGCAGCTCGCGCTCATGGCGTTCGCGGATGGCGACGCTGGCGTGGCCTTCCACCCAGTGGCAGTCGATGCCGTGGCGGTCGATGCGCGTACGCATCGCCTGCACCGCATCGCGCGACCAGTCGAACAGGTGGCGCGCATCATCGCGGCCAAGCTGCCGTTCCAGCTCGTCCACCTCGCAGCCGTAGCCGACCAGCGCCTGGCCGCCATTGCGACCGGACGCGCCCCAGCCGATCCGCTGCGCTTCCAGCACTACCACGCGCTGGCCACGTGCAGCCAGTTCCAGGGCTGCGGTCAGGCCGGTATAGCCGGCGCCCAGCACCGCAACATCGGCCTGCACATTGCCTTGCAACGAGGGCAGGGCGGGCGGTTCGGGCAGGCTGGAGGCATACCAGCTGGGCGGGAAGGCGGCGCTCACTGCAGGCCTCGCGGGTGCAGGGCGGCAGGACGGAGCGGGGCAGGTCGATCAGCGTTCACCCCGGTAGTTTCGCCGATGCGTGACGGCCGTGGTGTGACGGCACCGACTTGCCGCCTTCGCCGGGCGGCGGGTAACGTGTCTGCACGCCAAGGAGTTTTCCCATGCGCCGCCTGCCCTGGGTGGGCCTGCCCACCGACAGCACCGTGCTCGGCCATCACCGTTTCGCGGTGGCCGGCGAGAAGTACGTGCGCGCGCTGGCCGAGGCGGCCGAGGTAACCCCGGTGGTGTTGCCGAGCCTGCAGCCACCGCTGCCGGCCGGCGCCTGGCTGCAGGGGCTCGATGGCCTGCTGTTGACCGGTGCAGTCAGCAATATCGAACCGCAGCACTACGAAGGTGGTCGTAGCTGGCCAGGCAATCCGCACGACCCCGCCCGGGACGCCAACGCGTTCGCACTGCTGCGCGAAGCGCTGGCGTTTGACCTGCCGGTGCTGGCGATCTGCCGTGGTTTCCAGGAATTGAATGTCGCGCTGGGCGGCACGCTGCATTCGCAGGTGCATGCGGTGCCGGGCCTGTCCGATCATCGCGAAGATCCGCAGGCGCAGGTGGAGGTGCAGTATGGACCGGCGCATGCGGTCACCCTTCAGGCCGATGGCTGGCTGGCACAGTGGCAGGGCGGAGACCGTGCGCAGGTCAATTCGGTGCACGGGCAGGGCATCGCCCGCCTCGCGCAGGGCCTGCAGGTCGAGGCCTGCGCCGATGACGGGCTGGTCGAGGCGGCACGCAGCCTGCACCATGGTTTCGTGCTCGGCGTACAGTGGCACCCGGAGTGGCGGGTCATGCAGGCGCCGTTCTATCACGCTATTTTCCGTGCGTTCGGCCAAGCTTGCCGGCAGCACCAACAGAACCGACTGGATTCCCGATGAGTTCCCGAACGCGCCCGCGCAAGACGGCCACGCCCCCCGCACCGCAGGAAAGCAGCCTGCTGCGCTGGCTGAAGGAGCGGCGTATCACCGAGGTCGAATGCCTGGTGCCGGACATCACCGGCAACGCGCGCGGCAAGATCATTCCCGCTGACAAGTTCTCGCATGACTACGGTACGCGCCTGCCCGAAGGCATTTTCGCGACCACCGTCACCGGCGAGTTCCCTGACGACTACTACGAGCTGACCTCGCCGTCGGACTCGGACATGATGCTGCGCCCCGATCCGGATACGGTGCGCATGGTGCCGTGGGCGGCCGACGCCACCGCGCAGGTCATCCACGATTGCTATACCAAGAATGGCGAGCCGCACGAGCTGGCGCCACGCAACGTGTTGCGCCGCGTGCTCGCGGCCTATGCCGAACTGGGCCTGCGCCCGGTGGTGGCGCCGGAGCTGGAGTTCTTCCTGGTGCAGAAGAACACCGACCCGGACTTCCCGCTGCTGCCGCCGGCCGGCCGTTCCGGGCGCCCGGAAACCGCGCGGCAGTCGTACTCGATCGATGCGGTCAACGAGTTCGACCCGATCCTCGACCTGATGTACGACTACGCCGATGCGATGAAGCTGGACGTGGATACGCTGATCCACGAATCCGGTGCGGCGCAGCTGGAGGTCAACTTCACCCATGCCGATGCGATGGACCTGGCCGACCAGGTGTTCCTGTTCAAGCGCACCATGCGCGAAGCGGCGATGCGCCACGGGGTGTATGCCACGTTCCTGGCCAAGCCGATGGAGAACGAGCCGGGCAGTGCCATGCACATCCACCAGAGCCTGGTGCGGGTGAGCGATGGCAGCAACGTGTTCGCCGGTGAGACCGATGCCGAGGGCGAGTTCAGCCCGGTGTTCGGCCACTACCTGGGCGGCCTGCAGAAGTACGTGCCGCAGGCGATGGCGTTCTTCGCGCCGAACGTGAATTCCTATCGGCGGCTGGTGTTCGGTGAGGTCTCGCCGAGCAACGTGCACTGGGGCTATGACAACCGCACCTGTGGGCTGCGCGTGCCGCTGGACACGCCGGAGAACATGCGCGTGGAAAGCCGTTTCGCCGGGTCCGATGCCAATCCCTACCTGGCGATGGCCGCGACCCTGGCCTGCGGCCTGCTCGGCATCCGCGAGCGGCTGGCGCCGGATGCGCCGGTGACCGGCAGCGCCAAGGAACTGGGCTACAACCTGCCGCGCTCGCTGGGCGAGGCGCTGGACGGGCTGGAGCAGTGCAGCGAGCTGCAGGCGCTGCTGGGCGAGCGTTTCTGTCGCGCCTACATCTCGGTCAAGCGCAAGGAATACGAGACCTTTTTCCGTGTCATCAGCTCGTGGGAACGCGAGTTCCTGCTGCTGAACGTCTGAGCATCCGGAATAGAAAAATCCGCCGCCGGGGGGTAGGCTGGCACCCGTCGCCGGCCCCGCCGGCCCCCCTTCCCGCATTCTGGAGCACCCGATGAAGCTGCGTATCCTCACGCTCGGCCTGGCCTCCGCCATGCTTGCCGCCTGCAGCGGTGGCAACGGCGGCGCGCAGGACAGCCAGGTCCTGAACGTCTACAACTACAGCGATTACATCGCCGAGGACACCATTCCGACCTTCGAGAGGGAGAGCGGGATCAAGGTGACCTACGATGTGTTCGACAGCGATGAGATGGTTGAGACCAAGCTGCTGGCCGGCAACAGCGGCTACGACGTGGTGGTGCCGACCCTGAACTTCTTCGGTCGCCAGATCCAGGCCGGCGTGTTCCTGCCGCTGGACAAGAGCAGGATCCCGAACCTGGCCAATCTGGATCCGGCGGTGATGAAGCGCATCGCCACCCAGGACCCGGGCAACCAGTACGGTGTGCCGTACATGATCGGCACCACCGGCATCGGCTACAACGTCGACATGCTGAAGCAGCGCTTCGGCGGCAGCGCCGACATCGCCAACAGCTGGGACCTGGTGTTCAAGCCGGAGAACATCAGCAAGATGAAGGACTGCGGCGTGACCATCCTGGACACGCCGGCCGACATGATCCCGATCGCGCTGCATTACCTGGGCCTG
>DQIG01000176.1:8799-9369 GCA_003525885.1 Stenotrophomonas sp.
CGCGCTGCATTACCTGGGCCTGGACCCGCACAGCGGCGACCCGGCCGAGCTGCAGAAGGCCGCCGACCTGCTGAAGTCGATCCGCCCGTACGTGCAGAACTTCCACTCCTCGCAGTACGTGGGCTCGCTGGCCAATGGCGGCACCTGCCTGGTGGTCGGCTGGTCCGGTGACATCATCCAGGCCCGCGACCGTGCCGAGGAAGCCAGCAATGGCGTGCACGTGGCCTATTCGATCCCGAAGGAAGGCGCCCCGCAGTGGTTCGACATGCTGGCGATCCCGAAGGATGCCAAGCACCCGGAAGCGGCCTACGCGTTCATCAACTACCTGCTGCAGCCGAAGGTCGCCGCGGCCAACACCAATTTCATCCACTACGCCAACCCGGTGCCGACCGCGACCCCGCTGGTGGACGAGGCGATCCGTACCGACCCGACCATCTATCCGCCGGCTGACGTGGCCGAGAAGATGTTCACCTATTCGATCAACACGCCGGAGACCGACAAGCTCTACACCCGGCTGTGGACCGAGGTGAAGACCGGCAGGTGAGGGAAGGTGCCGACCGTTGGTCGGCA
>DQIG01000175.1:0-216 GCA_003525885.1 Stenotrophomonas sp.
GAGAGAGATGTGCCGACCAACGGTCGGCACCCACCGGGGTAGATGCCGACCGTTGGTCGGCATTCACTAATCCAGGCGCTTGCGGAAACGCAGGATCGCCAGGGTCATCATCACCACGATGAAGGCCAGCAGTGCCAGCGCATCCGGCCACAGCTCCCACAGCGAGGCGCCACGCAGCATGATGCCGCGCACCAGGCGCAGGAAATGGGTCAGCGG
>DQIG01000175.1:363-4406 GCA_003525885.1 Stenotrophomonas sp.
GGCGCAGGAAATGGGTCAGCGGCAGCACTTCGGCCAGCCACTGCACCGGCCGCGGCATGCCGGCGAACGGGAACATGAAGCCCGACAGCAGGATCGACGGCAGGAACAGGAACAGGGTCATCTGCATCGCCTGGAACTGCGAGCGTGCGCGCGTGGAAATCAACAGTCCCAGCGCCAGGTTGGCCAGCACCAGCAGTACCGCGGCCAGGTAGATGTCCAGCAGGCTGCCGCGGATCGGCACCTGGAACAGCCAGGTGCCCAGCACCAGCACCAGCGTGGTCTGCAGCAGGCCGATCGCTGCGTAGGGCAGCACCTTGCCGACCATCAGTTCGCTGCGCGACACCGGCGTGGCGATCAGCAGCTCCATGTTGCCGCGCTCGCGTTCGCGCACCACCGCCACTGCCGTGAACATCACCAGGGTCATGGTCAGGATCACCCCGATCAGGCCGGGCACGATGTTCACCGCCGAGCGCCGTTGCGGGTTGTAGAAACTGGTCACGCTGACCTGGCCACTGGCGATGCTGCCTTCGCGCAGCGGCCGCGTGTTGCTGGTCGGGCGCGTATCCAGCGGCACCTGCGCCAGCTGGATCGCCGCGCTCTGCACCACGGTGTCGCTGCCATCGACCAGCACCTGCACCGCTTCGCGGCCGTCGAAGCGACGGCGCTCGAAGTCGGCCGGCACCACGATGCCGACACTGATCTCGCCGCGACGCAGCGCCTGCATCAGCTGGTCCGGACTGTAGGCTTCGCTGCGCGGGGTGATCACACCGGTGGCAACCATGTCCTGCACCAGCACGCGCGAGGCCGCACTGTTGGCCTGGTCGGCCACACCCGCATCGAGATGGCGCAGGTTGAGATTGATCGCATAGCCGAACAACAGCAACTGCATCACCGGAATGCCAACGATCATCGCCAGCGTGATGCGGTCGCGGCGCAACTGCCGCAGCTCCTTGAGCATGATCGCCCACAGCCGGCGCAGGTTCATGCCGCTGGCTCCCTGCCGCGGCCACGGGTGGCGGCCACGAACACGTCTTCCAGGTTTGGCGCCACCGTCTCGATGCTGGCCTGCGGGTCAGCGCCGGCCAGCGCGCGGCCCAGCACTGCGACATCCGCTGCGCCCTCATTGCACAGCACGCGCAGATGGGTGCCGATCTGTGCCACGCTGAGCACGCCAGGCAGATCGGCCAGCGCGCGGCTGGCCAGGCGCGGCTGCGAGGCGGTGACCTGCAGCGTGCGCCCTTCCAACCGTGCGCACAGTTCAGCCGGCGTGCCATCGGCCACCAGCGCGCCACGATCGAGGATCGCCAACCGATGGCAGCGCTCGGCTTCGTCCATGTAGTGGGTCGACACCAGCACCGTGGTTCCCGCGTCGGCCAGCTCGAACAGGGCCTCCCAGAAATCGCGGCGCGATTCCGGATCGACCGCGCTGGTCGGCTCGTCCAGGAACAACAACTCCGGCGCGTGCACGACGGCGCCGGCCAGGGCGAGGCGCTGCTTCTGTCCGCCGCTGAGGGTTCCGGCCAGCTGCGGCTGCCGGTCCTGCAGCCGATACTGCCGTAGCAGTTCATCGACGCGCAGCCGCGCCTGTTCACGTGGCAGGTCCTGGATGGCGGCGAGGAACTCCAGGTTCTCGCGCACCGACAGGTCTTCATACAACGAGAAGCGCTGGGTCATGTAGCCGATACGCCGACGCAGCGCTTCGGCCTGCTCCGGCACGGCCAGGCCGAGTACCTCGATCTGCCCCGCACTCGGTTCCAGCAGGCCGCACAGCATGCGGATGGTGGTCGACTTGCCCGACCCGTTCGGGCCAAGAAAGCCGTAGACCTGTCCACGTGGCACGGTCAGGTCGACATTGTCGACAGCCAGCAGATCGCCGAAGCGACGGGTCAGGCCCTGCGCGTGCACTGCGATGTCGCCGCCGGTGTTCAGAAGCGTACCTGCACCGGCAGTCCAGCCGGAAGCTTCTGCATGTCGGTGGCCGCGTCCACTTCGATCTCGGCCAGATAGCTCAGGCGCTCGACGTCATCGCCGGTCAGTGCGTAGTACGGAGTGAATGAAGGCTCGCTGCGGATCGCGCGTACATGTCCCTTCAATACGGTGCTTCCCCCCTCCAGCTGTACCTGCGCAGCCTGCCCGACCTTGACCTGCAGGCGCAGCGGCTGCGGCAGGTAGACGCGCGCGTAGGGACGCTCGCCGACCAGCATCACCGCCAGTGGCGCCCCAATCGGCGCCTGGTCGCCCTGCCGGTAGGGCAAGGCATCGACCACGCCATCGCGCGGCGCGCGCAGCTGCAGCTTCTGCAGGTTGACCCCCTGCACCACCTGCTGCGCCTGTGCGGCGTCGGCGGCCGCCTGGCCCTGCGCGATGTCCTGCGCGCGGCTGCCATGCACCAGCTCCAGCCAGGCCTGCTCGGCGGCCCGCACGCTGGCCTCGGCATTGCCGGCAGCCGCCCGTGCGCGGTCCAGCTCGGCGGCGGCGATCAGGCGCTGGCGTGCCAGCGGCTGCACACGTCGGTAGTACGCACTCGCTTCGATCGCCTGCGCGCGCAACGCGGCCAGCTGTGCCTGGGCCTGTGCGATCTGCTCCTGCCTCGGGCCGATCTTCAATTCCTCCAGCTGCGCCTGCGCGCGCACCGTGTCGGCCTGCGCTGCGGCAAACTGCGCGTCGCCGCGGGCCGGGTCGAGCTGCATCAGCACCGCGCCGGCCTTGACCTGTTCGCCCTCGCGTACATCCACTGTAGCGATCACCTCGGCCGCTGGCGCCGGCACCGTGATCCGGTCCCACTCCAGCGTTCCCAAGGCGGTTGGCGTTGACTGGCCGCACCCCGCCAGCAGGCCGATGCCCGCCAGTCCGATTCCACGCACCCCGTTGCCGATGCCCATGCCATCCCCTCCTGCGACGGCGCCACGGTGCCATGCGCCCCGTGCACCCACAATGATTGCAATCTGCCATGGCGTTTTTTTCACCGCCTGCTGCGGAGCCTTTTGCTGCAAGGCTCCGCACCACCTATCCACAGCTTGATTCAGCATCATTCCACAGCCGGTGTGGAGAACCGACAGGAGGTGGCCGTGTTGGGTGCCTGGCAGCGGAAGATGCACTGCCGTCACACGGGCCGAGCGGCCGTGACGGTTTTTTCACCACCACCTCATGGGCCTTGTGGCACAAGCACTGCGAAGGCCTATCCACAGGTTTTCGCGCACCCCGTCCACACCGGGTGTGGAAAACCGCGTATCGGCCCGCTGCTGGCCGCGCGCCCCGTGCGCGCGCTACCCTTGTCTCCCCTGAATACACTGCGGTGGAAGGCGTCCGCCCCACCCGAAGCAATGAAAAGCATCGAGCATCGAGACTTCACCCTGTCGCCGGAAGACAACGAACGGCTGGCCAACCTGTGTGGCCCGTTCGACGGCCACCTGCGCCAGATCGAACTGAAACTCGGCGTGGAAATCGCCAACCGTGGTTTCGTGTTCCGCATCAGCGGGCCGAACGAGGCCATCGTCGAGGCGCAGAAGCTGGTCGAGGCGCTGTACGCCGAAGCGGGCGAGACCACCTTCGACAGCCATGCCATCCACCTGCGCCTGGCGCAGGCCAATGTCGAGCAGATCGCCGAGCGTTCCTACGAAGCGCAGGAGGTGGCGATCAAGGTCAAGCGTGGCACGGTGCGTGGGCGTGGTGCCAACCAGGGCCGCTACCTGCACCAGATCGCCACGCATGACATCAACTTCGGCATCGGTCCGGCCGGTACCGGCAAGACCTTCCTGGCCGTGGCCAGCGCGGTTGAAGCACTGAACGAATCGCGGGTGCAGCGCCTGATCCTGGTGCGCCCGGCGGTGGAAGCCGGCGAGAAGCTGGGCTTCCTGCCCGGTGACCTGAGCCAGAAGGTCGACCCCTACCTGCGACCGCTGTACGACGCCCTGTACGAGATGATGGGCGTGGAGAAGGTGGTCAAGCTGCTGGAGAAGAACGTCATCGAGATCGCGCCGCTGGCCTACATGCGCGGCCGCACGCTCAACGATGCGTTCGTGATCCTGGACGAGGCGCAGAAC
>DQIG01000175.1:4583-4780 GCA_003525885.1 Stenotrophomonas sp.
GATGAAGATGTTCCTGACCCGCTTGGGCTACGGCTCCACTGCGGTGGTCACCGGTGACCTGACCCAGACCGACCTGCCCAAGCATGTGAAGTCCGGCCTGCGCGACGCGATCGACGTGCTGCGCGAGGTCGAGGGCGTCAGCTTCACCTTCTTCGAATCCCGCGACGTGGTGCGTCATCCGCTGGTGGCGCGCATCG
>DQIG01000175.1:4932-5137 GCA_003525885.1 Stenotrophomonas sp.
TCCGCTGGTGGCGCGCATCGTCAGCGCCTACGACCGCCGCGACCTGCATCAGATCCAACCTGGAGCAACTCCATGACCCGTGGTCCCGTGCGACTGGACGTCGCCGTCAGTTATGCCCTGCCGCGTACCGGCCTGCCGGCGGCAGTGAGTTTCCGCAAGTGGGTGGCCGCTGCGTTGAAAGGCCGCATCCGCGAGGCCGACCTGG
>DQIG01000175.1:5362-6593 GCA_003525885.1 Stenotrophomonas sp.
AAGGACTACGCCACCAACGTGCTCAGCTTCCCGGCCGAAGTGCCCGAAGGCCTGCCCAAGGGGGTCAAGTTCCCGTTGCTCGGCGACCTGGTGATCTGCGCACCGGTGGTGGCCCGCGAAGCCGATGAACAGGGCAAGGCGCTCAACGCCCACTACGCGCACCTGACCGTGCACGGCGTGCTGCACCTGCTCGGCTGGGACCACGAGGACGACAAGGAAGCCGACGCGATGGAACAGCTGGAGCGCGAGATCCTGGCCGAACTCGGCATCGCCGATCCCTACGCCGGCGAGGGTTGAGGCCGGGCTCTGTTCCGAGCCCACGCACTCACGGAAGAGGAGCGCAGCATGACCCTGCCCGCACTTGTGCTTGCCGCGCTACTGCAGTCCGGGGCAGGCCTGATGCCCGATCCTGACCGTCCCTCACCGTTTCCCGCCAGCGACAGCGAGGCCGACATCGCCGCAAAGATCGCCGAACTACGGGCGTTCTTCGGCAGCAGCGAGCGCGACACTCGCAACATCGTCGCCACTGCCCAGCAACGGTCGTTGATCGAGCGCCTGGAAGCGCGGCACGCGGCACGCCTGGCCGGTATCTGGGTGGACAACGCATCGGGCTGGAAGTTCGTGGTGCGACTGACCGGCGCCGCACCCGAGGCCGATGAGACACATCCAGGGGCGGATGGCCCGCAACGCGTGCGCTACATCACCGGCGCCGCGATGACCGAAGCGGAGATGCAGCGCCGCCTGCACGCACAGCGGGACTGGCTCCTGGCCCAGCTGCCCGACCTGTTCGGCTATGGCCTGGATGTCAAAACCGGGGAACTGGAGGTGGAGCTGCGGGATACCCCAGCCAACCGCGCGACGGCGGCGGTTGCGCGCGACCACCTGCAGGTGCAACTGGGCTACCCGGTCAGGCTGCGCTGGTACCCTGCGACCACGCGCCGGTATCCGCCCTGATTGCCTTGGGGCGCTCGCGGTGGCTGAGCGGGACCGGTACGATCACCGGCCTGCCTTCCGTTGCGGATCCCGTGCCCGTGCTGCGTACTGCCCTGCCCCTGCTGTTCGCCGTGTCCGCCCCGGCCGCTGCCCTGGACCTTCCGGCGCTGATCGAATGCCGCCAGGGCGTGGCCGAGCAGGCCGCGCTGGCGCCCCTGCTGGCTGATCCACTGAAAGCCGTCGCCCACGGGCTGCAGCCGCTGCCGCAGGGCAACCAGTTCATGAGCGAGTACCGGCT
>DQIG01000048.1:0-900 GCA_003525885.1 Stenotrophomonas sp.
GCAGGGCTGCAAGCCCTGCAAAGCACCTACGTCACCCAGCCTGCAATCACCAGCAGAGCGAGGATCGCCAGCCACAGCAGCAGCATCCGCCACACCAGACTCATCGCATCACGCAGGTCCGGCAGCCGCTGCCACACCGGCAACAACCCCGCCTCGGTGTAATCGTGCGCATCCTCGCGCAGCTCGGCGTTGACGCTGGCCCGCGCCACCGCGCCCAGGAATCCGATGTTGCCCGCCAGGCGTTCGCCATGCGCTTGGCGCCAGGCCTTCCACGCCGTATCGAAGTTGCCCACCAACGCCATCGAAAACGCCATCAGCTGCGCCACCGGCCACTCGATCCAGCCCAGCAGGCGCTGCGCCAGCGCCAGCGGCTCCACCGGCACGCGTGCACGCATCGGGCTTTCCGCCATCAACGCCAGCAGCCGGTAACCCAGCGCGCCGGCCGGGCCCAGCAGCAGGAACCAGAACAGCACCGCGAACCAGCGCCGAAGCGCATTGAGCACGGTCGCCTCGACCAGCGACGGCACATCCTCACGCAGGCTGCCACCGGCGGCCTGCAGGTTGCGCACAGCAGCCTGCCGCGTCGCGGCGTCGTCCGCATCGATGATCGCTTCGATATCGCGATCCAGGTCGCGCGGCCCCCAGCACCAGGCCAGTACCGCCACGCCCAGCAGCAACGACGGCAGGCCGAACAGTACCCCGCGCAGCAGCCAGGCCAGCAGGCCCATCAGCAGCAGCGGTGGCAACAGCGCCAGCGCGACACCTGCCGGCCCCTGCCAGGCCTTTCCGCCACGCGCGTCCAGCCAACCCAGCCATCGCCGGAAGCCGTCGAAGCGGCGCAGCGAGGCGGCAGCGGCCGGGGCAACGTGGCCCAGGGCCAGCGCCACCAGCACGGCGGCC
>DQIG01000048.1:1049-1381 GCA_003525885.1 Stenotrophomonas sp.
CAGCGCCACCAGCACGGCGGCCAGAGTGGTGAACATGGCAGGTCTCCCTACAAAACAGAACGCTCGGCGCCGCTACCTTACCTGTCGCAGCGACGCCCTCGCGGGTGAACCGGACTGTAACCCGGGCCGTGTTCAGGTGGCGGCAATACAGCTGCCACAACCGGCCCGGCAGTGGCGCCGACTCAGCCCTGCTGCTGGCGGTACCAGTGTTCGATCAGGCCCCGCGAGATCGAGATCGGAGGCGACAGGCGGATGCCCTGGCCATCGTCCTCCACATCGCGTGCCAGCGCAGCGCCGACCTCTTCGGCGCTGAACCAGCGCGCATCCTCCAG
>DQIG01000048.1:1528-2134 GCA_003525885.1 Stenotrophomonas sp.
TGAACCAGCGCGCATCCTCCAGCTCGCCATTCACGGTCGGCAGGTCGTCCTGCGCCTGTGCACGGAAGCCGACCATCAGCGCGCCGGGGAAGGGCCACGGTTGCGAACCCAGGTACTGGCAGGCGGTCACCCGTACCTTGCTCTCTTCATGGACTTCGCGCACCACCGTCTGCTCGAAGGTCTCGCCGGGTTCGACGAAGCCGGCCAGCACCGAGTAACGACGCGGGGCCCAGTTCGACTGCCGGCCAAGCAGCAGCCGGCCCTGGTTTTCCACGGCGACGATCACCGCCGGGTCGACACGCGGATAGTGTTCGGTGGAACACTGCGCGCAACGGCCGACGAAGCCGCCACGGGCAAATGCCACGGCGCCGCCGCACACGCCGCAGAAGCGGGTGCGCGAGTGCCAGTAGGACATGCCGCGGGCATAGCTGAAGGCGGTCGCATCGGCCATCGGCCACAGCAACGCGGCCTGGCGGAGATCGAGACGGCGCGGTGAACTGACGGTGACATTGGCGGCTTCAACCGAGAACCACGCCTGATCCCCGCGCAGGCCGAGGAAGATCGCGGCACCCGGGCCACCGCCGATGTCGGCGCCGGTCAGCGCCA
>DQIG01000048.1:2282-2536 GCA_003525885.1 Stenotrophomonas sp.
ATGTCGGCGCCGGTCAGCGCCAGCGGCTGGTCATCATCACCAGTAAAGGCACTGCCATCGTGATCGAGGACGAGGATGCGCGCGCCCGGCCACAGGCGCGCCAGTGCATCGGCATCTTCGCGCAGGGCATCAGCGCGCTCCAACGGTTCGCCAACAAAGGCGAAACCGGAAAGCGGCGAAGGAGTATTGGGCATCCGCCAAGCCTGCCGCCAATCGATGCGGGTGGCAAGGTCGGCACTGTGCGCAATCGGCTG
>DQIG01000426.1:0-1628 GCA_003525885.1 Stenotrophomonas sp.
CGACCACGCCCTCAACGAAGCCTTCGGTGCGCTCGGCATTCCCAATGAGGTCTATGCCGCCGTGGGCGACTGGTTCGACCACTACTTGAAGGGCGTGGCCAATGGCATCGATCGCCAGGCGCCGGTGCAGCTGAAGTCGCAGAAGGGCAACTGGAGCCGCTATCCGGACTGGCAGGCCACCAATACGGGCGCCGTCAGCTACGGGTTGACCGCGCCGACCGGGCTGCTGCTGCCCACCGGCGGGCTGGCGGAGAACGGGGGCGGCACCGGTTGGAACTACCGCATCGGCAGCGGCCTGTTGACTGCCGCCAATTCCGGCGTGGCGATGGCGTCCGGCGCGCTGCAGATGTTCAACCTGCCGCCCGGCGCCTATGTGCCGTTCGTCGGCCGCAACGCCGCAGGCGTCTGGCAGGGCCCGATCTACTGGAGCGCACGCCGCCTGGATGGCGCACCGGAAGTGCGGGTAACGGTGACGCCCAGTCGCGCCAACACCACGCTGTATGCCTACCTGTATGCGGAGGATGTGCTGGGCAACGGCCAGCTGATCAGCCACAAGCCGTACACCCTGCGCGGGGCCACGCCCGGCCAGCCGAAAACGGTGGATCTTCGCCTGGAAGCCAGCAGCTGGAACCTTCCGGCCGGCAGCCGGCTGACCCTGGTGGTCGATACCGTGGACCTGCGCTATGCGGGCATCAGCCAGCTGGGCGGTGCGGTGACCTTCAGCTCACCGGCCAACGCGCCTTCGGTGCTGAAGGTGCCGCTGCATTGATGTAACGCCGCGCCCGTTACGGCGGGCGCGGCAGCAGGGTTGGCTGGCCTGGCACAGTTCAAGAACGCGCTGTGCCGGCCGATACCCGCTCTGCAGGGCGCCGCGCGCCTGGCGAGACCGCCGTAGGCAAGCAAAGACAAGGATGTGTTTCTGTGAAGATTGGAGTGGATCCAGGCACGAACTGCCAAGTCCGGATGGAAGCTGGAGGGCATGACAAGCAGCGCGGCGTACGCCGAATGCGTGCCCGGTCAATCCGCCGTTCCCACTCCTGCCAGAAGCTGTCCATCCAATGATCTACGTTGACCGTAGTCGATATTCCGCCCCTGCCGAACTGCTCGATTTCCAGCAGAAGAGCCTGGCTACGCTCCGGGAATTCTTCGCGACGGGCATTGATGAGCGCCTGCTGCGCTGGCCGTCATTCGACTTCCCGCCGCGTGTGGCGAGCGCAGTGAGGCACCAGCTGTCCAACGTATTCAACGACAGCTGCGGTTACTGCGGAGCACCGGCCAACCTGATTGACCACTTCCGCCCCAGGCGCAATGCAGAGCGCGGCGGTAGCAGGGCGGACACCGACTGCTACTGGTGGCTGTCGGCGGAGTGGAGCAACCTGTACCTGTGTTGCGCTGCCTGCAACGTTGCAAAAGCCAATTTCTTCCCCATCGACGGCCCTGTTGCAGCACCACAGACCTTCGGGGATGCGCTGCTGGATGAGCGCCCGGTCCTGCTCGACCCCTGTCATGACCGCCCCGAGGAGCACCTGAGATTTCTCGCGGACGGCACGGTGGCCGGTTTGACCGCGCGAGGAACTGCAACCATTGAGATACTGCAGCTCAACGCGCGCCATCGGCTGGGGGGGGGG
>DQIG01000426.1:1774-5182 GCA_003525885.1 Stenotrophomonas sp.
CGCGCGCCATCGGCTGGCGTCGCGTCGTGAGATTGCTTTCCGAATCAGGGAAGAACTCCGTGTGGTGCAGGCCCAGGGGCGGGACTCCATGGATCCGCTTCGATACCTGGCAGCGCGCCTGGATGCGGAAACGGTCCTGCACAATCGCCCTGAAGTTGTGGCTGCCATCCAGGCATTGGTGGAAGAGATCTCTGGCCAGCAGACCAGTCCGCCACCCCTCGCAGCCGCAGATTCCGATGCCGAAGCGGGTCCCACCCTGACCGAGATGGCCTGGATAGACAGGGTCGAAATCAGCAACTTCCGAAGTATTGGCAAGCTCGATCTGGCATTTCAACGCATTGTGGAAGGCCGCGCAGATGAAGATGATGCCGCTGCATGCACGGGGCAACCCTGGATCATGCTGTTGGGTGAGAACGGGGTGGGAAAGACCAGCCTGCTGCAGGCCGTGGCATTGGCGTGCATGCCGGATGACCAACTCAACGAACTGGGGCCGGCGCATCAGTGGCTGAATCAGAATGCTGACGTGCATGACGGCTTCGTCCGCCTTACGTTCACCGATGGCACGCAACGCCGTCTCTCGTTCACAAGGGACCGTGACCGGTTCTCGTCGGATGGGGTGGCATCCCCGGTCCGGCTGCTGGGCTATGGCGCCACCCGCCTTCTGCCGGAACGAAGTTCCCCCCCGCCTGCTGCACCTGCGCTCTGCAGCGTCCGCAACCTGTTCGATCAGCGACACCCGCTGGCCAATGCGGAGGCCTATTTCTGCGCGGACGCCAGTACACGCAGCGAGAACTTCGAGTTGATCGCCAGCAGTGTCGAGATGCTGCTGCCGGGCCACGACGATTCAAAACTAAGCCGCAATGGTAATCGCATGTGGCGTAACCAGCATCCGCTCGATGCATTGAGCGGCGGCT
The DNA here is from genome assembly GCA_003525885.1 of Stenotrophomonas sp. Classification (GTDB taxonomy): domain Bacteria; phylum Pseudomonadota; class Gammaproteobacteria; order Xanthomonadales; family Xanthomonadaceae; genus Stenotrophomonas. Next base: position 2,689 of record DQIG01000426.1, read on the forward strand.
ACAAGTCGATGATCGCCCTTGCGATGGACATCATGTTCCATCTTTCCGGCAACTCGTTCGACATGGAGTCTGCGCGAGGCATGATCCTGCTTGACGAGATCGAGCTGCACCTGCATCCGCGCTGGAAAATCCGTGTTGTCAGTCAGCTCCGAGCGCTCTTCCCCAACGTGCGCTTCATCGTCAGCACCCATGACCCGCTATGCGTGCAGGGGCTCCAGAAGGGCGAACTTGTCGTGCTTGCTGCTGATCCACGCAGCGGAACGCTTATCCATCAGGGGATCGACGTTCCTCCAGGGTCCGGGGCGGACAAGGTGTTGATGGGGCCCTGGTTCGGAATGACGTCCACACTGGACCAGGACACCCTCCGGTTGATGGAGAAGCATAGTGCGCTGCTGCAAGTCGTTACGCCCGATGAGTCGCAGAGAATCAGGCTGAATCGGCTGCAGGACCGGCTGGATACGCGACTGGCAGCGTTCGGCACCACCCGGTTGCCCGTTGATGCGGGAATGGCATTCGATGCAGCCCCCCAGGGTGGCAAGCCCGATATCTCAAGTGAGGAAGCACGTGACTTCATTCATCAGCGCCTGATGGGAATTCTTGCCGGCCCCGTCCAGGATGGAGGGGATGATCATGCGTAGGATCCAGCGACCTGAGGTCAACGGTTCGTTTGATGCACGGGCGAAAGCCGCACGATGCGCAGTGAGGGCCGCGATCGGGAGCCAGCAAGCGCCTGATTTCAAAGATGATCTCTGGGGGATATTCAAGGCGGATTTCGCCAGGGCGCAGCGGGGCAGGTGCGGCTACTGCGAAGGGCAGGTACTGGGGTTGCACTATGGCGATGTCGAGCACTTCAGGCCAAAGGCCGAGATCAGCGAGCTTGATGACAGTATTCCCGGCAGCTGCGGACATGAGAAGCCTTGGACGTATCAGGTGACGGGGCGGATCCTGAAGCCTGAGCCCAAGAAGCCTGGCTACTGGTGGTCGGCCTATGACTGGAACAACTATCTCCTGAGCTGCGAGATCTGCAATCGTCAATGGAAGGGCAACCTGTTCCCTGTCGCGGGGCGGAGGGCGACTGGCCCGGGCAAGGTCAGGATAGAAGTACCGCTGTTGCTTTCGCCCTATGACAATTTCGATCCCGCCGAGCATTTCGCGTTCGGGCGTTACGGCGAAATATGGGGAATCACTGATCAGGGGAGGGCCACGATCCGCACGTGCGGCCTGGACCGCGCATCACTGCGTCTTGCCCGGCTACCCATCGCCCGCTGTGTACATGAGGATATCGATGACTTCCTGACCGGCATCCCCGATGGCGAAGCGATTCGGCTGCTTCGCCACATCCATGAGGCAGGCAGCGAGGAACGAGCCCACTGCGGAATGGTTCAATCGATCTTCCGCCACCGTACGAAGGTGCCCTGGGAGACGCTGGATTCATGGATGGCCAGCGCGGGTGCACGTAACTCATCACGCAGGCGCCTGGCCGGGAATGCGCGGCCTGCAGTCCCACTGCGCCCCGGCTTGCCGGCGCCCACAACGTAGGAGCATGCGGCCAGGTCGTCGCCGCAGCGCTGTCATTCCTCAGTCCCCCTGCGGCAACAACACCCTGATCATCTCGTGCTGCCTGGACAGATTCGCGCGTTGCACGAAACCCTGGATGATCGAGGCCGCCACCTTGCGCTGGTTGTCCATGTCCAGCAACGGTGCGATGGCCGGCCCGGAGCCATCGGGACCATCACGGAACGGGCAACCGACCGGGCCAGCCGTGGTGAACGTCAGGATGGCCTTGGCCACGCGCGCCGACGGCGAATGTGGCGCATCGAAGATCACCAGCGTCCGCTCGTAGCTGATACCCGTCGCACGTACGGTCGAGTGCAGGGAATCCTCGATGGTCATGTCCGCGCCGAGGTCCTGGGCAAGCGCAATGAAGCAGTTGGCCGCCGTCGCCCTGCGCAGCGTTGCAGGATCGGTGCGGATGATCATCGCGCAGTCGACGCCGGAGATCGGCACCTGGGTGACATCCAGGTACGGGTTCTGTGCCAGCGTCCCGATCAACGCGAGATCGTCGCTGCAGCCACAGGATGCGGTGGATGTACTCAGCCGTTGCAGCAGCGTTGCGACCCGCTGCGTACCCCACTGCCGCCCGTGCAGCAGGCGCTGCGTGTGGTTGGCCGACAGGGCGCCGTGGTCGAATCCCGATGATGACGCCTGCATGCGCGCTTTGACCTCACGCATGCAGGCTTCGACCTGCTGCATGCAGTTCGTGTCATCGCTGAACACCGGCGCCGCCGAGATGCCATCGATCACCCGGCCGAACGTCGCCAGGTCGCCTTGCTGGTCGCGGTACCAGTCGTGGATGCGCTTTACATTGCGGCGACGTTTCTCCAGCTTGTCCGCACCCGGCCAGCCGGGATAGGCGGCGATCTCGCACAGCATGGTCAGGCCTTCCCACAGGTGGTATTCCATGCTGGGCAGTGGCAGCCGCCAGCGCTCTTCC
>DQIG01000090.1:0-6552 GCA_003525885.1 Stenotrophomonas sp.
GGCAGCTGCCAGTCCTCCAGTACCGGCAGCAGCTCGCCACGCGCAACGTGCGGTTCGGCCATGTAGCTGGGCAACGCCACCACGCCCAGCCCCGCCAACGCGGCCGCCAGATAGGCGTTGCCGTCATCGAAACCGACCGTATAGCGGCCCTGCACCTCGATGCGCTCATCGCCGCGCTGCGCGCTGAACACACGCGCCCGCCCACTGCGCGGGCTGAGGAAGCCGACCATGTGGTGGTCGGGCCCTTCCAGCGCGCGCGGGTCGGTCGGCAGGCCGCAGCGCTGCACATAGCCCGGGCTGGCGTGGAAGCCGATCGGCAGCGCTGCCAGCGGCCGTGCCACCAGTGCAGGATCGGCCGGGGTGCCGCCGCGGATCACGCAGTCGACGTTGTCGGCGATGACGTCAACCTCGCGGTCACTGACGCCGATATCCAGCTGGATCTCCGGGTAGCGTGCCTGGAAATCCGGCAGTGCCGGCACCAGCCGCAACCGCGCGTACGGTCCGGGCACATCCACGCGCAGCCGCCCGCGCGGCTGGGTGGCCGCGTCGCCCAGCCCGCCCTCCACCTCGTCCAGCTCGGCCAGCAGGCGGGCGATGCGCGGATAGTAGGCCGCACCGTCGGCAGTGACGCTGACCCGCCGGGTGGTGCGGTTGAGCAGCCGCAGCCGCAGGTGCGCCTCCAGCTGCTGCACCAGCTGGGTGGTCGTGGTGCGGCTGATCTGCAGGGTCTGCGCGGCGCGGGTGAAGCTGCCGGTTTCCACCACCCGGGCAAAGGCCCGCATCGCCTCGAAACGGTCCATGGCCGGCCCTGATTGTTTGGGATTGGCAATCAATCTAGACCGATCATCGCGGTTTATCCAGACAGCGTTGGCGGGGAGGATGGCGTTCTCTCCCACGGGATCTTCCCCATGTCACAGCGTGATGTCGTTTTCCCCGCCGGCCGCCAGGCCCTCTACGAGCGCAACCGCTACTCGCCGGCGATCCGATCCGATGGCTTCCTGTTCGTTTCCGGCCAGGTCGGCAGCCGCGAGGACGGCTCGCCCGAGCCGGAGTTCGAAACGCAGGTGCGCCGTGCCTTCGAGAATCTCAACGCGGTGTTGGCCGCCGCAGGCTGCACGTTCGATGACGTGATCGACGTGACCGTGTTCCTGGTCGATCCGGAGAAGAATTTCGAGAAGGCCTGGGCGATCGTGCCCGAGTACTGGGGCGAGGCACCGCACCCGACCCTGACCGGCATCGGCGTGACCTGGCTGTACGGGTTCCAGTTCGAGATCAAGGTGATCGCGAAGCTGCCGTGATCGTCACTGTAGAGCCGAGCCCATGCTCGGCTGACCACGCGAAAGCAGCCGAGCATGGGCTCGGCTCTACAGACGCGCAGCCCGGTGTGCGACCCCACGGGCCGAAAAGCGTGCCGACCAAGGTCGGCACCCACAAGGGCAGGAGGTCGGCCCACCAGGGCAGAAGGCCCCGCGCCCGGCCCACCTGAACGGGAGATTCCGACGAATTCCCGAAGCGGCCATTGATATTGTATCCGGCGAAAACCGCTTGCTAGCCTCCCGTCCATGCGCCGGATCTCCCGCCACCTTCGCTCGTACCTGCTGATGCTGCTGATGGCGGCATTCGTGGTCGTGCCGGTGGCCGATGCGCTGGCGTGCACGGTGGAACCGCACGCCAGCACGGTGCATGTGGAGTCCGCACCGGATTCCGATGGAGATGCCGACGGCAAGCATGTCGGCGCCTGTGGCCACAACCACTGCCACCACTCCAACTTGAGCCTGCCGGCACACACGCTGGCCGCGTTCGGTGCGCCACTGCCGGCGCGCTGGATGAATGCCGGCGACGCGGCGACCTATGCGGTCGCCCAGGATGAACTGACGCGTCCTCCCCGGGCGTGAGTTGAGCGTGTCCCGCATTCGCGGGCTTCGGTTCCCCTCACCTCCGGAAATTCTTCATGTCGACCCTGACACGTCGGCCGCTGCGTGCGGCCGGGCTGGTCGTCGCCGTGTTGCTGGGCCTGGCCCCAGCAATGCAGGCGTCGGCACAAGCCGCCCCTTCCTACGACACCCTGCTTGAACGCCTGGACCAGCTGCCCGGCACCCGCGTCGGTACGGCACTGGCCGAGGCCGCCGACGCGCGCGCCGACCAGGCCCGTGCGTTGCCCAACCCCTCCCTCTCCTACTCGGCTGAAAATGCCTGGGGCACCGGCTCCTATGGCGGCATGGGCAAGGCCGATACTGTGCTCACCCTGTCCCAGCCGCTGGAGGTCTGGGGCCAGCGCGGCGCGCGCGTCCGTGCGGCCCGCGCCGAAGCACAGGCGGCCAACCTGCGTGGCGCGCAGAGCCGCAGCGACGTGGCCAGCCAGCTGGCGGTGGTCTACGCACAGGCGGAAAGTGCACTGCGCCGCTACACCTTGGCCGAAGAGGCACTGAGCCTCACCCGCGATGACGCCAACGCCGTCAATGCGATGGTCAAGCAGGGCCGCGAACCACAGCTGCGTGCGGTGCAGGCGCAAAGCGAAGTGGCCAACGCCAGCGCCTCGCTGGATGAAGCGCAGGCCTTCCGCGATGCAGCGCTGGCCCGCCTGGCCGGTGCCGCGCTGCTGGATGCGCCAGTGCAGTCGATCGACAACAGCCTGCTCGACCGCGCGCCGCCGCTGCCGCGCGGTGCCACCGATACCGCATTGGCGGTGCGCATCGCCGAAGCCGAAGCCGATGCGGCGGGCAAGCTGGTCGACGTGGAGCGCAAGCGCGCCCTGCCCGACCTCAGCGTCACCGCAGCGCAGACCCGCTTCCGCGAAGGCGGCGAGCGTGCCTACAACCTCGGGCTCAGCCTCAGCATCCCGCTGTTCGACCGCAACCGCGGTGGCATCCGCGCCGCCAATGCCGACCAGCGCGCGGCCGAGGCACGCCTGGACCAGCAGCGCCGCGACAGCGAGGCAGCACGCCTGTCCGCCGTAGCCGGACTGAAAGCCGCCGGCAGCCGTACCCGCGCCGCCGATGAAAGCGTAGTCGCCGCCGAAGAGGCGTATCGCCTCGCACGCGTCGGCTTCGACGCCGGACGCATCTCGCAGCTGGAACTGCGCAGCACGCGCAGCGCCCTCATCGCCGCCCGCGGCACCGCCGTGGATGCGCGCCTGTCGCGCGTCGGCGCGGAAATCGATCTTGCCCGCCTTGAAGGGCGCGCACCTTTTGTGGAGGCCAAATGACTCTCTCCCGTACTTTCCCGCTGATCGGCGGCGTGCTGCTGACCGTGTTCCTGGCCGGCTGCGCTGGCAACGCGCAGGCGCCCGCAAATGAAGACCCGGCTGCGGCCAAGGCCGGCACGGACGACGGCCATGGCCATGCGACCGACAGCAAGGAGGCCAAGGCCGAATCCACGAAAGCGCCGGCCGACGCTGATGAGGGTGTCGTGCAGTTGACGCCTGAGCAGATCAAGGCATCCGGTATCGAAGTGGTCGCGATCGGTCGCGGTGGCGGCGGCTCCACGCGCCTGTCCGGCCGGGTCGAACCGTCGGTCGGTGCACGCGCCTCGGTGGCTTCGACCGTGACCGGCCGCGTCGAACGCGTGCTGGTCGCGCCGGGCACCGCGGTGAAGCAGAACCAGGCACTGGCCATCGTGGTCAGCGGCGAAGCGGCGGTGTTCCGTGCCAATGCGCTGGCTGCATCGGCCGAGGCCGAGGCCGCGCGCCTGGCCTATGGCCGCGACAAGGCGCTGGTCGACCAGGGCGTGGTCGCGCGCCAGGAAATGGAAGCCTCGCGCGCCCGTTCGCTGGCGGCACAGGCCCAGGCCGCCGCCGCGCAGGCGCAGGCCGCCGCCAACGGTGCGCCCGATGCCAGTGGCCGCGTGCGCATCACCAGTCCGGTGGCCGGCATCGTCGGCAACGTGCAGGTCACCCCGGGTGGCGTGGTCGCCGCCGGCAGCGCCGTGGCCGACGTCGCCGATCCGGCGATGAACGAGCTGGTGTTCACCGCACCGCCGGCGCTGGCCGCGCAGGTCACGCCGGGCATGAAGCTGGAGGTGAGCGTACCGGGTGGCAGCTTCACCGCTACCGTCACCGGCTCGGCCGCGGATGTGCGGCAGCAGGGCGGCGTCGCGGTGATCCGTGCCACGCCGGTGGATGCGTCGCTGCCGCCGGCGGGTTCGCCGGTATCGGCGGTGGTGGTCACCGAGGGCCAGGACGGCTCGCTCAGCGTGCCGGCCGACGCAGTGCAGAACGTCGATGGCAGCAGTGCGGTGTTCGTCGCCGTCGAAGGTGGCTTCAAGGCGCAACCCGTCCTGGCCGGGCGCCGTGCCGGTGACCGCATCGAGATCCTCGGTGGGCTGACCGGCAGCGAGCGCGTCGTCGGTGCCAATGCCTTCCTGCTCAAGGCCGAACTGGCCAAGGGCGAAGCCGAGCACGGCCACTGAGGAGGCGACCATGTTCAAGCTGATCATTGAAACAGCGGTGCGCCACCGCTGGCTGGTGGTGTTCATGGCTGCGCTGATCGCCGCCGTGGGGCTGTTCCAGCTGGGCAAGCTGCCGATCGACGCGGTGCCGGACATCACCAACCGCCAGGTGCAGATCAACACGGTGGCACCGGCGCTGACACCGGAGCAGATCGAGCGGCAGGTGACCTATCCGCTGGAAACCGCGCTGGCCGGCATTCCCGGCCTGACCACCACGCGTTCGTTGTCGCGCAATGGCTTCTCGCAGGTGACCGCGATCTTCACCGACGCGACCGACATCTACTTCGCCCGCCAGCAGGTGGCCGAACGCATGCGCGAAGCGTCTGAAGACCTGCCCGATGGTGCGTCGCCGATGCTGTCGCCGGTCACCACCGGCCTCGGCGAGGTGCTGATGTGGACGGTGGACTTCACCACGTTCGATCCGGCCAAGCTGGCCAAGCCTGGTGAAGCGGGCTGGCAGGCCGGCGAGGTCTATCGCACGCCGGAAGGCAACCTGCTGCGTACACCCGAAGAGCGTGCGACCTACCTGCGCACCGTGCAGGACTGGATCATCGCGCCGCAGATGCGTTCAAGCCCGGGGCTGGCCGGCGTCGATACAGTCGGCGGCTATGTGAAGGAATACGGTGTGCATCCGGACAGTGCGCGGCTGGCCGCGCATGGCCTCGGCCTGGCCGATCTGGTCACCGCGCTGCAGCGTTCCAACGTGCAGGCCGGCGCCGGCTTCGTGCAGCGTGCAGGCGAGGGCCTGGTGGTGCGGGCCGATGGCCTGGCGCTGACCACTGACGACCTGGCACAGGCCCCAGTGGCGACCCGCAATGGCGTGGTGGTGCGCGTGGCCGACGTGGCCGACGTTGACCTGAGCCGCGCGCCGCGACTGGGTGCGGCCAGCCGCAACGGCCATGAAGCCGTGCTGGGCACCGCGCTGATGATTGCCGGTGGCAACAGCCGCACCGTGGCGCAGGCAGCTGCGGCGCGCCTGGAACAGGTGAACAAGTCGCTGCCGGCCGACATCGTGGCCGCGCCGGTGCTGGACCGCAGCGTGCTGGTCAATTCCACCATCAAGACCGTGGCCAGGAACCTCACCGAGGGCGCGCTGCTGGTGGTGGTGGTGCTGTTCCTGCTGCTGGGCAACCTGCGTGCAGCGACGATCACCGCGTTGGTGATTCCGCTGTCGTTCCTGTTTGCGGTGATCGGCATGAACCGCTTCGGCATCAGTGGCAACCTGATGAGCCTGGGTGCGCTGGACTTCGGCATCCTGGTGGACGGTGCGGTGATCGTGGTCGAATCGACCCTGCTGATGCTGGGCCAGCGCCGTGCCGAACTGGGCCGTGCGTTGACCGCGATGGAGCGCCTGCGCGTGGCAGCCGATTCGGCGATGAAGATGGCGCGCCCTGCGGCCTTCGGACAGCTGATCATCCTGCTGGTGTTCGCGCCGATCCTCACGCTGGAAGGTGTGGAGGGCAAGACGTTCCACCCGATGGCGGCGACCTTCATGCTGGCCCTGATCGGTGCCTTCATCTTCTCCTTCACCTTCGTGCCGGCGATGGCCGCGCTGCTGGTACGCGAGCCCAAGGTGAAGGACGGTGATGCGCATGCGCACGACGGCGAGCACGAAACGAAGCTGATCCGCGTGCTGCGTGCGCGCATCGAACCGGTGGTGCGCAAGGCCGTGGCGCATCCGCGCACGGTGCTGGCCGGTGCGGTGATGATGGTGGTGGTGGGCATCGGCTCGTTCTCGCTGCTGGGCCGCGAATTCATGCCGACGCTGGACGAAGGCAACGTGGCGATGCAGGCCCTGCGCGTGCCGTCGACTTCGCTGGAGCAGTCACTGGCGATGCAGCTGGCACTGGAAAAAGCGATCGCCAAGCAGCCGGAAGTGGAAACCGTGTTCTCGCGTACCGGTACCGCCGAGGCCGCCATCGACCCGATGCCGACCAACATCTCCGACAGCGTGATCGTGCTGAAGCCGCGCAAGGACTGGCCCGATCCGAAGCTGGCCAAGGATGCCCTGGTCGCGCGCTTCGAGAAGCTGGCCGGGCAGCAGCTGGGCAACAGCTTCGAGTTCAGCCAGCCGATCGAACTGCGCTTCAACGAGCTGATTTCCGG
>DQIG01000090.1:6700-7154 GCA_003525885.1 Stenotrophomonas sp.
GCTTCAACGAGCTGATTTCCGGCGTGCGTACCGACCTGGCCGTGATGATCTTCGGCGATGACTTCAGCCAGCTGCAGAAGGTGGCCGACCAGGTGGCACTGAAGCTGCGTGCGGTGGATGGCGCGGCCGACGTGCGGGTGGAACAGATCTCCGGCCTGCCCACACTCAACGTGGCGATCGACCACGTGGCGGCGGCGCAGTACGGGCTGACCGCCGCGGACGTGAGTGATGCGCTGTCCACCGGCATTGGCGGTACTGCGGCCGGCAAGATCTTCGAAGGTGATCGCCGCTTCAACGTGGTGGTGCGCCTGGACGATGCCTCGCGCAACGATCCGGACCAGCTCGCTTCACTGCCGATCGCCACGCCGTCGGGGCTGGTGATTCCGTTGTCGTCGGTGGCGCGCATCACGGTCAGCGAAGGGCCGAACCAGATCAGCCGCAACAACGGCAGCCG
>DQIG01000090.1:7310-7454 GCA_003525885.1 Stenotrophomonas sp.
GCGAGAACGGCAAGCGCCGCGTCGTCGTGCAGGCCAACGTGCGTGGGCGTGACCTGGGCGGCTTCGTCGGCGAGGCGCAGGCAGCGGTAGCAGACGTGGCGTTGCCGCCGGGCGCCTACCTGACCTGGGGCGGCCAGTTCGAGA
>DQIG01000386.1 GCA_003525885.1 Stenotrophomonas sp.
TGCCGACCGTTGGTCGGCACGGTTGCAAGTTGCCTAGCGGCGCTGCGTGCCCTCGTCGCGACTTGCCTGCGGGAACTGGAACGCGCTGTCGGCGTCGTAGCCGCTGTTGGCGGTGGTGCCACGTGCCGGCGGGGCAATGCTGCTGGTACCGCTGCCGAAGCCGAGGATCTGCACGCTGATCACCGACGGCTGGTTGCGCCGTGCATCGTCCTGGCTCTTGCGCATCACATCCTGTGCCGCCTGGCTGGCGCTGTTCGCTGCCGCACTGGCCGAGGCCAGCGCGTTGACGTTGACCGTTGCCAGTACCGGCAGGCCCTTGCTCTCGCCCTGCACCTGGATGTTGGCCGCGTTCAGCACCTGCAGCGCGGCCAGGTTGATGCTGCCTGAAACGCGGATACCGGCCTCACCTGCGTCGATGGTGCCCAGCGGCGCGATCAGGTCGACGTCGCCCGGCCGTACTTCGGCAATGGGATTCAACGTGGCGATGCCTGCACCACTGGCCGGAGCCTGGGGCGACAGGATCACATTGCCCCAGCTGTCATAGACGCGACGCGGTGGCGTGTACAACAAGGTGGTCTGCGAACCGCGACCGGCATTGATATCGCCCTGTTCCGACCAGGCCAGGATGTCACCGCCGAACGTCGTCATCACCCGCGACAGGCCCAGCAGCACGCTGTCCTGGCTGAACAGCCGGATGTCACCCTGCCCCTGGGTCACCAGCCCGGCACTGGCCGGCGGCACCACGCCCTGCACACCCACCACGATCTGTCCGCCCGGTGCCATCAGCTCGATGTTGCCGCCGGCTTCGGTACGCACGCCGGAGCCGCCATACATCAGGATATCGCCGGTGCGCTGGATCGTCGCACCTGCTGCATCCTTGTCCGGCATCAGCGTGGCGATGGCCTCGCGGCCGCGCAGGTAAGAACCCACGCGTGGCCCATTCCGATCGTTGTACTCGCGGCCACCTTCGCGCAGCTCGGCGTAGTAGACCTGGCGCAGGAAGATCCGCTGCTGTTCCCTCGGCAACCGGTCGAACGCCGCCAGTGCCTCGGTGCCTTCGACGGCCAGGCCGAAGCGCTGCTGCAGCCACTGCTCCAACTCCTTGTCATAGATCTTCACCGCCTTGCCGGGCTGCGACGCCAGCGACTGCGCCGGATCGGCCAGGTTGGCCGGATCCAGGTAGCGCGTGCGCAGTGCATCGAAGTCAATGCCCTGATTGCCGGCAATCACTGCGATGCTGGCACCGGGACGGGCATCGCCCTGGACGACGCCACCCAGGCTCACGATGCTTCCGGCCTCTTCCTGGCGCAGCTGCCGGCCCGCACTCACTTCGACGTTGCCGGGGCCGGCCACCGTCAGGTTGCTGCGGATGATGTCCCGGCCCGCCTCGATCCCGCTGATATCGGTACCGCTGGTGTTGAGCGCGGTGACGTTCGCATTGATCACGTCACGGCCGGCGCGCAGTTGCACTGCCGATCCCGCTTCATACCAGTCAAACAATGTCCGGCTCGCGGTACCGGTGTTCTTCTCCAGCTGCCGGCGGCCACCACTGCCCAAGCCGATGATGTCACCGGCAACGGCATAGAAGCGGCCCGGTGAAGTGGGCCGGGACGCCAGCGCACCGGTGGTCGGGGTATTGGGACCGAATGCAAACAGCGGCAGTGCCGCCCGCGGATCCGCGCCCTGGATCCCGTCTTCGGAGAGGTTGTGGGCCACCCGCGCCCCGTTGACGCCCACCTGGGCCATGAATGCGGGATCGAAGGGGCCAGGCAGGCGCGCGTCGCTGCCCGAACGTGCAATCCTCGTGGCATTGGCGGCCGCCAGGATCGATCGGCCAGCCAATACATCAAGCCGGCCGCTGGCCGAGGGCGCGAGCAGCATGACATCCGCCGTGTTCGCACCCACCCCGAGACCGCGAAGCGAGGCACTGATGATGTCGCCGCTTGCGGCCACCGCGCTGAATCTCGAGGGATACAGCCAGTAACTGATGATGGCGGCGTCGGACCCATCCTGCAGCGCGACCTTTTCAGCGAACAGGTTGCTGCCCGTTGCATGCAGGCTGCCGGCCAGGCTCGGCGCAATGTTCCCGCCTGCGGAGAACAGGTCCAGCGCCGTACCTGCGGTCCAGAGCGAGAACCACGTACTGCCGGCCACATGCCTGCCGTCGCCGAGAACCACGTCGTAGTAATTCGCCACCGGCACCCGGCCCGCGTCTGCGGCACCACCGAGAACAACATCACCGCGCGCCTGCAACCGGGCGGTTGAATCCCCCAGGATGAGCACCGGCCCGGCCATCGCCACCGGCGCGTCCGCCACGAACGGATCCATCAGGCCCAGCGTTCCGTAGCTGCTCTGCATCGCGCTGAGGCCACCGATTCGCGCCGCCTGCAGCAGGGTGCTGCCGCGCAGGTTGGTCACCGCGCCATTGAGATCCAGATCCTGCAGGAAACTCTCCGGCTGCTGCGCGCTGGCGCGCAGGCCAGGATTCAACGCACCGCCACTGCGCAGCGTCAGGTCGCCGCCACCGGTCAGATGCAGCTCACCGTTGCTGACGCGCCCGGTCGACCCGACCGCAGCAACAATCGCGCTGGAATGAGGCGCGGTCAACAGACCCAGGGCATTGCCCATCGGGTCGAGCACGCCCGCGTGGCGGCCCGCTTCCAGTGACAGATTGCCGCCTCCCAGCGTGCCGAAGCCGGTGAAGCCGACCATGCGGGGAGCTGCGTCCGCTTCGGCGCCCACGGTGCTGTACGTGCCGAAGTTGATCCACCAGCTCGTCGGTGTCGCCTGGACGCCATCGGTGGTGCCCGAACCCTGCCGCCACAACCAGCCGCCCACGGCTGCGCTTGAATGCCCGGCCTGGTCGCGCTGAGCCGTACCGGATTCGGAGCGGGCGGTCCAGGCGTCGCCGATGATGTCGCGCCCCGCTTCAACCCTGACATCGCCGCCATGGTCGGGATACCACGCACGGTAACTGGCCAGCGCCGCATCATAGTTGCCCGACACCTGATTCTTGCCCAACAGCGAGGTCTGCCAGGGCGCAGCCGTACGCGCCGTGTTGAACTGCGCATCGCGGCCACCACCCAGCGCCGTCGGCGCACCTGCGGTGTACACACCGAAACCGGACTTCATGCGCACGTCCTGCGCGGCCAGCAGCGTCAGGTCTCCCTTGCCAGTTCGCAGCACGCTCCAGGCGGGAGCGCCCAGGCGCTTGCCGTAGGTGGTCACCTCGGTCAGCGTGCCACCGCCATAGCAGTAGCCCATTGCCGCGCAGATCTCTTCCTCCGACATGCCCATCTCGGCGCCCAGTTCCCTGGCCGGGCGACCGACCCAGGATTCATCGCCCCACCATGCAAGCGAGCCTTCCTTGTCGACCAGGCGCGGGGCGGGGCCGCAGTATGGTCCGGAGTCACAGACTTCGTTCTCGGTCAAACCCAGCTCCCGGGCCAGATCGACCACGGGCTTCCCTACCCACGATTCGTCACCCCACAGATTCAGCGAGCCGTCCAGGGTGATCACGCGATCCCCCTTCCATTCCGTCGTCGTGGTGACAGTGCCGATGGTGCTGTAGTGGCTGTCGGCCAGCACGATGCTGCCGTCGCTGCCCCAACGGCGGGTCCGCGGATCGGCAGC
>DQIG01000439.1:0-1311 GCA_003525885.1 Stenotrophomonas sp.
TTTCTTTTGGTTACTTTTCTTTGCGTACAAAGAAAAGTGACACCCATGAACCATGAAGCGCCTTCAGCACGTGCCACGTGCAAAACACCTCAGCCCTTCTGGCTCACCGCCACGCTACCCAGGATCAACGCACCGGCAATCAGCATCTGCAGCGTCACCGGCTCCCCCAGGAACAACCACGCGAAGGCCGCGCCGAACAGCGGAATCAGGTAGGTCACCGTCGACGCGCGTGACGGGCCGATACGGCCGATCAAACGATAGAACATCAGGAACGCCAGCCCGGTGCAGGCCACGCCCAGTGCGATCGCCGCACCCCACGCCTTGGCCGGAATCGCCGCCTGCGGCCAGTGGCTCACCGCCATCGGCAGCATCCACAGCGAAGCACACGACAGCGTGGCCGCCGCAGCCGCCGCCGAGGGCAGCCCGGTCATGTGCCGCTTCACCAGGTTCACGCCCAGGCCGTACAGCAGCGAAGCCGCCGCACCGGCCAGCACCGCGGTGCCGATGCTCAGGCCGGAGACCTTGGCGGTGGCCAGCACCACCACGCCGGTGAAGCCGACCAGCAACGCGCCAGCGCGGCGCATGCCGATCTTCTCACCGAAGAACAGGAAGGCGATCAGCGCGGCGAACAGCACCGTCATCGCATTGCAGATCGCACCGATCGCGGCGGGCGCCCGCTCGGCGGCATAGGCAAACAGCACGAACGGCAGCGCCGAATTGATCAGGCCGATCGGCGCCAGCCACAGCCAGCGCCGCGGCGGGAACTGCGCGCGGGCGCGCCACAGGAACGGCAGCAGCACCAGCGCGCCCAGCACCAACCGCACCTCGACCAGCGCGAACGGGCCGAACGACGGCACCGCCACCCGCATGAACAGGAACGAGCAGCCCCAGATGGCGCCCAGCAGGGTCAATTCCAGCGGCGTGCGCCAGTCGCGCTCGGCCGCCTGTGGTACCGCATTCATGCCCTGCCTCCGTCCATCGTCTGTTCCTCGCCAAGGCAGACAGGATCAGGCGCAGACGCCCGCCGCACAAGCGCGTAGTATCGCTGCCAGCCACAAATATGGTTTGAGGCTCGACATGCAGCTACGCCCTTCTCTGCTCCCCGCGCTGGCCGTGTTCGCGGTCGCCGCACGCCACCAGAACTTCGCCCAGGCCGCGCAGGAACTGCACCTGACCGCCAGCGCGGTCAGCCACCACGTGCGCCGGCTGGAGGAGGTGCTGGAAACCCGGCTGTTCCTGCGCCATGCCCGCGGCGTGCGCCTGACCGCCGAGGGCCGGCAGCTGGCCGACGCCGCCAGCGCCGCCTTCACC
>DQIG01000439.1:1462-2575 GCA_003525885.1 Stenotrophomonas sp.
CCGCCAGCGCCGCCTTCACCGATGTCGCGGCGGTCGCCCATCACCTGCAGCCAGATGCCGACAGCGTGCCGTTGCGGATCACTACGCTGCGCTCGCTCTCGTACTGCTGGCTGCTGCCGCGACTGCCACGCTTCACCCAGGCCTATCCACACATCCGCATCGAGCTGCATACGGGCAGCGGGCTGGATCGCTACGACGACAACGGACCGGAAGTCGGCATCCGCTACGGGCTGGGCCAATGGCCGGGCCTGCGCGCGCAGCACCTGATGGATGACTACCTGTTCCCGGTGGCCTCACCGGCACTGGCCGGGGTCGAAACACTGGTGGATCCGGCGCGCATCGCCGACCTGCCGCTGCTGACCGATCTGTCACCGCAGGGCTGGCGTGACTGGTTCCGCCACGCCGGCGTGCGCCCACCGTCGCCGCTGCCGCCGATGCACACCTTCGCCGACAGCACCGATGCGATGCGTGCGGCGGTATATGGCATGGGCGCGGTACTGGCGCGCACCCACATCGCCCAACCCTACCTGCAGCGCTACGAGGTGGTGCGCCTGCCCGGCCCGGCGCTGAAGGCCCGCTACGCCTATCACGTAGTGCATGCGGAAGGACAACCACCCAGCCCTGCCGCGCGCCTGTTCATCGACTGGTTGCTGGAACAGGCACAGGACGAACGCACGCCGATTCCCGCGTTGCCGGACAGCCTCCTCGGGCGTCCGGCCACGCACGCCTGACTGCGCCCTCACCCGCTCTTTGCTTCACGCTGGCTAGGCTGCTGGCGAACCCACAACGTACCTATGCCATGGCCATGCTGCGACTGCGCATCACCGGAACCGAAGACGACGCCCGCGCCATCAGCGACCTGCTGCTCGGCCTGGAGGGCATCGAACACGTCGAGGAAACCGACGACCTGATGCCGCACATGGACGACGACGATTCCAGTTCGGCCGGGCTGTCCGATGACATCGGCCCGGGCATCCACGAGCTGGAAGTGGAAGTCGGCAATGAAAGCACCGCGCAGAAGGTGCGCGATGCGGTGCAGGAACTGGCACTGGAACTGGATGTGTTCGTCGAGTACGAGACCGACGAGGGGTGAGCATCCGCCGGGCATGGCCC
>DQIG01000326.1:0-13169 GCA_003525885.1 Stenotrophomonas sp.
GCCCGACCGTTGGTCGGGCGGCCTTGAGAGGTGTGTCGACCAACGGTCGGCACCCACCCTGGCCGGCAACCCAGGAAGCTGCCGGCCAGCGGCCGGCACTACCGATCGTGCGACCGTCTCCACGACGTCGCGCCGGTCCTGCATAATCGGGGCATGAGTGTCCTGCGCTTCGACAATGTCAGCAAACAGTACGCCGGTGGCCACGAAGCACTGACCGATGTCAGCTTCGAGGTCGCGCCGGGCGAGATGCTGTTCGTCACCGGCCATTCCGGTGCGGGCAAGAGCACCCTGCTCAAGTTGATCCACCTGGACGAGCGGCCCAGCCGCGGCGCGGTGGTGTTCGACGAGCGCAACCTGCTGAAGGTGCGCGGTGGCGACGTGCCCCGCCACCGGCGTGCGGTGGGGGCGGTCTACCAGGACCACCGCCTGCTGATGGACCGCTCCATCGCCGAGAACGTGGCGCTGCCGCTGATCCTGCGTGGCACCCGCCGTGGCGACATCAACAAGCGCGTGCGCTCGGTGCTCGAGCGCATGGGCCTGGGCCATCGTGAGAAGGCACTGCCCTCGCAGCTGTCGGCCGGCGAGCAGCAGCGCGTCGGCATCGCCCGTGCCATCGTCGGTGAACCCAAGCTGCTGGTGGCCGATGAGCCGACCGGCAACCTCGACCCGACCCTGGCGGCGGAGATCATGGCCCTGTTCGCCGAGCTGCCCTCGCGTGGCACCAGCGTGCTGGTGGTCAGCCACGATCTGCCGCTGCTGCGCCGCATGCGCAAGCGCGTGCTGATCCTCGACCACGGCCGGCTGGTGGATGACATCTCGCCGCAGGACCTGGCGGAGTAACCCATGGCGAAGAACGAAAACAGTGAAGCCGCCGCCCCGTCGCGCGTGGGCGTCTGGTTCCAGCACCACGTGCACAGCGTGGTGTTCAGCCTTGGCCGCGCCTGCCGCAAGCCGTGGGCGACCCTGCTGACGGTGATGGTCATGGCGTTGGCACTGGCGTTGCCGCTGGGGCTGTCGATCGCGCTGGACAACCTCAAGCAGTTCGCCGGCAGCGTGCAGCAGTCGCGCGACATCAACGTGTTCCTGAAGGGCAACGTCGATGGCCCCGGCGCGCTGCGCCTGGCGGGCCAGCTGCGCGACCGCGACGACGTGGCCGAAGTGAACGTGCGCACGCCCGAGCAGGGCCTGCAGGAACTGCGCGATGCCGGCCTCGGTGAGGCGATCGACGCACTCAACGACAATCCATTGCCCTCGCTGCTGGTGATCACCCCCGGCCAGGGCAAGGACGACGCACGCCTGGCGCGCGCGCTGGAAAGCCTGCCCGAGGCCGACCTGGTGCAGCACGATGCGCTGTGGCGCCAGCGCCTGGATGCCTGGCTGGCGTTCGGTGCGCGGCTGGTGCAGGTGCTGTCGGTGCTGCTCGGCGTGGGCGCCGCACTGGTGGTCGGCAATACCGTGCGCCTGGATATCCAGGCGCGTCGCGAAGAGATCGGCGTGCTGCAGCTGCTCGGCGCCAGTGATGGCTTCATCCGTCGCCCGTTCCTGTACCTGGGCGCCTGGTACGGCCTGGGCGCGGGCGCGGTAGCGCTGGCCCTGATCGGCGCCGCGGGTGCCGCCCTGCGCGTGCCGCTGGCCGAACTCTCGCGCAGCTATGGCAGCCCGTTCGTGCTGCACGGCCTGGACCTGCTGCACGGCGGCCTGGTCCTGCTTGGCACGCTGCTGCTGGGCTGGCTGGGCGCCTGGCTGGTCACCGGCCACTTCCTCCGCCAGACCCGACCGACCGACACCTGAGACCGGCATGCAACCGCAAGCGCTGAAGCACCTTGAAGGGCCCGCGACGCGGGTGATGGTGGTCGATGGGTCGAAGCTGGTCCGCAAGCTGATCGCCGACGTCCTGCAGCGCGACCTGCCGGGCGTGGAGGTGATCGGTTGCGACAGCATCGAAGACGCGCAGCAGGCGCTGGCGCAGGGCCCGGTGGACCTGGTGACGACCTCGCTGACCCTGCGCGATGGCGACGGCCTGGCGCTGGCGCGGATGGTGCGCGAAGCCGCAGGCCAGGCCTACGTGCCGGTGATCGTGGTCTCCGGCGATGCCCAGCAGCACCTGGAGCAGCGCCGTTTCACCGAGTACGTCACCGATTATTTCGACAAGGCGCTGGGCCACGAGGCACTGGCGACCTTCGTCCGTGGCTATGTGCAGCCGCAGACCATTCCCGGCGCCACCATCCTCTATATCGAGGACAGCCGCGTGGTGGCCGAGGCCACCAAGCGCATGCTGGAGCGCCAGCAGTTGAACGTGCTGCACGTGGTCAGTGCCGAAGAGGCGTTCACCCTGCTCACCGCCGAGTCGCTGGGCCGCAGCCGCCACCGCATCGACCTGGTGCTGACCGACGTCACCCTGAAGGGCGAGCTGAGCGGCCGCGACGTGGTGCAACGCGTGCGCGTGGACTTTGGTTACGGCAAGCGCCGCTTGCCGGTGCTGGTGATGACCGGCGACGGCAATCCGCACAACCAGACCGGGCTGCTGCAGTCCGGTGCCAACGACCTGGTGCTCAAGCCGATCGAAGAGCGGCTGCTGGTCACCAAGGTGCTGTTCCAGCTGCGCCTGGCCCGATTGAACGATGGACCCCTGATTCGATGATGGATGAAGTAGCCGACACCCCGACGATCCAGCTGGAACCGAGCTGGAAGCAGCATGTCGGCGATTACCTGCTGCAGCCGCAGATGCGCGAGCTGTCTGCCTTCCTGCGCCAGCGCAAGGCCGGTGGCGCAGCGGTGTTCCCGCCGGGCCCGCAGATCTTCGCCGCGTTCGATGCCACGCCGTTCGAGCAGGTGAAGGTGGTGATCCTGGGCCAGGACCCGTACCACGGCCGTGGCCAGGCGCATGGGTTGAGCTTCTCGGTGCAGCCGGGCGTGCCGGTGCCGCCGTCGCTGCTGAACATCTACAAGGAAATCGAGAGCGATCTCGGTATCCCGCGTCCGGACCACGGCTGCCTGATCCCGTGGGCGCAGCGCGGCGTGCTGCTGCTCAATGCCGTGCTGACGGTGGAAGAGGGCAAGGCCGGTGCGCACCAGGGCCGTGGCTGGGAAGGCTTCACCGATCACGTGGTGGACGTGCTCAACCGCGAACGCGAAGGCCTGGTGTTCATGCTCTGGGGCGCCTATGCGCAGCAGAAGGGCAAGGTGATCGACACCCGTCGCCATCGCGTGCTGAAGTCGCCGCATCCGTCGCCGCTGTCGGCCCATCGTGGCTTCCTCGGCTGCCAGCATTTCTCGATGGCCAACGAGTACCTGCGCCGCCGCGGCCAGGCACCGATCGACTGGTCGCTGCCACCGCGTTCGGCGCTCTGAGCGTCGGCGGGTGGCTGGGCCTGAACACCGGGCAACGTTTCCTGGCCTGAATGGGCCTCCGGAACGGCCCGTTCAGCTTCGCTTGACCGGAATCGGCCGGTTTCTGGTGGGTAATTGCTTGAATTCCAAGGGATTGAGAATCCCGAAAAGCGTGCTCGCCACTGTCATCAATTCGCGCTACGGTAGGGTCCTGTTTGGGACCAGTGTTGCACCAATGGGACGCTGGAACTTTTTCCTCCTTTAGCAGTCCAAATGCCGGACTGCTAAGATGGGTGCCTATGAGCCAGAACACCTCTACTGCCCTTGTGGCAAACAATCTCCCGATTCCCAGTGCGCTCGGTTCGCTGGACGCCTACATCGGTGCCGTGCACCAGATCCCGGTGCTGTCGGTCGATGACGAACAGGACCTGGCCCGTCGCTTCCGCGACGGCAATGATCTGGACGCTGCCCGCGAGCTGGTGCATTCGCACCTGCGCTTCGTGGTGCACGTGGCCCGCGGCTACAACGGCTACGGCCTTGCCCTAGGCGACCTGATCCAGGAAGGCAACATCGGCCTGATGAAGGCGGTCAAGCGCTTCGACCCGGACATGGGCGTGCGCCTGGTCTCCTTCGCCGTGCATTGGATCCGTGCCGAGATGCACGAGTTCATCCTGAAGAACTGGCGCATCGTGAAGGTCGCCACGACCAAGGCGCAGCGCAAGCTGTTCTTCAACCTGCGCAAGTCGAAGACGCGCCTGGGCTGGATGAACGCGGCCGAAGTCAGCGCGGTGGCCAAGGACCTGAACGTGTCCGAGCGCGAGGTCATGGAAATGGAGTCGCGCCTGTCCGGTCGCGATATCGGTTTCGATGCGCCGACCGACGAGGACAACGAACATGCGCCGCCGTCGCCGGCTGCGTTCCTGGTCGCCAACGACGAAGACCCGTCGATGGCCTACGAGCGTGCCGACAGCGAAGACAACCAGATGCAGCTGCTGCGCGAAGGCCTGGCCGAGCTGGATGCGCGTTCGCGTGACATCATCCGCCGTCGCTGGCTGGATGCCGACAGCAAGGTGACGCTGCAGGAGCTGGCCGACGAATACGGCGTATCGGCCGAGCGCATCCGCCAGGTCGAAGCGAACGCGCTGAAGAAGATGAAGGCGCTGTTCACCGCGTAAGCGGGAGGGCGTCGCAATTGTGAAAGGCCCGGCAGCATTGCCGGGCCTTCTTCATTTGTGGGGCTTGGCCACGCATGGCGTGTCTCTACTCTGACGCCAGGGCGGTGATTGCGCCGACCGGGTCATGTGCTGGATGCTGATGTTCACGCCGTACCACGCAGTGGCACGGTATGATCATGCCACGCATCTTCCGCACACGAAGTTTCAATCGCAGCATGCGCAGGACCACCCTGTCCGACGCTGCGCTGTACCGGTCGGTACGTGAAATGGAAGCGGGTCTGGTGGATGCTGATCCTGGCGGCGGAATCTTCAAGAAGCGCGTTGCGTTGCCGGGGCGAGGAAAGCGTGGGAGCGTTCGAATCATCGTCGCCACGCAGCGAGGCGGGCATTGGTTCTTCCTTTTCGGCTACGAGAAGAATGAACGTACTGCGATCACGAATGCGGAACGGGATGCGCTGCAGTTGTACGCATCGGAGTTCCTGAAAATGAGTACGGCGCAGCTGAATCGTGCCGTGGAATATGGGGATCTACAGGAGATCGGCCATGACGAAGCCCCCTGAGCGACGGCGCGCGAAAAGTGCGCTTCTTGAAGCGGTGCATGATGCGGCTGTGAGTCTGCACGCGCATGGCTTCATTGATAAACGTCGGTTGAGCAGCTACGAAGCGCTTTGCCTTGAGCCGGTCCCCGAATACAGCAGTGCCCAGATTCGTGCCCTGCGTACGTCATTGCAGCTCAGTCAGCCGGTCTTTGCAGGAGTTCTCAATACCAGCGTTTCCACCGTACGCAGCTGGGAACAGGGCGAGAAGAAGCCCAGCGGACCATCACTGAAGTTGCTCAACCTGATTGATCGGAAGGGACTCGAAGCAGTCCTGTAAAGCAAAGGCCCGGTTCTGCCGGGCCTTCGCTTTTCCATGGTGTTCAATCCACGCATGGCGTGGATCTACCCCAAGCCCCGCATGATCGACGCCATGCATGGATGCGGCAAGATCCAGTGGATCCACGCGATGCATGGATGCCCTGATGCCGCGTGGGCCTCACCCCTCGCGTGCGATCGCGCGCCAGCCGATGTCGGTGCGGTGGAATTCGTTGGCCCAGGTCACCTTGGCCACGCCCGCATAGGCGTTCGCCTGCGCATCACGCACGCTGTCGCCCAGGGCGGCCACGCACAGCACGCGACCGCCGGCGCTGACCACCTGGCCCTGCGCATCCAATGACGTACCGGCATGGAACACCTTGGCACTGACCGGCACGTCGTCCAGGCCGGAAATCACGTCACCGGTGATCGGCGCTTCCGGGTAGGGCTTCGCGGCCAGCACCACGCCCAGCGACGGGCGTGCATCCCACTGCGCTTCTACCTGGTCCAGGCGGCCGTCGATGGCGGCTTCCACCAGCTCGACCAGATCCGACTGCAGGCGCAGCATCACCGGCTGGGTTTCCGGATCGCCGAAGCGCACGTTGAACTCGATCACCTTCGGCGCGCCGCTGGCATCGATCATCAGGCCGGCGTAAAGGAAACCGGTGAACGGGATGCCGTCGGCGATCATGCCCTGCACGGTCGGGTTCACCACCTCGCGCATCACGCGGGCGTGCACCTCCGGCGTGACCACCGGCGCCGGCGAATAGGCGCCCATGCCGCCGGTATTCGGGCCGGTGTCGCCGTCGCCGACGCGCTTGTGGTCCTGCGAGGTGGCCATCGGCAGCGCATGCACACCGTCCACCATCGAAATGAAGCTGGCTTCCTCGCCGTCGAGGAATTCCTCGATGACCACGCGTGCGCCGGCATCACCGAACGCGTTGCCCGAGAGCATGTCACGCACCGCGTCTTCGGCTTCGGTCAGGGTCATTGCGACGATCACGCCCTTGCCGGCGGCCAGGCCATCGGCCTTGACCACGATCGGTGCACCCTTCTCGCGCACATAGGCCAGCGCGGCGTCCACGTCGCTATGCACGGCGTAGTACGCGGTGGGGATGTTGTGGCGGGCCAGGAAGTCCTTGGCGTAGGCCTTGCTGCCTTCCAGCTGCGCGGCGGCGGCGGTCGGCCCGAAGATGCGCAGACCGGCGGCACGGAAGCGGTCGACCACGCCGGCCACCAGCGGTACTTCCGGGCCGACCACGGTCAGTGCTACGCCTTCAGCCTGGGCCAGCGCCAGCAGGCCATCGATATCGGTGACTTTCACCGCAACGTTGCGGCACTTGTCTTCGCTGGCGGTGCCGGCGTTGCCGGGCGCCACGATCACTTCGGTGACACGGGAGGACTGGGCCAGCTTCCATGCCAGGGCGTGTTCGCGGCCGCCAGAGCCGATGACAAGTACGTTCATCACGAGATTCCAGATTGCGTGGGAAGGGAAGGTCGATATCCCCGGTGCCGCGGGTGCTTCACTCGCAGCCTTCGCGTCGCAGCGATTCGGGGAAGGAATAGGCCCAGGTCTTCGGGTCCAGGGTAAAGCGGTGTTCCTGCCGGACCTGCTTGCCGCCACAGGTGGTTCCGGTTTCCTCGATCAGCAGTGGCCAGACGCGGGCGTTGCGGTCGCTGTCGTCAAAACGCAGGGCGAAATCGATGCTGAAGCGGCGGGTGCGGCAGTCCTCGACGGTCTCCGGGTCGCTGCTGGCCCCCAGGTTGTCGCACTCGTACTGGGCATCATTGTCGATATGACTGCGCACGCTGCCGCTGGCCACCAGGCCGTTCGGGCCCGGCAGGATCAGCGATTGCGAGAGCAGCGAGAAGCCCTGCCCGAACCAGCCGTCCTCGACGCGGAAACCATGGAAATCGCTGCCGGCGCGGATGACGCTGACCGTGCCGGGCTGGCCACCGCTGCCGAAGCGTTCGCCGGTCAGCTTGCTGGTCACGTCGAAGCCATCGCCCTTCGGGCGCAGCACGAAGAAGTCGATCGTGCCTGCGTCGATGTGCGCGCCTTCGGACAAAGCACCGCAGACTGCCAGCAACTGCTGCCAGCTGTCACCGCTCACCACCGGTTGCTCGGCGCAGACGTGCCAGTCCATCGGGCGGGTTTCGCCGTCGTCGTTCCAGCTGCCGTGCCATTCACCGGAGAGCCTGGCGTTCTTGCCGTAGCGCTGGACCAGGAAGGCCTGCAGTCGTGCGGTGCGGCTCACGTGCGGCGTCGGCTCGGCAGGGGCCGACGTGGCGGCCTGCGGCGACGACGCAGGCACCGGGGCGGCAGCAGGCTTACAGCCGGCCAGTACGGCCGCGCCCGCGAGGGCGACCACGGCCAGGGATTTCATCGAAACTGTGGACATCCGTGTCGCTCCAGTATCAGTGGCGGAAGTGGCGCACGCCGGTGAACACCATGGCCAGGCCATGTTCGTCGGCGGCGGCGATCACTTCGGCATCGCGCATCGAACCGCCCGGCTGGATCACCGCCTTGATACCGGCGGCGGCAGCGGCATCGATGCCGTCGCGGAACGGGAAGAACGCATCGGAGGCCATCACCGAACCTTCCACCACCAGGTTCGCGTCGGCCGCCTTGATGCCGGCGATACGCGCGGAGTACACGCGGCTCATCTGGCCGGCACCCACGCCAATCGTGCGGTTGTCCTTCGCATAGACGATCGCGTTGGACTTCACGAACTTGGCCACCTTCCAGGCAAACAGCAGGTCGGTGAACTGCTTGTCGGTCGGCGCCAGCTTGCTGACCACCTTCAGCTCATCGCGGGTCATGCCGCGGTTGTCCGAGGACTGCAGCAGCAGGCCCGAGCCCACGCGCTTGCTGTCGAAATTGTTCAGGCCGTCGCCGTGCGGGATGCGCAGCACGCGCACGTTGGCCTTCTTCTGTGCGTATTCCAGCGCGGCCGGCTCGTAATCCGGGGCGATCAGCACTTCCACGAACTGGCGGTCCAGGATGACCTTGGCGGTGGCAGCGTCCAGCGGCTTGTTGAAGGCGATGATGCCGCCGAAGGCGCTGGTCGGGTCGGTGGCGTAGGCCAGCTCGTAGGCATCGCCATTGCCGGCGCCAACCGCCACACCGCACGGGTTGGCGTGCTTGACGATGACGCAGGCTGGCGCGTCGAACTGGCGCACGCATTCCCACGCCGCATCGGCGTCGGCCAGGTTGTTGTAGCTCAGCTCCTTGCCCTGCAGCTGCTGGAAGGTGGCCAGCGTGCCCGGCACCGGGTACAGGTCGCGGTAGAACGCGCCGCTCTGGTGCGGGTTCTCGCCGTAGCGCAGGTCCATCACCTTCACGAAGGTGGAGTTCATCTGCGCCGGGTACTCGGCGCGGGCCGGCACGGCGGCGTCGGTGGCGGTGACCGCCGACAGGTAGTTGCTGATCGCTGCATCGTACTGGGCGACGCGGTTGAACGCGGCCACCGAGAACGCGAAGCGGGTGGCGGCGCTCAGCTGGCCGTCGTTGGCCTCCAGCGAGGCCAGCAGTTCGGCGTACTGCGACGGATCGGTGGCCACTGCCACGCGGGCGAAGTTCTTGGCCGCCGAGCGCAGCATGGCCGGGCCGCCGATGTCGATGTTCTCGACCGCGTCGGCCAGGGTGCAGTCGGCCTTGGCGGTGACCGATTCGAACGGGTACAGGTTCAGCACCAGCAGGTCGATGGCGCCGATGCCGTGCTCGGCCATCACCGCATCATCCAGGCCGGAACGGCCCAGCAGGCCGCCGTGCACCATCGGGTGCAGGGTCTTGACCCGGCCGTCCATCATTTCCGGGAATCCGGTGACCTCGGCCACGTCCTTCACGGCCAGGCCCGCATCGCGGATCGCCTTGGCGGTGCCGCCGGTGGACAGCAGCTCCACGCCGCGTGCCGCCAGCGCAGTGGCCAGCTCGACCAGACCGGTCTTGTCGGAAACGGAGAGGAGGGCCCGGCGGACGGGCAACAGATCAGCAGTCATGGGACAGAATCGGCAGCGGAGCGGGGCCGATATTGTAGGCGGTGGGGGCCGGTGGCGGGCGCTGGCGGGGAAAATCGACCCGCGCCGGTGGCCTGTGGCCGCCTTCAGCACAGCCTGGCCGGGAGCCAACCGCGAGCAATTCGATGGGGCGCGCTGCCCCAATCGGGTAGGCTGTGCCCGAACTGCCAAGGATCAGCAGGTACAGATCGTGTCGATCTATGCATTGAAAGGACGTTTCCAGGACCTGTTGCGTCCGGCCGTACGCGGTCTGTACCGCATGGGGATCACCGCCAATACGGTGACCGTGGCCGCCGCCGTGGTCTCGCTGCTGGTGGCCGCCGCCGTCTGGTGCTGCGCGCCGGCCCAGCCCCTGCTGTACCTGTTGCTGCCGCTGTGGATGCTGCTGCGCATGGCGCTCAACGCGGTGGATGGCATGCTGGCCCGCGAGTTCGGCCAGCAGTCGCGGCTGGGCGCCTATCTGAACGAGCTGTGCGATGTGATCGCCGACGCGGCGCTGTACCTGAGCCTGCTCAGCGTGCCGGGCGTGCGCACGGAAGTACTGTGGCTGCTGGCCTGGACGGCGGCCCTGAGCGAGTACGCCGGCGTGCTGGGGCTGATGGTCGGTGCCAGCCGCCGTTATGACGGCCCGATGGGCAAGAGCGACCGCGCGTTCGTGATCGGTGCGCTGGGCCTGCTGCTGGCGTTTGAGTGGGTTGGCGCGATGACGGTCACTGGCGTGGCCGCGGCCATGGCGGTGCTGTGCGTGCTGACGATGATCAACCGCGTCCGTCGCGGACTGCGGGAAACGGCGGTTTCGCCGAATTAATCAAGCAGATACAAAAAGACAATCAGGAGATTGCATGCGTCAGGCGCAGGAACGGGAATTCCACAGCTTCGACCAGGTACCGCTGTTCTACCGGTACTGGGCGGGCACCAACGCAACGCCAGCCACCAAGGCCATCGTGCTGCTGCATCGCGGCCATGAACATTCCGGCCGGGTCACTCACCTTGTCGATGAGCTGGACCTGCCCGACACCGCCTTCTTCGCCTGGGATGCGCGCGGCAATGGCCGGTCGCCGGGCGCGCGTGGCGATGCGCCGGGCTTCCCGGCGCTGGTGCGCGACCTCGACAGCTTCATCGCCCACATCGGCGCCGAGCATGGCATCGCGGTGGAAGACATCGTGGTGATCGCGCAGAGCGTCGGGGCGGTGGTCGCCGCGACCTGGGTGCACGACTACGCACCACGCCTGCGCGCGCTGGTGATGGCTTCGCCGGCGTTCAAGGTGAAGCTGTACGTACCGTTCGCGCGGCAGGGCCTGGCATTGATGCAGAAGCTGCGCGGCAACTTCTTCGTCAACAGCTACGTCAAGCCGCAGTGGCTGACCCATGATCCGGCGCGGGTGGAAAGCTACCGCACCGACCCGCTGATCACCCGGCCGATCTCGGTGCGCGTGTTGCTGGGCCTGTACGAAGCGGCTGACCGCATCGTCGCCGATGCGCAGGCGATCAGCGTGCCGGTGCAGTTGCTGGTATCCGGCTCGGACTTCGTCGTGCACCGAGGCCCGCAGGACCGCTTCTACGAGCACCTGTCCAGCCCGATCAAGGAGCGCGTGCACCTGCCAGGCTTCTTCCACGACACGTTGGGCGAGCGCGATCGGGCGCCGGCGCTGTCGCGCATCCGCAGTTTCATCCAGGCACGTTTCGCCGAGCCGCTGCGTGAGCTGTCACGGCGCGATGCGCACCGCCACGGGCCGACCTTCGAAGAATCGGAAATCCTGGCCTGGCCACCAGAGCGCAACAGCCTGGCTGACCTGCGCTGGCGCGTGGTACGTGGCGGCCTGCGTTTCGGCGGCACGTTGTCCGAGGGCATCGCACTGGGCCTGCAGACCGGTTTCGATTCCGGCAGTACGCTCGACTACATCTATCGCGACGAAGCGCGTGGCAAGGGTCCACTGGGTCGCATGGTCGACCGCAACTATCTGGATGCGATCGGCTGGCGCGGCATCCGCGTGCGCGGCCAGCACCTGCAAGAGCTGCTGCGCGACGCTGCCCAGCGCCTGCGTGGGCAGGGCACGCCGGTGCGCGTGCTGGACGTGGCCGCTGGCCATGGCCGCTATGTGCTGGAAGCCCTGGGCCAGGGCGAGCAGCGCGCCGACCGCATCGTGCTGCGCGACTTCAGTGATCTGAACGTGACCCAGGGCCAGGCCTTGATCGCGCGCCTCGGTGCGGCCGATATCGCACGCTTCGAGCAGGGCGATGCGTTCGATCCGTCGCAGCTGGCGAAGGTTGATCCGGCGCCGACGCTGGCGGTGGTGTCCGGCCTGTACGAACTGTTCCCCGACAACGACGCCGTGCTGCGCTCGCTGCAGGGCATCGCCGCAACGGTGCCGGCGGGCGGCTACCTGGCCTACACCGGCCAGCCCTGGCACCCGCAGCTGGAGTTCATCGCCCGCGCGCTGACCAGCCACCGTGGCGGCGCGGCGTGGGTGATGCGCCGCCGTACCCAGCAGGAGATGGATGAGCTGGTGCGCCTGGCCGGGTTCGAGAAGGTGGCGCAGCGCATCGATGACTTCGGCATCTTCACCGTGTCGCTGGCGCGCCGGACCGCGTGATGGCAACGCTCGCCGCAACCCCGCTTGCCGCGGAGGGGCGCCCCTGGCGGCGCGCCCTGCTGTGGCTGGCCCTGCTGGGTCCGTTCTTCTTCGCCAGCTATGGTTTTGCCAACTGGATGGCCGGCCGCCACGCCACGCTGCCGGTGATGGCGTTCGCATGGGAGGCACGCATTCCGTTCGTGCCGTGGACGATCGTGCCGTACTGGTCGATCGACCTGTTCTACGCGGTCTCGTTCTTCCTGTGCCGTCAGCGCCTCGAACTGGACAGGCACGCGCTGCGGCTGTTCAGTGCACAGCTGATCGCAGTGAGCTGCTTCCTGCTGTGGCCGCTGCGCTTCAGCTTCGAGCGGCCGGAGATCGGCGGTGTGTTCGGCTGGCTGTTCGATGTGTTGCTGGGCTTCGACAAGCCGTTCAACCAGGCGCCATCGCTGCACATCGTGCTGCTGATCGTGTTGTGGGTGAAATTCGCGCAGTACCTGCACGGTGCCTGGCGCTGGGTGCTGCATGTGTGGGCGCTGCTGATCGGCGTCTCGGTGCTGACCACGTTCCAGCACCATTTCATCGATATCCCGACCGGCCTGCTGGCCGGTTGGCTGTGCGTCTGGCTGTGGCCGGAACAGGGCACGCCGCCATTGCGTGCATGGTGCACCGCGCGTGATGCCAAACGTTGGCGATTGGCAGTGCTGTACCTGCTGGGGGCGATGCTGCTGCTGGCGCCGGCGGTGATGCTGCGCGGCGTGGCGTTGTGGCTGCTGTGGCCGGTGGTGTCGTTGCTGCTGGTGGCGCTGGCGTATGCCGGGTTGGGTACGGCGGTGTTCCAGAAGCGCGCCGAGGGTCGCCTGACCATGGCCGCGCGCTGGCTGTTGGCACCTTACCTGGCGGCGGCCTGGATCAATTCGCGGCTGTGGACGCGCCGCGCGCCGCAGCCGGTGGCGGTGATGGACGGCGTGTGGCTGGGGCGCGTTCCCTCCGGAGCATTGCCGGCACCCTTGGTGGGCGTGGTCGATGCCTGTGCCGAGCTGTCCTGCCGCGCGCCGGGCGCGGTGTATGCCAGCGTGCCGATGCTGGACCTGGTGGTGCCCACGCCGGAACAGTTGCGCGAGGCGGCTGATGCGATTGAGCGGCTGCGGGTGCAGGGGCCTGTGCTGGTGTGCTGCGCGCTGGGCTATTCGCGCAGCGCCGCCAGCGTGGCGGCC
>DQIG01000326.1:13329-13559 GCA_003525885.1 Stenotrophomonas sp.
CGTGGCGGCCTGGCTGCTGCGCAGCGGTCGTGCGGCCGATGCTGATGCGGCAGTGGCGATCGTGCGCGCTGCGCGTCCTGGCATCGTGCTGGGTATTGCCCATCTGCGCGCCATCACGGCTGCTGCAGGAGCGCGCGCATGAGCAAGGCTCCCGATCTGGCAATCATGCAACTGCTGCTGCGGCAGGGCCGATGGCCGGCCGGCCTGTCGCTGGGCCTGCTGCTGGTGGC
>DQIG01000326.1:13701-13867 GCA_003525885.1 Stenotrophomonas sp.
CGCTGGGCCTGCTGCTGGTGGCGCTGCTGCTGCTCGGCATCGAGCCGCGGCTGGCGATGGTTGCCGCTGGTCTGTTGCTGCTTAGTGTTGCCGCGGGCATCGCGCAGGCCTACCACGCCTGGCGGGTCGGGCTGGATGCCAGCCTGCTGCAGCTGCTGCGCGATGA
>DQIG01000165.1 GCA_003525885.1 Stenotrophomonas sp.
GGCGCGCTGTGGCAGGGGTCTTCCGATCTGGTGCAGACGCTTGCGCTTGAACGCGGCAGCCAATGGACGTTGACCGGCGATGCCACCGTGGGCGAGTTGCAGGCGCGCGACAGCGTGGTGGCGTTGTCCGATGGCAGCGGCCGCTTCAATACGCTCACGGTGGACGGTGACCTGCACAGCGAGGGCGCCACGTTCCTGTTCCAGGGGGCGCTGGCCGGTGATGATTCGGCCATCGATCACCTGCTTGTGCGTGGTGATGCCTCCGGTGATGCCTTGATTGCGGTGAGAAACATCGGCGGTGTGGGCGCGCCCACTGTGGATGGCATCCAGCTGATCGAGGTGGAGGGTGCATCGCTGGCAAACTACACGCTGACCGGGCGTGCGGTGGGTGGTTCGTACGAGTACTTCCTGTTCCAGGGCGGCATGACCGATCCGAACGATGGCCATTGGTACCTGCGCTCGCAGTGGTTCGATGTCTGCGAGGACGATCCGGCGGCGCCGGGCTGCACGGTCGATCCGGGCCCGGGTCCGGATCCGGGTGAAGGCGGTGAAGGCGAGGGCGGCGGCGGAATCGTCGATCCGATCCGGCCGCCGCCGGTGCTGCGCCCCGAAGCCGGTGCCTATCTGGCGAACCAGTCCGCCGCAGTGAACATGTTCGCGCATCGTATGCATGATCGCACCGGTACCTTCACGGGTGAGCGCACTGCATGGGCACGCGTGGGCCGTAGCAATGCGGACTTCACTGCGGTGGGTGGCCAGCTGTCGGTGGATGGCAATACGTCGGTGCTGCAGATCGGCAGTGACCTGCTGCGACGTGGCAACGTCGCGTTCGGTGTGATGCTGGGCAATGGCCGTGCTGACAATCGTGTCGCCTCGGAGCTGACCGGCTACACCGCCACCGGCCGCGTGCGTGGAACCGCCGTGGGTGTGTACGGCACCTGGCTGCAGGACGCAGCAGGAACCGGTGGTGCCTATGTGGATGCGACCATGCAGTTCGGCCGCTTCGACAACCGTGTGCAGGGTATCGGCCTGGAGCCGGAGCACTATGACTCGCGCGTGGCCACTGCGTCACTGGAAATGGGCCATACCTTCAATGTGTGGCGGGGTGCTGGCAGTGCACTTTACGTGCAGCCGCAGCTGCAGCTGACGTATGCAGGCTACCGTGCGGATCGCCAGGTGGAGACCAACGGCACGGTGATCGACCACGCCGATGCCGGTGGCTTGAGTGGGCGTCTGGGCGTGCGCG
This sequence comes from Stenotrophomonas sp., assembly GCA_003525885.1. GTDB lineage: Bacteria > Pseudomonadota > Gammaproteobacteria > Xanthomonadales > Xanthomonadaceae > Stenotrophomonas. The sequence goes on from DQIG01000165.1 coordinate 1,247, forward strand.
TGTTCGGCCAAGGCACTGCAGCCAGCAACACGGTGCAGCCGTACCTGGGTGTGAACTGGCTGCGCGGCAGCGGTACCAGTACGTTGCAGTTCAACGATGACACGCTGGACGCGGATGTGCCGGGCAATCGTTATGAAGTACAGGCCGGTGCCGGGTTGAAGCTGGGCCAGCGCTGGGGCGCATGGGGCGGGCTGAGCGTGCAGCGCGGTGATCACGGCTACCGAAACGTGGGTGGCCAGGTGGGCGTGCGCATGGCCTGGTAAGCGGATCTGACCCGACTCGGATCGCTGCTTTCACGCCACGCCCGGCGGAAATCGGTGCGGACCAAGGTCCGCACCCACCAGAGGCTTCTCCGCCCATCGCAGGGATCTCAGCCCTTGCGATGGGTCACACCGGCGGAAGGACCTTGCCGGGGTTGAGAATCCCATCCGGATCCAGCGCGGCCTTGATCGCGCGCATCGTCGCCAGCGTCGCAGGGCTGAACGCCTGCGCCATGAAATCGCGCTTGGCCAATCCAATACCGTGTTCGCCGGAGAGCGTGCCACCGAGCGCCAACGTCAGTTCGAAGATCTTCGGCAGCGCGGCATGCGCGCGTGCGTTCTCATCGGCGTCGTCCGGGTGATAGAGGATGTTGACGTGCAGGTTGCCGTTGCCGGCATGTCCAAACGTGACGATGGTCAGCGTGTACTCGCGTGCCAGCGCCTGTACACCGGCCACCAGATCTGGAATGCGCGATACCGGCACCACCACGTCTTCGTTGATCTTGCCGGGTGCGACGGTCCGCAGTGCCGGCGACAGCGCCTTGCGTGCGGCCCACAGCTGGTCGCGTGCGCGGCCTTCCATTGCCACGTCCAGTTCGATCATGCCGTCGCCTTCGGCGGCACTGGCCAACGCCTGCAGCAGGTAGGGCAGGGTGTCGTGGTCACCATCGGCTTCGACCAGCAGCATTGCGCCTGCCTCGGGTACGTCAGCACCGTTGAGGCGCAACAGCTCCAGGCTGCGGGCGTCCATGAATTCCAAGCGCGTGGGTACCACCGGCTGCGACATCAGTCGCGACACCGCTGCTGCAGCCGCATCGGCGTCGCGGTACAGCACGCGCAGGCCGGCCTGGCTGACCGGCAGCGGGGTGAGCTTGAGGGTGGCTTCCACGATCAGGGCCAGCGTGCCTTCGCTGCCCACCAGCAGGTGAGTCAGGTCGTAGCCGGTCGAATCCTTGGTGTAGGCACCCCCGCAGCGGATCACCTCGCCGGTGCCGGTGACCGCGACCAAGCCGAGCACGTTGTCGCGGCTGGTGCCGTACTTCACCGCGCGCGGGCCACCGGCATTGCAGGCCAGGTTGCCGCCCACGCTGCAGATCTCGGCGCTGGATGGGTCCGGCGCCCAGAACAGGCCATGCGACGCCAGTGCCTGCTGCAGGCTGCCATTGAGCACACCCGGCTGCACCACGGCGCAGCGATCACCGGCACGGATCTCCACGATGCGGTCCATGCGGGTGAACGACAGCACGATGCTGCCCGGCAAGGGCACGGCAGCACCGGTGGTGCCGGTGCCCGCGCCGCGCGCGACCAGCGCCACGCCATGCGCGCGACAGGTACGCACCAGTGCCTGCACCTGTTCGATGCTGGCGGGCAGCGCGACGGCGGCAGGACGCTGACGGCGCCACGAGTTGTCCTGCGCGTTTGCTTCCAGCGCATTGTCGTCCACGCGCCAGCCCTCCGCGCCCAGCAGGGTAGACAGTTCGGCAACCAGGGCAGCGGGCAGGGCAGTACTCATGACGGATCTCGCGGGACAGCAGGGGCGGGTTGGATCAGTTTCCAGGCAACAACAGCGCCAGCCAGCGGCAGCCACACCCAGCGCAGTTCGGAGAGCAGGGTGGCGATGCCGCGCGCGCTGAAGAACTGCGGCGCGAACGGCGATACGCGGATCGGCCGCCACGGAGCGAAGAAGCGCTGTTCGCTCCACGGCCAGGCCAGGGCAACGCCGAGCCCGCCGGAGGTCATCGCATCGAGCAGCGGATGGCTGGCGGCGCAGATGAAGACGAACGTCGCCGCCTGCGTGGTAGCTGCCAACCTTGGTTGACACGAAACCGCCGACCAAGGCCGGCGACTACCAAAGAATGCCAACAACGCCGCCAACGCGGCCAGCAGGCAGGCAAACAACAACGAATGGCTGGCACCCCGATGGCCGAACGCATCGGCATAGGGAATGTGCAGCGCGAACGCCAGCACATCGGCATCGGGCAGCATCGCCGCGACCACGCCGGCAGCCAGCAGCCACGCAGGAATGCGGCCACGATCCGCGGCGCACCACAGCGCCAGCGGCACAGCGGCATGGGTGATGATCGAAGGCATCAGTCACGCACCACGGTAGTGCCGGCCAGGCTGCGCGCTGGTAGGTGCCAACCTTGGTT
>DQIG01000187.1 GCA_003525885.1 Stenotrophomonas sp.
TGCAGTCCCGGTAGTGCCGGACGCCGGCCGGCAACCTCGGAATGCCGGGGCCACAAGGCTGCCGGCCAGCGGCCGGCACTACCCTAGCGTTGCAGCGCCTCCTGCACCGCCGCAGCCACGTCGGTATTGTCGATGTAACTGCCGTCGTTCCAGCCCACGTGCTTCCGGTAGCCCATATCGACACCCCGCACACGCTGGCCGAGAAGCTCCGCGCCCGCGCCCTTCGCCCACAGCGGCACCAGCGCGTTGGAGTGGTTGCCGGTAGGGCGGAAGCTCATCCCCGGCATGCGGCCGCGGCCGTTGTTGCGCACCGGCGCAAAGGCCACGTTCTGTGCATCCGGGCCCATCGGCATGCTGTTGTCATGGTCGGTGGTGACGATCAGCAGGTTGCGTTCCCAGCCACCGTTGCGTTCGATCCATTCGACTACCGCCGTCACCGCATCATTGAACTCGACGGTTTCCTCGATCAGCCGACCGTACTGCGGCTGGTCGCTGCACTGGCCGTAGTGCCATTCGGTGCCACAGGCGCTGGTATGCGCCGCCCAGTCGGTGGCGCCGCCTTCCACCATCAGGAACAGGCCTTTGGTCGAACGCTGCTGCAGGAACCGCAGTGCGCCACGCGTCATCGTCGCCAGGTCCGGCACGCTGTCGATCTTCCTCACGCCGGAGGGCGTGGTCGCATCCTTGCCCAGCACCTGCAACTGGCGCGCCTGCTGCAGCGTATTGGCCACGCGTGGCACGCCGATCAGAGGCCGGTCGACCGACAGCCGCCCCTGCGCCAACGCGGCGAACTCCTCCTTGCTGCGGATCAGGCGCCACGGCCCGGCAGGATTGCCAGCAATCGTGCGTCCCGCCTCCAGCTGCTGCCAATCCTGCTGCGACACCCATTCCCACGGGTTCGCACAGCCCTCGGCCTTCGCCGCGCCCGCGCCGTCGTCACAGGCGCCGCCATCAACGCTGTAGCCGGGCCCACCGGTGCCCATCACCAGGTCCATGTGCCCCTGCGCCAGCATCTGGTGCGCAATGGCGTGGTAGCTGTTGCGCGACGCGTTCTGCGCAGCGAACGCGGCCGGGGTGGCATGCGCGAACGGCACCGAGGTGACCACGCCGGTGGCCATGCCCAGGCGCTTGGCGCGCAGCGTGTTGAACTCGACCGCGTTGCCATCGTTGTTGAAGTTGATGGCGTTGTTGTAGGTCTTGATGCCCGAGGACAACGCGGTGCCCGCCGCCGCGCTGTCGGTCGCGACCGCCGCCAGGTACTGGTAGCCGGCAAACGGCAGGTCCGGTGCCGGCACCGGGGTGTCATCCCACGCCCTGGCTGCGTCGTAGCCGAGGGTCTGCGCACTGTCGCGGGTCGGCTGGCTGCTGGCGTTCAACGGGAAGGTCGCCACCGCCAGGCGCTGCGGAAAATCCGCATACGGTGCGCCTTCGCGGCTGCCGTACTGCCAATAGGCTGCCGCATCCCAGGTGCCCCAGCCGGCACCGTCGTTGATCATCACGATCACGTTGTGCGGACGGGCTTCGGCAGGGGGAACAGCATCGGCGCGCAGATTCGGCTGGCAGCCGGCAAGCACACCCAGTGCAAGCAGCAGCGGGGAATGAAGCCAATGGCGTGGAATGCGTGCAGTCATCGGATGTCCCGTCAGGCCAACGGCGGCCCATCATGACGGTACGTTATATCGTTTCAATATTGCAGCTTCGTGCAGCCGGCGCGGACTATCCTGCTGGCCTCCCCCAGTCATCGCCGCATCCATGCCGACGCCTCCCCCTGCGCGCGCACCGCTCTCCTCCATCACCCTCGAAGCCAGTACCTTCGCGGTGATCCACCAGCACAACGCTGAAACCGCGCGGCAACCCGCATCGCTGACCAAGCTGATGACCGCCTACCTGGCCTTCGCCGCCCTGCGCGACAAGCGCCTGAGCGAGCCGCAGGAAGTCAGCGTCTCGGTGAACGCCTGGAAGGTCGATCCGAGCAGCTCCAAGATGTTCATCGAACCGAACAAGCCGGTGTCGATCGAGAACCTGCTGTTCGGCCTGATTTCGGTCTCGGGCAACGATGCGGCGGTGGCGGTGGCCGAAGCCGTGTCCGGCACCGAAGATGCCTTCGTGCAATTGATGAACCGCGAAGCGCAGCGCCAGGGCCTGACCAACACCCACTTCTCCAATCCGCACGGCCTGCCCAGCCCGGACACGTATACCACTGCGCATGACCTGGCCATCCTGTGCCGCAACCTGATCAACGACTTCCCCGAGTATTACAAGAAGTATTACTCGGTGAAAAAATTCACTTACAACAACATTACCCAGCCCAACCGCAACCGCCTGCTATGGCTGGACCCGACGGTCGACGGCATGAAGACCGGCCACACCTCCAGCGCCGGCTATTCGCTGATCACCTCGGCCCACCGCCCGGTACCCAACGGCGAACGCCGCCTGATCTCGGTGGTGATCGGCACAGTGTCCGACCAGGTGCGCACGCAGGAAAGCCAGAAGCTGCTGAACTGGGGCTTCCAGAACTTCGACGCCGTGAAGCTGTACGCCAAGGGCCAGCCGGTCGACACGCCTGACGTGTGGAAGGGTTCGCAAGGCAAGATCAAGGTCGGCTTCAAGAACGACCTCTACATCACTATCCCCAAAGGCACTGCCGACAAGGTCAAGACCCACCTGGACCGCAATGACCCGCTGATCGCCCCGATCTCGGAAAACGCCAAGGTCGGTACCCTGAAGGTCACCATCGACGACAAGACCGTGGCTGAATTGCCGGTGGTCGCGCTGGAATCGGTCGGCCCGGCCGGCTTCTTCGGCCGCGCATGGGACTCGCTGCGCTTGATGTTCAAGTAAGCCGCAGTCTGCTTCAAATGAAAACGCCATCGGAGTCCGATGGCGTTTTTTTATGGTCGCCCGGATACCGGTTAAACGCTACTGGACCTGGCCTTCACTGGGACGATAGAGGAAAATTCACCAATGCAGTTGTCCTCGCGAAAGTCAGGACCCAGCGTCTTGTGCCGCGCCTGACCTGCCATCATTCGTTCCGGCCAAGGGCTCAACCGGGAACCGCAAAAACAAAAACGCCACCGGTTTCCCGATGGCGTTCCCTTGCTGCCTGATGTGGCTGGTACTTACGCGGCGACCGCTTCCTTCTTCTCGGCCGGCGTCTCGTCGTCCACCGACGAGCGGATCAGGTGGTCGAAGGCGGACAGTGCAGCAGTAGCGCCCGCCCCCACGGCGATCACGATTTGCTTGTACGGCACCGTGGTCACATCGCCCGCAGCGAACACGCCGGGGATCGAAGTCTGGCCACGGGCGTCGATCTCGATCTCGCCATGCTTGCTCAATGCGATAGTGCCCTTGAGCCATTCGGTGTTGGGCACCAGGCCGATCTGGACGAACACGCCTTCCAGTTCGATGTGCTTGACCTCGCCGGTTTCGCGTTCCTTGTAGCTGATGCCGTTGACCTTCTTGCCGTCGCCGGTGATCTCGGTAGTCTGCGCCGACGTAATGATGGTCACGTTGGCCAGGCTCTTGAGCTTCTTCACCAGCACGGCATCGGCCTTCAGTTCCGCCGCGAACTCAAGCAGCGTGACATGGCTGACGATGCCGGCCAGGTCGATCGCCGCTTCCACGCCGGAGTTGCCGCCGCCGATCACCGACACGCGCTTGCCCTTGAACAGCGGGCCGTCGCAGTGCGGGCAGTAGGCCACGCCGTGGTTGCGGTATTCGCGCTCGCCCGGCACGTTGACTTCGCGCCAGCGGGCGCCGGTCGACAGGATCACGGTCTTGCCCTTCAGCACGCCGCCGTTGGCCAGCTTCACTTCGATCAGCTTGTCGCCTGCCACCAGTGCTTCGGCGCGCTGCACGTTCATGATGTCGACGTCATACGCCTTGACGTGCTGCTCCAGCGCAGTGGCGAATTGCGGGCCTTCGGTTTCCTTCACGGAGACGAAGTTCTCGATCGCCAGCGTATCCAGCACCTGGCCGCCGAAACG
>DQIG01000005.1:0-2455 GCA_003525885.1 Stenotrophomonas sp.
GGCGGTGACAACTTCGGCATCCAGTCCGGCAGCGGCGGCGGTTCGTCCGGCGTCGGCCGTGGCGGTGCCGGCAATGCCACCTATGGACGCTACCTCGGCTACCTGATGCAGCAGGCCATCTCGCGCGACGACAAGGTCAAGCGCCTGGCGTTCCAGCTGCAGGTGAACGTGTGGCTGGCCAGCGATGGCCGCCTGGAAAAGGTCGAGCTGGTGCGTGGCAGTGGCAACGAGGAGGCCGACGCGGCCGTGCTCGATGCATTGCGCCGCATCGGCAAGGTCGACCAGGCACCTCCGCCTTCGCTTGATTTCCCCGCCCGCGTCCTGATCCAGGGCCGCCGGCCCGGGGCCTGATTCCCGACCTCCGTGATTTCCCTTCTTTCGATGAGAACCGTGATGAACGACCACGTCCGCGCACGAACCGACTCCCGCCGCCCGCGGCCGGCCCGACGGGCGCTGCTGTGCTGCGCCGTGCTGCTCAGCCTGGCCGCCCCGGCCGGTGCGATGGCCGCCGAAACCACCATGGTCAAGCTGATCAAGGGCCTGATCGCCAGCGGTGCACTGAAACCCGAAGATGGCCAGGCATTGCTGGTGCAGGCCGAGGCCGAAGCGGCGGCAGCCCAGCGCAGCGCAGCCACCGCAACCTCGACGGCCAGTGGTGGCGTGGCCCTGGAGGCCGGTGACGTGCGCGTGCCCTATGTGCCGCAGAGCGTGCGCGATGGCATTCGTGACGAAGTGCGCCAGGACGTGATGGCACAGGCCAAGTCCGAGGGCTGGGCGGCACCGAACGAAGTGGCTGAGTGGACAAAGCGCATCAAGGTCACCGGTGACATGCGCGTGCGCAGCGAGTCGCGCTTCTTCTCCGAACGCAACAGCGACATCGTGAGCAACTGGTCGTCGATCAATTCCGGCAACGGCTTCGACACCAACACCAACACCAACCTGCAGCTGCCGCCGCTGTTGAACACCCGCCAGGACCGCCGCAACCTGTGGCGCATCCGCGCCCGCCTGGGCATCGAGGCGAGCATCGGCCAGCACACCACGGCCGGCGTGCGCCTGGCCAGCGGCAGCAGCAATGGCCCGGTGTCGACCACCGAGCAGCTGGGGGGTGGCCTGAGCAAGAAGGACGTGTGGCTGGACCAGGCCTGGCTGGCCTACAGCCCGGCCGACTGGGTGACGGTGCGTGGTGGTCGCTTCGGCAATCCGTTCTGGACCAGCGATACGCTGTTCTCCAACGACCTGAACTTCGATGGCCTGGCCGCCAACCTGAAATACGACTTCGACGGGGGTGACCTCGGCCTGTTCGGCAATCTGGCGGTGGTACCGCTGGAGTACACCTCCGACAGCGCGCCCAGCCAGAGCCGGGTCAAGACTCCGAACGAGAACAAGTGGCTGTCCGGTGCACAGGTGGGCGTGAACTGGCGCTTCAACGACGACAATGCGCTGCGCGCGGCACTGGGCTACTACGATTTCAAGAACATCAGCGGCCGCCTGTCCTCGCCGTGCGCGCTGTATGCGGGCGCGGTGGGCTGCGACACCGACTGGTCGCGCCCGGCGTTCATGCAGAAGGGCAACACCCTGATGCTGATCCGCGACATCGCGCGCAATCCGCTGGATCCGGCCAACACGCCGACCCCGCAGTATGTCGGCCTGGCCTCGGCGTTCCGCCTGGCCACGCTGAACCTGCGCTGGGATACCCAGCTGGCCCAGGACATCGGCATGCGCCTTGAGGGCGACTACATCCGCAATATGGCCTACGACAAGCAGGCCATGTTCAGTCGCGCCAACAACGGCATCGTCAACAACTACGGTGCCGGTGGCACCGCCAGCATCGATACCTTCCGCAGCGGCGACACCGCCTGGATGGTGCAGGCCACCTTCGGCGCCACCGAGCTGAAGGAGAAGGGCCAGTGGCAGGCGCTGCTGGGCTACAAGCACATCGAGGCCGATGCGCTGCCCGACGCCTACAACGATCCGAACTTCCACCTCGGTGGCACCAACGCCCGCGGCTACTACGTGGGCGGTGCCTACGCGCTGGACGCGCGCAGCTGGATCAGCGGCAAGTGGATGGCGGCCAAGGAAGTGTCCGGTGCGCCGCTGTCGATCGACGTGTTCCAGTTGGAGTTCAACACCGGCTTCTGAGTGGCGGCGTGATGCGGATCACGTAGTGCGTGGCGGGGGCGCAGCGATGCGTCCGTCTAAGGAGAGGAGACCACGCGTTGTTCAAAAGGAGGAGTGGATGAGCCGTCGCAAGCTGTTCGAGAGTCCCGAACCGTCCAGCCAGATGCTGGGTGTTGGACCGGCCTATGTTTCAGTGGAGGGCCTGCGCCAGCACCTGGCCGAGTTCCTGCTGTATGCGGGCCGGCCGGTGGTGATCATGCGTGGTCGCAGCGAAGTGGGCTATTTCCTGCCGGCGCGCTGCTGGCGCCAGCGTGACGATGATCCGCTGGCGGCGGCT
>DQIG01000005.1:2624-2788 GCA_003525885.1 Stenotrophomonas sp.
GCCGACCAGCTGCTGGATGCGGCCGGTTTCCAGGCCGAAGACATCCAGCAGGTGGAGCAGGAATTCAACGCGATGCGCCAGCGCACCGTGCTGCATTCACGGCGCTGAGTCAGGACCGCCGGGCAAGGCCCGGCGAGCCCGGCGGGTAGATCCACGCCATGCGT
>DQIG01000005.1:2947-3411 GCA_003525885.1 Stenotrophomonas sp.
CACGCCATGCGTGGATGGGGTTACGCTGCAGCCCCACGCTCACTGGTGATGCGCGCACCCTCGCGCATCACCAGGGTCACCGGGGTCTTTTCCACCACCTCCAGCAATCGCTGCCACTGCGCCTCGCTCAGCTCGGCGCTGGCATGCAGCACGCGGTGCACGTGGAAGCGTCCATCCTCGTCACGTTCCGAGCGCAGCTCGGCATGGAACTCGCCCAGTTCCCAGCCCTTGCGCTGCGCGTACATACGCAGGGTGATGGCGGTACATGCCGCCAGCGAGGCCAGGTACAGGTCGAACGGTGCGAAGCCCTTGCCCTGGCCACCCAACGAGGCGGGCTCGTCCGCATCCACATCGAAGATGCCATTGCTGACGTGATGCAGGTAGTTGTCGGCGGTCGAAACAATGCGTGCGTAGGCCATCAGGTTCTCCATCTGCCTGTAGGGTCGAGCCATGCTCGACTGCTT
>DQIG01000005.1:3561-3738 GCA_003525885.1 Stenotrophomonas sp.
GTCGAGCCATGCTCGACTGCTTCAAAAGGCAGCGCAGGCCATGAGCCCGCGCCGCCACGTAATCACTCGGTACGATCGTACGAGAACTGGATACCTGCCGTACCACCGGTTTCGATGAAGAGGTTCATGAACTCCGGAACCGTTGCCGAGCGGGCCCAGTCGCGCTGCAGCTCGCAG
>DQIG01000005.1:3887-5739 GCA_003525885.1 Stenotrophomonas sp.
CCAGTCGCGCTGCAGCTCGCAGAACAGCTGCGGCACGCTGATCAACTGGCCACCCGCCTGCTCGATACGCCGAAGTGCTGCGTCATGCGCGGCCAGCGAAGTGCCGCCGACGGCGTCGACCACCACGTACACCTCATAGCCTTCCTTCAGCGCATCCAGGGCCGGGAAAGTCAGGCAGGCCTCGGTCCACAGTGCGGTCATGATCAGCTTGCGGCGCCCGGTGGCCTCCACCGCCTTGCGGAACTCGACGTCTTCCCAGGAGTTGATGGTGGTGCGGTCGTAGGTGGGGTAGTCACCCAGCACCTTGCGCAGCTGCGGGATCGGCGGCTTGTTCAGGCCGGTCTTGACGTTCACCGTTGAATGCACGATCGGCAGCCCGTAGGCCACCGCGGCCCTGGCGGTGCCGACGATGTTGTTGACCAGCAGCTGCCGGTCCATCGAGGCAATGGAGTTCACCTGCACCGGCTGGTAGTCGATGATGATGAAGGCGGAATTCTGCGGGGTCAGCAGATGATCGCTGGCCGGGTCGCGGATCGGTTCACTGGACATGATGTGTCTCCTGGTTCGGGGGTGCGCCGGCGACTGGCCGGCGCCGGGGCAACTCAGCTGCGCTGCGAATCCAGCTGTTCGTTGTTCTTCTGCACGTCCTGCGCCTTCAGGTAGCTTTCGATCAACAGCTGGTAGTTGGGGAAGATCTTCGTGTAGACCTCGGCCCACTGCTGGGCATCGTCGCGGTTCCAGGTGCGCTGGATCTCCGAGGCCACTGCGGCGGTGTCCATTGGTACCACACCGGCCTGCGCTACGCGGGCCAGGGTGATCTCCTCGGCCATCTTCGAGTAGGTACCCGACGCGTCGATGACCGCGAACACCTGGTAGCCATCGGCGACGGCGGCGATCGACGGGAAGGCCATGCACACGCTGGTGATGGTGCCGGCAATGATCAGCTGCCTGCGGCCGGTAGCCTTCACCGCAGCAACGAATTCCGGGTTGTCCCAGGCATTGATCTCACCCTTGCGCGCCACATACTGCGCATGCGGGGCCGCGCCGTGGATCTCCGGGATCAGCGGGCCGTTCGGCCCCTGCGGCACCGAGGCGGTGGTGATCACCGGCATCTTTGCCAGCGTGGCCATCTTGGCCAGTGCGGTGGCGTGGGCGCGCACGGTGGTGAACGGCAGGTCACCGATGGTCTGGAACAGGCCGCTCTGATGGTCGATCAGCAGCATCGCGGCGTTGTCCGGATCGATCACCGGGCGGGCACCGTTGAAGTTGGCGGGGGCACTCATGGTCAGGCTCCTGGGGATGGTGGGCGATGGCCCGGTGGCTGCGGCGGGTCGAAGCCCGCCGCGTTGAAGTGTTCAGTGCGCGATCCGGCCGAAGCGGCCGCTGTTGAAGTCGTTGACCGCCTGTGCGATCTCGGCCTGGCTGTTCATCACGAACGGGCCATAGCCCACCACCGGCTCGTCGATCGGCTCACCGCTGAGCAGCAGCACGGTGGCGTCACTGTCGGCGTCGACGAACACGTCCTCACCGTTGCGGTCGAAGGTGACCAGCTGGGCCTCGCCAACCGGCTGGCCGCCGTTGATCCGCACCGTGCCCTTCAGCACCACCAGCGCCAGCGTGCGGCCCTCGGCCACCGGCAGTTCGGCGTGGTGGCCCTGCTGCAGGCGGATGTCCCAGACATCCATCGGCGTGTGGGTACGCGCCGGGCCGGCATGGCCGTCGAAGCGACCGGCGATGACCCGCACGCGGCCGGCGCCATCGGGCAGATCCACCGAGGGAATCTCTCCGTCGAGCAGGGTCTGGTAGCCCGGCGCGCCCATCTTGTCGCGTGCCGGCAGGTTCACCCACAGCT
>DQIG01000319.1 GCA_003525885.1 Stenotrophomonas sp.
ATGGCCGCAGCGGCCATCGCCCGAGGCATCAACGGACGCTGTCGACCACGGTGGCCGACACAGTCGGCACCGCTTCGGCATCCTCGGCGATCTGGCGCGGTGCCGGTTCGGCCACGGCCACGCCCAGGTAGCGCTGCATCAGCTCCTGCACGATCGGGCTCTTGCCGGCGAAGCCTTCGATCGACTTGCCCAGCGACACCGCCTTGACCAGGTTCTCGAACATGCCGCCGTCGCCACCGACCAGGTCGATATCGGCGTTGCGCAGCGCGCTGGCGATGACATTGGCGTTCTCGCGCGAGACTTCCTTTCCGGCTTCGATCGAAGCCAGCGCCTGCTTCAGGCTGTTGTCCAGCATCATGCGGAACTCTTCGTGGCCACGTGCCTGGTCGCTCAGCGAGGCGATGGCTTCGAACTTGCGCACCAGGCCCTCGGCCTCGGCCAGCAGCTTCTTCTGCACCACGCCGGCTTCGGCGTTGCCCAGCGACTCGGTGGCGGTGGCACGGGCCAGGCCCATCTTCTCCTCACCCTGCGCCTGCGCCTGCAGGGTCTCGGCCAGCACGCGGGCTTCGTTGCTGCCCTGCTTCAGGCTGGCTTCGGCCTTGGCTTCGATCACGCGGGCCTCGGCAATGCCGACCTTCTCGATGGCCAGCGCCGAGGCTTCACGAACCTGCGCCTCGGCCAGGCCAGGAGCGGCCTGTTCGGCACGGTAGGCGTCGGCCAGCAGGCGCTTGGCTTCGGCCTGCTTGCCGGCCGCTTCGTGCTCGGCCTGTGCCAGCGTGGTCAGTTCCACCGCACGATGCTTGGAGGCGGTTTCGCGCGCCTGCGCTTCCTTCACTTCGCGCACCAGCGATTCCTGTGCCTTGGCCTCGGCTTCCAGGATCAGCACCTGCTTCTGGCGGTCGGCCTCGGAGACCTCGCGCACTTCCTTGATGCGCTCTTCTTCCTGCGCCACGGTCTTGTCGATGGAGATGCGTTCGCGGGTGATGTTGGCCACGTCCATCTTGCCCTGCTCGACCACCTTGTCGCGCTCCACGCCCTGCAGCTGCACTTCACGGTCGGTGGTGACCTGCTCCAGCTGGCGTGCGCGCTCGACGCGCTCGGCTTCGATGGCCACGGCACGCTGGCGGTTCTGCTCTGCCACTTCCACTTCGCGCAGGCGGTTCTGGTCGCGGATCTCGATCAGCTGCTGCGCTTCGATGCGGGCATTCTCGGACAGCTGGCGCTGTTCTTCCTGCACCTTGGCGGTCTCGGCTTCCTCGCGCGCACGGATGGTCTCGATCTCGCGCTTCTGGCGTGCTTCGGCTTCGGCCTGCTGACGCTCCAGCGCCAGCAGCGCTTCGCGGGCTTCCACGTTCTTCTTGGTGATGGCGAGCTTCTCGTTCTGCTCCAGCTCGTTGGTCACCACGTTCTGCGCGGCGGTCAGCTCGGTGATCTTGCGGATGCCCTGGGCGTCGAGGATGTTGAACTGGTCCAGCAACGACTTCGGGGTCTGCTCCAGATAATCGATCGCCACGTCTTCCAGCACATAGCCGTTGAGGTCGTTGCCGATCACCGCGATGATCTCGTCGCGGAACTCCTGGCGCTTCTCGAACAGTTCGGTGAAGTCGAACTTCTTGCCGACCGTCTTCAGCGCTTCGGAGAACTTGGCGTTGAACAGTTCATCGACGGCATGCTTGTCCGACGCACGGTCGGCACCGATGGCCTTGGCCACGCGCAGCACGTCGGCCTGGGTCTCATTCACCCGCAGGTAGAAGGCCACGGCGATATCGGCACGCATGTTGTCGCGGCAGATCAGGCCTTCCTTGCCGCGTCGGTCGATCTGCAGGGTGATCAGGCTGATCCGCATCAGTTCGGCGCGGTAAAGCACCGGGATGATCAGCGCACCGGTGAAGTGCACCTTGGGCGTGGAGCTCATGTCGTTGACGATCAGGGCCACGCCCTGGTCGACCTTGCGGTAGAAGGCCTTGAACAGGCCGGCCACGCCCAGCAGCAGGACGAGCAGGCCGCCGGCGACGGCCAGGATCGGTAAGAGGGACGCCAACGTCATTGATGATTCTCCTTGTTGCCCGGAAGCAGGTTGTCCTGGAAATCGAGGGCGATCGCATCAGCGCGGACCACCCGGTAATAGTGTTGCTCTGCCATGTGCTCGACCAGCACGATGCGCTCGCCACGCTGCAGTTCGATGTCGCTGCGGATCTGCAGCACCAGCCCGGCGCCGCCATCATCGACAGTGGCATGACCGCTGCGTGCGTTCACTTTCGGCGATGCGACCACGCCGATCCGACCCAGCAGCGATGCCTGCGGCACCGGCCGCAGGCGCAGCAGGAAGCGACGGACCGGGCGCAGGATCAGCGCGGTAATCGGTACCGCAGGCAGCGGTGCCAGCACCGCCACCAGCGTGCCCAGACCCCAGCGCAGCAGGTCCGGCAGCGGCAGCAGTACGAACAGATGGATGAAATAGGTGATGAGCCAGCCGAACAGGCCCAAGAGGGTGACCACCACCATGATCGGGACGCCACCCAGGCCCCAACGCGCCAGCACGGCCGAGAGGCCACTGAGGTCGGTCCCAGCCTCGAGTGCGCCATCGGCGCCGAGATCGCCGAAACCGTCATCGACCAGGCCGAACGCGGCAACCGCCCAATACATCACCGACACCATCAGCAGAATGCTGTACGGCAGCGTCGGGTAACCGAGCACGACGGTGAGAAACTCCTGCATCGCTTGCCTTCCTGGGCTATGGGCGGCGGCCGCCCGTTCGGGGCGCGCGATGCACGCCCCGTCGATCCCCGCACCGGCCTTCATGGCAGGCGCGCTTGGGACCATCCTATGTGAAGAATGCGTGCAGGCTCAAATCCAGGTCCAAATCACGGCAAATAGTGACGCCAATCACTCGAGAACCGTGCAATCGGCGCGGCGCACTTCTTCGACGAAGGTACGCATCTTGTACCCGTCCTTGATGCCCGGCTCCAGTTCGATGCCGCTGGAGACATCCACGCCCCACGGCAGGGTGGCCAGTACCGCGTCGTAGACGTTTTCCGGGTTCAGGCCGCCGGCGAGCAGGAACGGGCGATGCAGGCCGGTCGGGATCCGGCCCCAGTCGAAGGCCACGCCGGTGCCGCCACCGCCGCCCGGCGCATGGCTGTCGAACAGGAAACCGGCGGCGCTGGGGTAGCGCAGCTGCAGGGTGCGGGCGTTGATCTCTTCACGGCCGCCCATCGCGATCGCCTTCAGGTAGGGCATGTTGAAGCTGCGGCAGAAGCTCTCGTCTTCCTCGCCGTGGAACTGCAGCAGGGTCGGCCGTACCGTGCGCAGCACCTCGCGCACCTCTTCCTTGCTGTTGTTGCGGAACAGTGCCACCACGTCGACCATCGGCGCGATCGCCTGGCGCATCGCGCGTGCCTCGGCCGGAGCGACCCGGCGGCTGCTTTCACGGGCAAAGATGAAACCCACCGCGTCCACGCCCAGCTCACCGGCCAGGCGGACGTCGCCGGCCCGGGTCATGCCACAGAACTTGATGCGCGTGCGGTAGTAGGAGCGGCTCATAGCGTGACCTCGGCGGGCAGATGCCAGTTGTCGGGGTACAGGGGCCCAAGGAACACCAGGCCCTGCGGCGGTGCGGTGGGACCGGCTACGGTGCGATCGCGCCCGGCCAGCAGTTCGGCGATCCATTCCACCGGCTTCTCGCCACTGCCCACCAGGATCAGCGATCCGACGATATTGCGGACCATGTGATGAAGGAATGCATTGCCCTGCACGGCGACCTCGATCACCTCGCCCTGGCGGGTGACCTGCAGGGACTGCAGTTCACGCCGCGCATGCAGCGCCTGGCACTGCACCGATCGGAACGCGCTGAAGTCGTTCTCGCCAAGCAGGGCCTGGCCGGCGACGTGCATCAGGCTCGCATCCAGTGCACGAC
>DQIG01000039.1:0-396 GCA_003525885.1 Stenotrophomonas sp.
CCGCGCGGCGGGCGGCAGAGTGATGCGCGCTCATCGGCGGGCCTCCTGTTGGCGAGCGGCCGCACGGGTGGTGGCGCTCTCCTCGTTGCGGACGCGCAGGCGCTGCTGCACGGCGGGGTTGAGCTGGCTGCGCAGCGCCTCGAACACGGCGTTGGCACGGCGCAGGCCCAGCGCCTGGTTGTAGGCATGGCTGCCGCGGACATCGGTGTGGCCGACCAGGCTGACCTGGCCGCCGCCCAAAGCCTCCAGGCGCGCTGCGATGGCGCCCAGCAACGGCTTGAACTCATCGCGGACGGTGGCCTTGTCGGTGTCGAACAACACGTTGCCCAGCAGCGCGCCACCGGCATCCACACCGGCCAGCAGCGAGTGCGGATCGTGCACGTCGGTGCGCAGCTG
>DQIG01000039.1:547-2997 GCA_003525885.1 Stenotrophomonas sp.
CGTGCACGTCGGTGCGCAGCTGCACGGTCAGGCCCCCACGCGCACTTTCTGCAACCTCGGCCTGCAGCGCATCACGTACCACCGCGGCGCGGGCGAACGCCAGCGCCTGGCTCTCGCCATTGGCGGCGATCACCACGTCACCACCCTGGTAGCGGTCCACCACTTCGGCCATCTTCTTCAGCACCGGACGATAGCTGGCCTGCAGCTCGCTGCTGCCCGGTGCAAACAGCACCTCGCCCAGCGCGATCTCCATGCGTTCGGTCCCCGCCTGCGGTGACGGCGGCAGGCGCACACCAAAACTGAAGCGGGTCGGCAGGCCCTGGGTCACCCGTCGCAGCAACGGGTTCTCGGTGGTCAGCTCGGCGCCAGCCGGCAGCGTGGCCGGGTCCAGCTTGATGATGAAGTTGCGGCCCAGGCGCGCGTCACCACCGTGCACGTCAGCCAGGTGGTAGCGCCCGAACGGATCGGTCTCGACCAGCAGGCCTTCCACCGTCGCCAGGCGAACGCCTGGAATACCCTGCTCCTGGATGCCGTCATTGCCGATTACATAGGCCACTTCATACCCATCGGCCACGCGGGCGATCTCACGGCGCACGGTCGGCGCAGCCGCAGTCAGTCCCTTGCCTGCGTCGCCACTGAGCTGCATGCGGGTGGCACCCTGCGCGTCCATCCGCAGGTGATGCCCCTGCGCGCTTTCCAGCACGAAGTCATCGCTGAAGGACAGCGCGCGCAGGCGCTGGCGCAGCACCACCTGGTGCGCCTCGGCAGTGTCGGACGTCGACGCACGGCCATGCACCACGCCAATCTGCACCCCGTGCAGCAGCGGCGCGCTGGCATCGGCCAACGGCTGCGGGCCCTCGCCCCGATCCAGCGTGGTGGAACCAGCCACGTAGGCTGCGGCTGCAAAGCCACCCTGTACTCGCACGCCGGTCAGTTCGGCGCTGTCCTGCCAACCGTCACCGTCGCGATCGTCGAAGACGGTGCCGAACACCAGGCTGTCTTCCAGCAGCGGATCGGCATCCATCGCCACTTCCGCAGTGGCGATGTTGGACAGTGGACTGCCATCGTCAGCCGTCGCCACGGCCTGGTTCACATGGTTGCCCGCGCGCACGCCGGCGCCCACCCGCAACAGGTAGGTGATGGTGGCACTGCGGCCCACCGCAATGTCCACCGCGCCGATGCGCAGCGGTACCTGGCTGCTGGCCAACGCGAACGCGCCGTCATCGTCGGCCACGCGCATCGAGCCATCGACATAGCTGAAGCCCGGCGGCGGGGTGTCGACCACTACGCCGTTGCGCCAATGGCTGCCGCCCACGTTTTCGACCACCAGCTGGTAGCGCACCAGGTCACCCACCTTCACCCGGCGCGGGCTGGCGGTCTTGGTGATGCGCAGGGCGAAGTCGGACACCACCTTGTGGCGCGTTTCGCAGGTCGTGCAGTCCGGCGGCGGCGAACCGTCCGGATACTGACCCCGCAGCCGGTTCAGCACCTCGGTGCGGGCCTCCTGGTTGACCACGGCCTGGTAGACGAACTCGTGGCGACCGATCGCAGTACCCGCCGGCACCGTGCAGACGACCTCGGGCCCCTGCTGGACGCACCCGGCCGGCAGGCCCTCGATGCTCAAGCCGGCATCGGGCGTATCGACCAGTTGCAGCGGACGGCGCAGCGCCGCACGCTCGACGGTGGCCACCAGCGTGTAACGCAGGCGGTCACCTGGCCGCACTTCGGTGCCACTGGCCGGGCCGGCCTGCTTCTCCAGCACCACGCGCGGCTCGGCCAGCGCATGTTCGGTGCTGCAGTCGCCGCTGCAGGTCGGCGTATCCCCGCCACCGCCAAGCACCGCATTGCGCACGCTGCCACTGGCCTGTGCATTCACCAGCGCGCGATAGCCCAGCGTATAGGTGCCCGGCGCAGTGCCGGCCGGCAGCGTGCAGACCAGTGGATTGCTGGCATTGCAGGTGAATGGTCCCGGCTGGGTGACCGACTGCAGGTCCAGTCCCGTGCCCAGGGTATCGGTCAGGGTCAACGTATCGAGGGTCTGCGAGTTGGCGACCGTCACTTCCACGCTGTAGTCCACCGCATCGCCCACGGCAACCGGGGCAACGGTGCTCGACTGCTTGCGGTAGGTCACCACCGCCGACAGTACGGGCGTGGTGGTGCCACAGTTACTGGTGCACGTATTGATGCCGGTGCCACTGCCGAGCACCGCGTTGCTGACGCTGCCCTTGGCCTGCGCATTCACCCGCGCGGTGTAGTCCACCGTGTAGGTGCCTGGCACCGTACCGGCTGGCAGCGTGCACACCAACGGATTAGCGGCATTGCAGCTGAAGCCCTGGCTGGCGGTCACCGCCCCGAAGTCCAGGCCGGGGCCCATCGTGTCGGTCAGGGTGAACCCCGCCGTGGTGCGCGAGTTGCTGACCACTGCAGTCAGTGTGTAGGCGATGCTGTCA
>DQIG01000336.1 GCA_003525885.1 Stenotrophomonas sp.
GTAACCAAAGAAACGCTCCGCCGGCCGCGAGCCGGCGTGCTTCGCACGCCGGTGCCCTGCGCTCCTCGGTCCGTCGAGGGGCGGCGCGGGAACTCGCTGCGCTCAGACACCCGCGCCTCTTCGCCCTCGCCGGACCTGCGGTGCTCGGCTCGCTCAAGGCGGACTGGAAGGTCAAGATCAACAGCAAGAGCATCCACGCATGGCGTGGATCTACTGGGTGCAGCTGTGGCCTTTGAACTGGGTCCGCCTTGAGCGAGCCGAGCATCGCAGGGGAATCAGGGGCGAAGAGGTGCCGATGTCTGAGCGCAGCGAGTTCGGCACCGTCCCCTGATTCACCGAGAAGCGCAGGGGACCGACGTGCGAAGCACGGCGGCTCGCGACCAGGCGGCGCGTTTCTTTTGGTTACTTTTCTTTTCGCGCGAAAAGAAAAGTGACGCCCATGAACAATGAAGCACCTTCAGCACGCGCCACGCGCAGGAAACCATCAGCGCACCGGCACCGGAACATTGCAAAGATCGATATGCCCCGCCGGGCGCTTGTAGAAATCATCCACGCGATTGCGACGCGCTTCGACCGTATCGGCGAAGGTCTTCGAATCGGTGCGCAGTACCTGGATCGGCGTGCGCTCGGCCACAGGCACGTCGCTGGCACGGCGGATCGACACGATCGGCGTGCGCAGCTTCGGGTCGGTGTAGAAGCCCATTGGTGCCGGCCCACGCGGGGTCGCGCTGAGCAGTTCCATGCCCTTCAGCACGCGGCCGACCAGGGTGATGTTGCGGTCCAGCTGACGCGGCGACTGGCCGGTCACCACGTACAGTTCGGCACCGATGCTGCTGTCTTCCTCGTTGCTGCGGCCCGCGCCCAGCATGCCGTAGCAATGCGCCAGCCAGGCCTTGCCGGCCTGCGGATCCTGGCCGATCGGGAAGCCGTCGACGAAACCGGTCTGTGCCGCCCAGCCGTCGCGATCCGGCAGCACGCTGACCTTCAGGCCGGTGCTTGCGCGTTCGAACTCGGCCGGCAGCTTGCGCGCGGCACTGCCGAATGGCTTGGCCTTGGCTGCGTCATCGGCGTCGGCGTCGCCGAACTGCACCACGAAGTTGTCCTGCGAGCGGTAGATGCTGGTGCCGTCCCAGAAGTGCTCGTGGGCGAAGGTCTGGATGTTGGCCACGTGCCGCGGGGCGAACTGCGGTGCCAGTTCGATGATCACCCGCCCGGCGGGCAGGTCCATGTAGAGCAGGTTGGCCGGGTCCGGGGTGCGCCAGTCGCTGGCCGCCGAGGCATCGAGGATCTGCTGCGGGCTGCGGTAAGGCGTGGCCGCGCTGGCCAGGGCGGGCAGCAGGCAGGCGAGGGCGAGGGCGGTCAGGGCAAGGCGACGACGGTGCGGCATGGGAACCCCGGAACATGAACGAGGCTTCGATTCTGCGCGAGCGGCCTGGTCTCGCCAACCGGCACGATGACTAACGACACATTCGCTATACCGAACTTCGCACTACTGTGGACTTCAACGTAGTGGAGGGCCGGTCATGGTCGAAGACGATGTCCACCTGAAGAAGTTCCAGAAGGAGCTGAGCGCCGGAACGGTGTCGCTGGCCCTGTTGGCAGTGCTGGCCCGGGCCGGGGAGCCGCTGTACGGCTACCTGATCGCCAAGGAGCTGGAGCGCGTGGGCGAGGGCGTACTGAGCGGCAAGCAGAGCGCGCTGTACCCGGTGCTGCGCAACCTGGAAGGCGCCGGGCTGCTGGAAAGCCATGTGGAGCCTTCCAGCAGCGGGCCGCCGCGGCGCTACTACCGCATCAACGAACGTGGCCGCGACGTGCTGGCGCAGTGGCGCCAGGCCTGGCAGGCCACCCGCGATTCCGTCGATTCCGTGTTGGAGGGGGTACCGCAATGAACGACCCGAGCCTGGCAGGCCGAGCCCTGCCCACGACCATCCCACAGTACCTGGCGCAGCTGCGCGCGGCGCTGGACGGCGCCGACCCGGCGATGGTGCAGGACGCGCTGTACGACGCCGAGGAATACCTGCGCTCGGAGCTGGCGGCGCAGCCCGGTCGCAGCGAGGCCGAGGTGATCGCCGACGTTGCCGGCAGCTATGGCGCGCCGGACGAAGTGGCCGACATCTACCGCGAGACCGAAGTGACGGTGAACCGCGCGTTGCGCGCGCCGCGTGCGGATACCGCGCCGGTGCTGCGCGCGGCAGCGGAAGCCAGTGGCGTCGAACCGGCTGCACCGCCGCCGGCGCCGGTGCAGCGTTCGCTGCTGACGCGCTTCTTCGGCGTGGTGACTGATCCGCACACCTACGGTGCGCTGTTCTACATGCTGCTGTCGCTGGCCACCGGCCTGTTCTACTTCGCCTGGGTGGTGACTGGCCTGTCGCTGTCGCTGGGCCTGTTGATCCTGATCATCGGCGTTCCATTGACGGTGCTGTTCTTCGGCTCTGTGCGCGGGCTGGCGCTGCTGGAAGGGCGACTGGTGGAAGCACTGCTGGGCGAACGCATGCCGCGCCGTCCGCGCTACACCGACCGCAGCCGCAGCTGGCTGCAGCGCATCGGCGACATGTTCACCGATGGCCGTACCTGGCTGACCCTGCTGTACTTCGTGCTGATGCTGCCGCTGGGCTTCATCTACTTCACCATCGCGGTCACGCTGCTGTCGTTGTCGCTGAGCCTGATCTGGGCGCCGGTCGCGGCGATCTTCAGTGGCGACATCCCCGGCGTGTACATCAACGACGTGAACGTGCTGCCGATGGCGGCCTCGCCGCTGGTGGCGATCGCGATTGCCGCGGCGGGCGCGTTGTTGCTGCTGCTGACGATGCACCTGGCACGCGGCATCGGCAAGCTGCACGGGCTGATCGCCAAGAACCTGCTGGTGCGGTTGTAACGGGCGAGGGGGCGGATCCCTGTTCTGCGAACAGGGCTCTGACCCTGCATTCCATCATGCTGGGGTCAGAGCCCTTTCCGTTGGAAAGGGATCCGACCCCAAGGCGGGGACTTACCCCGCCTTTCGACGCAACGGGGTGACGTTGCTCTTCTTCTTCGTGACTTTGGCTGCCGGTGCCTCGGCATGCGCGGCGAAGAAGTCGCGCACCTTCGGGTACACCACCTCGCGCCAGCGACGGCCGCTGAAGATGCCGTAGTGGCCGGCACCTTCAACGATGAAATGCTCGCGGCGGTCAGTGCCGATGCCGGTGCACAGCGCCTGCGCGGCTTCGGTCTGGCCGAGGCCGGCGATGTCGTCCAGTTCGCCTTCGATGCTCAGCAGTGCGGTATCGCGGATCGCCGAGGGATCGACCTTCTCGCCGTTGACCACCCACTCGCCACGCGGCAGCAGGAAGTCCTGGAACACCACGGAAATGGTATCCAGGTAGTACTTGGCCGGCATGTCCAGCACCGCGTTGTACTCGTCGTAAAAACGGCGGTGCGCGTCGGCGTCTTCCAGATCGCCCTTGACCAGGTCGGTGTAGAAATCCCAATGCGAACTGAAGTGGCGGCTCGGGTTCATCGACAGGAAGCCGGCATGCTGCAGGAAGCCCGGGTACACGCGACGGCCGGCGCCGGGATAGCTCGGCGGCACGGTGTGGATGACGTTGTTCTCGAACCACGACAGCGGGTTCTGCGTGGCCAGGTTGTTCACCGCGGTGGGGCTGCAGCGTGCGTCGATCGGGCCGCCCATCATCACCAGCGTGCGCGGAGTCGGCTCGCCACGGCTGGCCATCAGCGAAACCGCGGCCAGCACCGGTACGGTCGGCTGGCACACGCTCACCACGTGCAGGCGCTCGACGCCGAGGTGGCGGATGAATTCCTGGATGTAGGCAATGTAATCGTCCAGGCCGAACTCGCCTTCGCTGGCCGGCACCATGCGCGCGTCGACCCAGTCGGTCACGTACACGCGGTGGTCGCGCAGCAGCGTGCGCACGGTATCGCGCAGCAGCGTGGCGTGGTGGCCGGACAGCGGCGCCACCACCAGCACGAACGGCTGGTTGAGCATGGTGTGCAGCTGGTCGGCTTCATTGCTGTGGCGCTTGAAACGCAGCAGCTTGCAGAACGGCTTGCTCACTTCCTCGTGCACGACGATCGGCACGCGCTCGCCATCGACGTCGATTTCGTTGATGCCCCACTCGGGCTTCTCGTAATCCTTGCCGATGCGATGGAACAGCTCGTTGACCGCCGCCAGACGATCGGCACCCGGCATCTGCGACCACCAGTGGCCCGGGTTGGCGAAGAACTTGGCGTTGGCCTGGGCCTGGTGCACCCAGGGGGCGAGCAGGTTGCGGGTCAGTTCGTGCAGTTGATAGAGCATGACGACCGAATATGTATGGTCATATGTTGCCGCGCAGCATATCCCATCCGGGTGTCCCGCAGGTTAAGTTGGCTGAAAATAATGAATCCGGATTCACATCCGTTCCAGCGCGGCCGCATCGCCTGCCAGGGCGGGGCCGAGCCAGCAGTGCGACCCTACCGGCTGCAGCCCGTGCCGGGCCAGCGTGCGGCGGTACCAGCGCGCCGGGCGGGCCTGGAAGCCTTCGTGGTCGCCGTCGAACTCGTCCTCGGCGGCGAAGGTCTCCAGGAAGGCCACACCGCCGGTCAGCTCGGCCACACCGGCCAGTCCTGCACGCAGCTCGCGGTCGGGCACGTAGTGCATCACGTCCGAACACACCAGCAGGTCGACCGGAGCGCAGGGCCGCAGCCAGGCGAAATCGCCGAAGCGGGCCAGGTGCAGGTTGCGGGTCCGGCCGTAGCGGCGCACAGCGTACTCGCTGCTGTCGAAGCCGAGGTATTCGACCTTCGGACGCAGTTTCAGCAGTGGTGCGCGCCAGGCGCCTTCACCGCAGCCGATGTCCAGCACGCTGCGGA
>DQIG01000334.1:0-125 GCA_003525885.1 Stenotrophomonas sp.
CATTCCGGAGGGCTTTGGCGACCTGCACGGCAAGCTGTTCAAGCACTTCCTGGATTCGGACGCCTACCGCGCCAACTTCAGCAAGGGGCCGGTCATCTGCATCAGTGTTTCCAGCAGCAAGACCT
>DQIG01000334.1:273-6806 GCA_003525885.1 Stenotrophomonas sp.
AGTGTTTCCAGCAGCAAGACCTACCACCGCACTGAGAACCATCACCCGATCCTGGGCGTGGAATACCGCCAGGGCGAGTTCTCCCCTACCGACCAGTACTTCGACAAGATGGGCCTGCAGGTGCGCTACTTCATGCCGCCAGGCAGCGTCGCG
Organism: Stenotrophomonas sp.; assembly: GCA_003525885.1. Taxonomy (GTDB): domain Bacteria; phylum Pseudomonadota; class Gammaproteobacteria; order Xanthomonadales; family Xanthomonadaceae; genus Stenotrophomonas. The sequence goes on from DQIG01000334.1 coordinate 427, forward strand.
CCGCTGGCGTTCTACTTCCAGGGCGACCTGCTGGGCGACTACTCCAACCTGGAACTGATCGGCACCATCAGCACGATGGAAGCCTTCCAGAAGATCTACCGCCCGGAGATCTACAACGCCAATTCGGTGGCCGGCAAGGTCTATCAGCCCAGCCTGAAGCACCAGGACTATTCCTCCACCCGCATCGTCTACGACCGCGAAGAGCGCAGCCAGCTGGCGGTCAAGCAAGGCCGGTTCACCGAAGAACACTTCATCAAGCCGTACCGCGCCGTGCTTGAGCAGTGGGCCGCCCGCTGACCCACCAATTTTCCATTCGCCCCTAGGACACACGACACAATGCCGACGAAGACGCTGCTCCCCACCTCCACCGCAGGCAGCCTGCCCAAGCCCTCCTGGCTGGCAGAGCCCGAGAAGCTCTGGTCACCCTGGAAGCTGCAGGACGAAGGCCTGGTTGAAGGCAAGCAGGACGCCCTGCGCCTGTCCCTGCAGGAACAGCAGCATGCCGGCATCGATATCGTCAGTGACGGCGAGCAGACCCGGCAGCATTTCGTCACCACCTTCATCGAACACCTCAACGGTGTCGATTTCGAGAAGCGCGAAACCGTGCGCATCCGCAACCGCTACGATGCCAGCGTGCCGACCGTGGTCGGCGCCGTGAGCCGCCCCAGGCCGGTGTTCGTGGAGGATGCGAAGTTCCTGCGCCGCCAGACCACGCAGCCGATCAAGTGGGCGCTGCCCGGCCCGATGACGATGATCGACACGCTGTACGACGCGCACTACAGGAGCCGCGAGAAGCTGGCCTGGGAGTTCGCCAAGATCCTCAATGAAGAAGCGAAGGAGCTGGAGGCCGCAGGTGTGGACATCATCCAGTTCGATGAGCCGGCCTTCAATGTGTTCTTCGACGAGGTGAACGACTGGGGCGTGGCCACCCTGGAGCGGGCGATCGAAGGGCTGAAGTGCGAGACCGCGGTGCACATCTGCTACGGCTACGGCATCAAGGCCAACACCGACTGGAAGCAGACGCTGGGCTCGGAATGGCGCCAGTATGAGGAGTCGTTCCCGAAACTGCGGACCTCCAGCATCGATATCATCTCGCTGGAGTGCCAGAACTCGCACGTTCCCATCGACCTGATCGAACTGGTGCGCGGCAAGAAGGTGATGGTGGGTGCCATCGACGTGGCATCCAATACGGTCGAAACGCCGGAAGACGTGGCCAATACCCTGCGCAAGGCACTGCAGTTCGTGGATGCCGACAAGTTGTACCCGAGCACCAACTGCGGCATGGCGCCGCTGGCGCGTGATGTGGCCCGGGGCAAGCTGCGCGCGCTCAGCGAAGGGGCGAAGATCGTGCGTGAGGAGCTCTCGGCATAACCCTGGCCGGGGAGACATTGCCGTTCGAATGTCGGCCTGTCGGAGCCTGCCCGGGTATCGACCAGGCTCCGCCTCGCCCCTGCAGCTCCGGCCTGGTCTTCATCGCAGGCTGTCGCGGCGCCAGTGCCTGCTTGATCCGGACCACCTCCCCCGCCCCGGCCTCGGCCAGGCGGCGGGCCTGCTGCCGTTGCTCCCGCGAAAGTGCGGGCGGCGGCGCAGCGCCTGCTTCCGGCGCTACATCCACCAGGCGCGCCACTGCCTCGCGCAGCCGTAGCTGTGGGCAGAGCCGCGCGGCACACCAGCGCTCGGCGTAGCGCCTGGCCTGCCGCACATTCGTGGCAGCCACCACCTTGGTCTGGGACATCCTGCGTGCGTCCAGGTACACCCGGAAGCCAAGCACGGCATGCGGCACGATGTTGGCGACGGAACGCCCGTTCCACCACAGGTCCCAACGCTCGCCGCTCTGCACCCAGCCAGAGGGCCGGGCGACCGTCATGAATTCTGGAAGATCGACGGGAGAATGCATGGCCGGAAGCATACGATCGGCCGTCGCATGGAATGAGATTGCGATGGCGCGGCGGCCGGCGAGCATGAATCGTTCAAGAAGGCATCAGGTGCCGGCCTTTGCGGGACGCTACCCTGTCCATCATGTCTTCTGCGCTCAACGTTCCCCGTAGCGACCTGCTGGCCAATGCCGGGGCGCTGCCCCGGCTGCCGGGTGTGTATACCTTCCATGATGCGGCGGGCGCCGCGCTGTACATCGGCAAGAGCGTGGACATCCGGCGGCGGGTACTGGATCACCTGCGGGCGCCGGACGAGCGGCGCCTTGTCGGCCGCACCACGCATTTTTCCTGCATCCGCACCGCAGGTGACATCGGTGCGCAGTTGCTGGAAGCGCGGCTGATCAAGCAGGCCATGCCGCTGTTCAATCAACGTCTGCGGCGCAACAAGCGCCTGTGCACGATTGCGCTGGCCGATGACGCCGTTCGTATCGAGGATGTCCACGCAGCCGATCCATTGCAGGCTTACGGCCTCTTCTCCAGCCGCCATGCGGCCGTCGCCGCGCTTGAGCGCCTGGCGGATGAGCACCGGCTCTGCCTCGGCCGGCTGGGCATCGAATCCGTCCGCGCGGGCGTGCCCTGCTTCCGGCATCTGCTCAAGCGTTGTTCGGGCGTCTGCAGCGGAATGGAATCCACGTCAGCGCATGACGAGCGCCTGCGGGCCGGCCTGGCCCTCTATCACCAGCGCGCATGGCCCTATCCGGGGGCGATCGGCATCGAGGAGCGTTCGGAGGATCTGAAGCAGATCCATGTGGTGCGCAATTGGACGTACCTCGGGTCGGCGTCGACGATCGCGGCTGCGCGCCGCCTTGATGCCCCGGCGGCTGGGTTTGATCGTGATGGCTACAGCGTGCTTGCAAGGCCGCTGATCGGCGAGTCGGTGAAGGTCATCGATCTCTAGTGGTGCAACAGCGCGTTGGGTGGTTCTTTGCCGGCCAGCGGCCGGCACTACGGTTGCGCGATCACCCACCCAATGCGGCATTACCGTATCACCCACCCAATGCGGCATTACCGTGATGCGTCACGGCCAACCAGGCTTTCGATCCAATCGATGTAGCGGGACACGCGCACGTTGTAGACCACCTGCCCGTAGAAGCCCGCTTCCAGCGCATGCTCGGGCACGGCGGTGATCCAGGAACCGAGGCCGACCAGCTGCCAGGCCCCATCGTTCTCGATCACCAGCGGGCCACCGCTGTCGCCGTTGCCGAGCACGCCTTCAAGGGGAAGACCCTGCGGAGGCGGATCGAACCGGTACCAGAGATAGCGCTCGTTGCCGCCGGTGATCGCGTTGCAGGCCCGACGCAGGGTCGTACGATGTGACCCGCCGGGTGCCAGTCCAGTCGCACCGTTGCCGGTGGCGCCCTTGCCGATCAGAGCGGCGACCTGCGTGACCTCGGCGTCACTGCGATAGAGCGCGACCGGCCTGACATCGTTCACGGGTGCGGCAAGCTTGATCAGAGCGATGTCATCCGACGCTGCCAGAAACGCGTGGATTTTCGACGGACTCCCGGTTGCCATGGCTTCCTTGCCCAGCGCCTCGGGCATTGGCCTGTAACCGGGGTGCAGGAAGACACGCTCAACGCCGTATGCGTTGCCATTGACGATGATCTTCGCCCCCATGCCCTCCATCGGCGCGGCATGCGCTGCGGTCAGCACCCAGTGTGGTGCAATCAGGACGCCGTGCCCCTCGCCCGGCATGTCTGCCAGTGCCGGGAATTCCGTTGCGTCGATCTGGTACCTGGCATCGTCAACATCATCGCGGATGACCACGGCACCGGCGGCGAACGGGAGCGCGGCAAGCGCGAGGAAAAGCCAGCGGTTCATGATTGCCTTCATCGGGCCAGCCTAGCCGAACACCTCCTGCAGGGGGATGTCGTACGACCAGACCATGGCCGCGGCCGATGAAGAGGCAGAAACGGGACATGAAACCCACGTTGCTGCACGAACCGCCCTGCGTATCAACGCAGGGCGGCCCGGGAGCGGTCAGGATCGGGTCGGACCGGCGTCGCTGATGCCGGTGCGATCGCAGAGCTCAAGAACCTTGCCTGGCTCCTTCACTTCGCCGCATGACACCCAGTTCGGACGCAGCCCCAGCACATGCTCGACGCGATCATGGAACAGCTTCAGATCGGCCGTGCCCTGGCGTCCGTCCAGCGGAAGATCGTGACGGAAGCTGCTGTGAATGGCCGGGACAGCAGGGTTGGCCCAGTACGAAGCCTGATCGTCGGCACGCGTCTGCAGCGCAAACCGGGCCAGCGTACCACCGGCCTCTTCAGAAAGCGCAACGGTGTACCAGCTGACCGCCGTCATGTTGACGTTGTAGAACGTCGTCATGGTGCCCTGGTAGCCCATGCGCCGTTCGACGTACCCATAAGTGCGCTTCGCTGCGATACCGGGCGCGCCAGCATCGAATTCCATCTTTCCGGGCGCCAGCAAGTTCAAGACCTCGATTGAAGCAGCCCTGACCTGGTCGATCGATTTCCCGGGATAGAAGCGAGATGCCGCCACCGCCTGCTCGGGCGTTTCCTTCTTCGGAAGCATCCCGCACCCACTGATGGACAACGCCAGCACCAGAACAACAATAACTCTCACAGAACTACATCCTTATATCTGGGCCAGAAGTGCCCAATCGAGCGGGCACCATGCCCACCCCTGCGCATTAGCGACCATCGCCAGTACTTCTTGAGCCCTCCGACCGACCTGCGAGGCGGTTCGTGGGGCGGTGGCGTCCGTGGTTCTGCGCAACTGACCTGCGCCTGCATCCGCCCGCTGAGCGGATACAGGCGTCCAGGCTCAGCGCTGGTAGTCCTTCAGGAACAGCCAGGTGATCAGCGTGGCATCCGGCCCCTTGGGATCGGTGAACGGCAGGCCCGACTGGCTGCCACTCCAGGCATGCCCCATCCCCTGCACCACATAGTGCTGCACCAGCGTCCTGCCGCCATAGGCATAGGTATCGACCGTGTAGGCGCGCCCGCCCGGCACCTGGCCGTGGTAGGTACTGGTCGGCACGTACTTCACCGAGTCGTTGTCCAGGCCGTCGTCGGCCAGGTCGTTGGTCTGCAGGAACTGGCGCACGGCCTGCTCACCGTTGACCGGATTGACGGTGAGGTCGGCGCTGCCATGGAACACCAGCACCGGCAACGGCCGCGGCGACGGTGAGCCCGAGCACTGCCAGGCCAACCGTCCGTTGCTGTCCGGCGAGTAGATGCTGCCGGCCAGCAACGCGTAGGCACTGCCGGAAATCGTGGTCGCGCCCTTGTACATGCCACCGGAATGGATGGCGCCGGCAGCAAACACATCCGAATAGCAGGCCAGCATGATCGACGTCATCGCGCCGCCGGCGGAAATGCCGGTTACATAGACCCGGTGCGGATCGATGCTGTAGCCGGCCTTCACCTTGTCCACGATGCCGGCCAGAAGTGATGGTTCGCCACTGTCGCGCGCCTGGTTGATCGGCAGCTGCCAGTTCCAGCAACGCGCAGGATTGGAGGTGACGTTCTGGCGCGGATACACCACGATGAAGCCCTCGGTGTCGGCCACATCATTGAAGCCTGACGCCTCGCCCATCAGGTTCGGGCCGGTCACGCAGCCGTGCAGCACCAGCAGCAGCGGCAGTGGCTGGGCCGCGTCGTAGCCGGCTGGCACCCAGACCTGGTACTCACGAGCGCCAAACAGGTTGCCGTACAGGCCGATGTCCCAATGTCCGGCAGGGCCTGCGGCAAGCGCGCTGCCCGCCGTTGCCAGCCAGGTGCACAGCACCAGCACCATTGCCTTGATCGAATCGATTCCGGATTTCATGGCCAGATCCTCATGCGTGAGTCGTGGATGAAGGGGTACCGGGGAGCGCGTCCGGCTGGGGGCCCGCCCAGTATCCGCATCCGGCGGCGGCTGCCGACTGGACCTAGGTCCACTCGCCGCTGCCCGATGACACCGCTAGCCTTGGCTGCAGAGGTGGCATCGGGCCATCTGCAATGGACATGCCCTGGGGGAGGATCGAATGAAACGGAATTGTCTGAGCCTGATGATTGCTGCGTTGCTGGCGTCCGGCCCGGCACTGGCACAGGACGCGGCGCAGCAGGAGGCGACCGCAGGCAGGAGCGCGTCCCCCACCAACCTGGACAGCATCAAGGTCACCGCACGCAAGCGCGAGGAAACCCTGCAGGAAGTACCGGTGGCGGTCACCGCCTTCACCTCCGAGGCGCTGGACCGGATGAATGTCCAGGACATCAGCGACCTGGATGGGCAGGTGCCCAACCTGACCATCTATGCGGCGCGCGGCGCCAGCAGCACGGTTACCGCCTACATCCGCGGCGTCGGCCAGTCCGACCCGACCTGGGGCGCCGACCCGGGCGTGGGCATCTATCTGGATGACGTCTATATCGCGCGCCCGCAGGGTGCGCTGCTGGACGTGTTCGACGTTTCGCGCATCGAGGTGCTGCGCGGCCCGCA
>DQIG01000205.1 GCA_003525885.1 Stenotrophomonas sp.
CCCTTTCCTTCGGAAAGGGATCCGACCCCAGAGCCATCAGTTGGCCTTCGCAGCCTCGGCATTCCACGCTGCAACCTTGGCCCTGGTGCCGGCCAGCATCCTGTCAAGCGCAGCGCGGTCATACACGCTGCCCCGCAGGATCACGCTGTCGATCTTTTCGGTGGCGGCGATGTCCTGCAGCGGGTTGGCGGTCAGCAACACGAGATCGGCAGCCTTGCCCTGCGCAACGCCACCGTAGCGGCCCATCTGGCCGAACCAGGCCGGACCGGACCGGGTCGCGGCCGACAGCGCCTGCGGCGCGCTCAGGCCCTCCTTCACGAACAGCTGCAGCTCCTGGTGCAGGGCGATGCCCGGGAAGTTGAACGAGTTGAGGAAACCGGCATCGGTACCGGCGATGATCGTCACGCCGGCCTCCTGCAGCATCGGCAGCACTGCAGCGACCTGGTGGTACTGCGCGTGGCGCGCTTCGATCTGCGCCGGCGTCGCCTTCGCCGCGCGGTCCACGCGCCACTGGTAGGTCGCGCGCAGGCCCGGGCCGATGTAGGCCAGGTACGGGTCGTTGGCGTGGTCATCCTGGTCGAGGTAGTCGAGGATGCGGCCACCATTGAGGGTCGGGGTCACGAACACGCCGCGCTTGGCGAAATCGCGGTAGGCCCGCATTGCGGTGTCACGGTCGAAGCTGGCGTCGAGGCGGCGGTTGGCTTCGGCACGGTCGATGCGGCCAGCTCCGAAGTCGGCGGCAATCTGCGCCTCGTCCTTGCTGCCGGCCTTGAACGCGTAGTCCAGGTGCTCGATCGAGGCCAGGCCAGCATCGACCGCCTGCTCCACGGTCAGCGCCATCGGGATGTGGCCCGACGCCTTGAACCCGGCCTTGCGCGCGGCACTGGCCGAGTACAGGAACAGTTCCGGCTTCAGCGTGCTGTCGGTGATCTTCACGAAATCGACCTTGTCGTGCTGCAGGCGGGCGATCGCCTTGTCGGCGTCCGCCTCGCTGCCCACTTCGATCGTGCCCTTCCAGACCGGCTTGATGCCTTCGATCTTCGCGCCGGAACTGAGCAGGCGCGGGCCGAACAGCGTGCCCTTGGCGATCTCGCCACGCCACTGCAGCACCTGCTCGGGCAGATCGCCGGAACAGTCACGCACCGTAGTGATGCCATGCGCGATGTACAGCGGCAGCAGCGCCTTGTTCTCTTCGATCAGCGCGGGGCCACCGCCGAAATGCACGTGCATGTCCCACAGCCCCGGGATCAGGTACTTGCCCTTGGCATCGATCTGGCGGGCCGCGCTCCACTGACCGCGCAACTGCGTATCCGGACCGACGGCGACGATGTCCTCGCCGCGGATCACCACGCTCTGCCCAGCCAGGGTGCTGGCGTGCTCGACATCGACCACGGTGGCATTTCGGATCAGCAGGTCGGCGCGCTCGGCGGCAGAGGCCGACAACGGTGCCACTGCAAGGAGGATCGCAAGGGACAATGGACGGGAACGGAACATGGACAGCATCCTGGTGGGCACGACCAGCGTGCGGGTGGAAGGGGTTGCGATTCAGCGCACCGCGCCGTGCTGGCGCAGCAGGGTTTCAATTCCGGTATAGCCGCGCTGGCGCGCGTGTGCCAGCGGCGTTACGCCATCGCCGTCGGCCAGCTCCGGGTCGGCACCGGCATCCAGCAGCAACTGCACGATCTGCACGTGGCGCGCGCCGCCATCGCCGAGCAGGATCGCTTCCAGCAACGCGGTCCAGTGCAGGCGGTTGACATGGTCCACCGCCACGCCTGCGCGTAGCAGCGTACGTACGGTGGCGACATGGCCGCGCTCGGCGGCCGGAATCAGCGCGGTGCCGCCATAGCGGTTGGTGCTGCGCAGATCGGCGCCGTGCGCCAGGGTCATCGCCAGGATCTCATCCAGGCCACGCGCGCCGGCATACAGGTAGGCGCTGTCCTGCAGCGCGTCCTTGGCATTGACGTCCGCCCCGGCCTCGATCAGTTCGCGCGCGGCATCCACGTTGTTGCCATGCGTGGCCAGCAGCAACGCCGTGCGGCCCTGGCCATCGCGCGTCTCCAGCGTGGCGCCATCCTCGATCGCCTGTCGCACCGCATCGGCGTCGCCGCGGCTGGCAGCATCCCGCAGGCGCGCGTCTGCGTCGGCCTTGGACGTGGCGGTGCAGGCGGGGGTGACCATGGCCAGCAGGCACAACAGCAGCACGCGCATGAACGGCGCAGGCCAGCCAGCGGAACAATGGAAGCGCATGACGGTGTCTCCTCATGTCCGTCGCCACGGAACGCCGGGCGACGGTAGCAACAGCCGGGCATTGCCGGCCCCTGCCCTGCATGGTAGAAGTCGGCGTTGGTATCCAGAAGTGAAATGTTCAAATGCAAGACAGTGCCAAATCGAATAGAACCCTGTTCGAACTGGACCTGCTTCGGGCGCTGGTGATGGTGGCCGACTGTGGCAGCTTCACCACCGCAGCCACCCGCCTGCATTCGACCCAGTCCACGGTCAGCCAGAAGGTGCGCCGCCTGGAGGAACTGGCCGGGCATCGCCTGCTCGAACGCGGCCACCGCGACGTTCACCCCACTGACGCCGGCCACACCCTGCTCGGCTACGCGCGGCGCATGCTCGACCTGAACGAGGAAATGGCGCAGGCGCTGGCCGGCGCGACGGTGGAGACTGCCGTCCGCATCGGTGTCCCCGAGGACTTCGTCAACGCACAGACCACCCGCATGCTGGCCGCCTTCAGCCGCCGCCACCCGCAGGTGAAGCTGGAGATCAGCAGCGGCCTCAGCCGCGACCTGGCGCAGGGATTCGACCACGGCGAGCTGGACCTGGTGCTGGTCAAGCAGCGCCGCAACAGCCGCCAGGCTGTGCACTGCCGCCGCGAGCCGATGCACTGGATCGACAGCCTGCGCAGCAGCTGCCTGCAGCAGGACCCGCTGCCGCTGGTCACCTTCCCGCCACGTGGGCTGTACCGCGACGAGATGATCCACGCCGTGGAAGCGCTGGGCCTGCGCTGGCGCATCGCCTTCACCAGCTCGTCGCTCAGTGGCATCCAGGGTGCCGTAGCCGATGGCATCGGCATCAGCCTGCTGCCGCGGCGTGCGGTTACCCGCGACCACCGCGTCATCGATGGCGAGCGCGAGCTGCCGGTGATCGACAACTACGAGATCGGCCTGCTGCATCGTGCGGACGCTGATGATGCCGTGCGTGCGCTGGCCAGCGAGCTGTGGCGGCAGGTACAGCGCGAACCGGATTGATCACTGCAACTGCAGTAGCGTGGGCCGCTGGCCGGCAGCCGCGACGGCAACATCGTCCGGCGTGGGGTCAGATCCGTTTTCCACAGGAAAACGGATCTGACCCC
>DQIG01000206.1:0-557 GCA_003525885.1 Stenotrophomonas sp.
CAGCTTATTTCTCGACGAACGCGCGTTCGAACACGTAGTGGCCCGGCTGGCCGATGCGCGGCGAAACCTGGAATCCCCGGGCATCGAGCACGGTGCGCAGGTCGGCCAGCATCTGCGGGCTGCCGCAGATCATCGCGCGGTCGTTTTCCGGGTTCAGTTCCGGCAGGCCGAGGGTGCGCTGCATTTCGCCGCTTTCCATCAGCGAGGTCAGGCGGCCCTGGTTGGCGAACGGTTCGCGGGTTACCGCCGGGTAGTACAGCAGCTTGTCGCCGATCATCTCGCCGAGGAACTCGTGCTCACGCAGTTCCTTCTCGAAATAATCGCGGTAGGCCAGGTCCTTTTCGTAGCGCACGCCGTGGCAGAGGATCACCTTCTCGAAGCGCTCGTAGGTCTCCGGGTCCTTGATCACCGACAGCCACGGCGCCATGCCGGTGCCGGTGCCCAGCAGGTACAGGTTCTTGCCGGGGTGCAGGTCGCTGATCAGCAGGGTGCCGGTGGGCTTCTTGCCGACCAGCACCTTGTCGCCCGGCTTGATGTGCTGCAGGCGCGAGGTCAGC
>DQIG01000206.1:702-3973 GCA_003525885.1 Stenotrophomonas sp.
GTGCTGCAGGCGCGAGGTCAGCGGGCCGTCCTGGACCTTGATGCTGAAGAACTCCAGATGCTCTTCCCAGTTGGCGCTGGCGATGGAATACGCACGCAGCAGCGGCCGCGCCTCGGTTTCCAGGCCGATCATCACGAACTGGCCGTTCTCGAAGCGGAAACCGCTGTCGCGGGTGAGGGTGAAACTGAAGTAGGCATCGGTCCAGTGACGGACCTCAAGCACCGTTTCGGCGCCGAAAGCGGAGGACATGGGCGTATCTATCGAAAGTCGTCGTGGGTGATTCTATCTCAAATGAGACAGGTTCTCATTAGGCGTAACGAGAGGCGTTCTCAGCGGTAACCCGCCGCCTGCAGCTCGAACAGCTCGGCATAGCGGCCGCCCTGCGCCATCAGCTGCGCGTGGGTGCCGCTGGCCTCGATCCGGCCATCGGCCAGCACCAGGATGCGGTCGGCCATGCGTACCGAGGAAAAACGGTGGGAAATCAGCACTGCGGTGCGATTATCCGCCAGTTCCCTGAACCGCTGGAACACCTCGAACTCACTGCGCGCATCCAGCGCCGCCGTTGGCTCATCCAGGATCATCACCTGCGCATTGCGCATCCATGCGCGGGCGATGGCGATCTTCTGCCATTGGCCGCCGGACAGGTCCACGCCCTGCTTGAAGCGGCGGCCGATCTGCTGGTCGTAGCCGCCGGGCAGCTCGTCGATCACTTCCTCGGCCATGCCGCGCCGCGCGGCGTCGGCGATGCGTGCCTGGTCGTCCATCGCCTCGACCTGGCCGACGCCGATGTTCTCGCCGGCGCTGAGGTTGTAGCGCACGAAGTCCTGGAAGATCACCCCGAGGTTGGCGCGCAGGTCATCCAGGTCGTAGTCGCGCAGGTCGCGGCCATCGAGCAGGATGCGGCCTTCGTCCGGCTCGTACAGCCGCGCCAGCAGCTTCACCAGGGTGGTCTTGCCCGCCCCGTTCTCGCCGACCAGCGCCAGCACTTCGCCGGCCTGCAGCTGGAAATCGAGGTGGCGCACCGCCCACTGCTCGGCATCGGGATAGCGGAAGCCGACGTTCTCGAATACGAAGCCCTGACGGATCGGCTGCGGCACGCGCACCGCGCCGTCGCGTGAATGGATTTCCGGCTGGATCTGGAAGAACGAGAACAGGTCATCCAGGTACAGCGCCTGGCTGGCCACCTGCGAGAACCCGATCAACAGGCCTTCCAGCAACTGGCGCAGGCGCAGGAAGCTGCCGGCGAGGAAGGTCAGGTCGCCGATCGAGAAATCGCCACGCACCGTGCGCCAGGCGATGTAGGCGTAGGCGGTGTAGTACCCCAGCGTGCCCAGTGCGGCCAGCAGCGTGCCCCAGAACGCGCGGCGCCGCGCCAGGGCGCGGTTGGCCTGGAACAGCGCGACCGACAGGCGCCGGTAGCGCTCCACCAGGAAGCGGTGCAGGTTGTAGATCTTCACTTCCTTGGCCGTTTCCACGCTGGCACCCAACTGGCGCAGGTAGTCGAGCTGGCGGCGCTCGGGCGTCCACTGGAAGTTGAGGCTGTATCCGGCCGCATTGAAGTGCGATTCGCCGATGAAGGCCGGCACCAGTGCCAGCGCCAGCAGCAGGATCAGCCACGGCGCGTACACCAGCAGGCCGACGGCGAGGCTGGCCACGGTGATCGCGTCCTGCACCTGGCCAAACAGCTGGCTCATCAGGTTCATCCGGCCCATGGTCTGGCGCCGCGCACGGTCCAGCTTGTCCTGCAGGTCCGGGTCTTCGAAATCCTCCAGGTCCAGCGTTGCCGCGTGTTCCATCAGCCGGATGCTGGTGACGTTGGCGAACAGTTCGGAAAGCAGGGCGTCGGCGTAGCTGACCAACCGGCCGAGCAGGTCCGAGGCGATGGCCAGGCCGAATTCCAGCGCCAGCAGGCCCAGCAGCGGATTCAGCACGCCGCTGGACAGCGCCTCGCCCAGCGGCGGGAAGCCGGCGTCGTGCTGGCTCAGGTGCAGGGCGCTGTCGATGATCAGCTTGCCGACGTACAGCATCGCCACCGGCAGCAGCGCACGGATCAGGCGCAGCCCAAGGCTGGCCAGGGTGAGCACAGGACTGGTCTGCCACACCATGCGCAGGAACGGCGGCAGGTTCCGCATCGCCTTGAAGCGCTGGCGCAGGCTGGGTTTCTTTTCGGAGGCGGCGGGCATCCGTTTATTGTGCGCGCCCCGGCCGTGCAGAGGGGGTCAGTGCAGGCGTGCGGCCCGGGGTCAGATCGGGTCAGAGCCCTTCGCAAGGCGAAGGGATCCGACCCCGCCGAATCTCACGGCAGTGGCGGCAGCAGCCCCGCACCCAGCCGGTTCCAGGCGTTGATCACCGCAATGCCCATGCTCAGGTCACTGATGCCCTTCTCATCGAAGTGCGGTGCCAGCGCGTCGAACGCCGCCTGCGACGGCGCACCGTCGGTGAGCCGGGTCAGTGCCTCGGCCCAGCCCAGCGCCGCACGCTCGCGGGCATCGAAAAAGCGGCTTTCGTGCCAGGCGGGCAGGGTATCCAGCTTGCGCGGCTCGATGCCGCCCTTGCGCAGCGCGGTGCCGTGCATGTCCATGCAGTAGCCGCAGCCGTTGAGCTGCGACACGCGCAGGAACAGCAGTTCCATCAGGGCCGGATCGATCGAACTGTCATGCACCGCCTTGCTGGTGGCCAGCAGGCCCTTGAAAGCGTCGGCAGCCAGGCGGGTGTAGGGGACGCGGGGAGAGGCGTGGTCGGACATTTTCGGCTCCACGGCGGCCACGATGGCCACCTTTCACTACCAGGACGCCGCAGCACCCTCGCGCGTGACAACTGTCGGCAGCTTTTCCGGATTCAGCACGCTGTAGACGTTGGCGATGCGGCCATCGATCACCTCGATGGTGGTGACCGAGTGCAGCCGATCGCCGTGGAAGCGCAGGATCGCCGGTTCGCCATTGACGTAGCCCAGCTGCGCCGGATGCACCGCGCCGCGACGTGCGATGGCCCAGAACAGGCGGCCGATGCGCTCGGCGCCCAGCAGCGGCCGCACCGCTGCGGTGACCACGCCGCCGCCGTCGGAGACCAGCAACGCATTGGTGTGCAGCAGGGCCTGGATCGCCTCGCTGTCGCCAACCTGGGAGGCCTCCATGAAACGCGCCAGCAGCTGCCGGTGCTGGCTGGCATCGGCGTTGAAGCGCGGCCGTCCAGACTGCAGGCGTTGCCGGGCGCGATGCACCAGCTGCCGGCAGTTGGCCTCGCTGTGGCCGATCAGGTCGGCGATCTCGCG
>DQIG01000203.1:0-134 GCA_003525885.1 Stenotrophomonas sp.
CACGCCATGCGTGGATGCCTTGTAGCGTCGGCCATGCCCGGCGGTGCCACACCCGGCCATTCAGCCAACACCGCTATACTGCCCCCTCATTCCTCCAAGAGGCTCGCGACCAATGCGCCATTGATGCCGCCGTC
>DQIG01000203.1:279-749 GCA_003525885.1 Stenotrophomonas sp.
ATGCGCCATTGATGCCGCCGTCTTCCCACTAGACGGCCTGACTCTTCCCGCCCCTGCGCGCAGGGGAGAACCCGGCATCCATGGAGGTCGCATGACCACACATTCCCTCACGCTCGATCGCGTGTCGTATCGGCTGGCCGACGGCCGCCCGCTGTTTTCCGATCTGTCGTTTTCCTTCGATCCGGTCGCCACCGGCCTGGTCGGCGCCAATGGCACCGGCAAGAGCGTGCTCGCACGCCTGTTGGCCGGTCGGGTGCAGCCAGAGAACGGCCAGGTGCGCGGCAGCGGCCGCGTGTTCCTGTTGCCGACGCCCGGTTATCCACCCGCCGGCACGGTCGGTGAACTGGCCGGCGTCGGTGCGGAACTGGCCGCACTGCAACGCATCGAAGCCGGCAGCGTGGACGAGACCGACTTCGCCTGCGTCGGCGACCGCTGGGATCTGCGCGAGCGCCTGCAACAGCAATGGCAGG
>DQIG01000203.1:898-1058 GCA_003525885.1 Stenotrophomonas sp.
CGCCTGCAACAGCAATGGCAGGCGCTACGGCTGCCCGACGATCTCGATCCCACCCAACCCGCCGCGCGTCTCAGCGGCGGCCAAGCCATGCAGGTGGCGTTGTCCGGCGCCTGGGCCAGCGGCGCCGATTGGCTGATCCTGGACGAACCCAGCAACCACC
>DQIG01000203.1:1146-3603 GCA_003525885.1 Stenotrophomonas sp.
GGCGGCGAAAAGGCCCGCCTGGCCCTGTCGCTGATCGTCTGGCAAAAGCCCAACCTGCTGCTGCTGGACGAACCCAGCAACCACCTCGATGCACGCCATCGCCAGCAGTTGTACCAACAGCTGCAGCAATGGCGCGGTGGCCTGCTGGTGATCAGCCATGATCGCGAGCTGCTGGCGCAGATGCAGCAGATCGTCGAGCTCGACGCGCGCGGGCTGCATCGCTATGGCGGGCCGTGGCAACACTACGCCGACGCGCGTGCTACCGAACGCGAAGCGGCCGCAGCACAGCTCGACCACGCGCGTGCCCAGCACCGGCAGCAACAGCGCAGCGCGCGCGAACAGCACGAACGCCAGCAGCAACGCCAGGCACGTGGCAATCGCGATGCAAAACACGCCAACCAGGCACCGATCCTGCTTGGCCGGCAGAAACAGCGTGCCGAGGCCAGCCACGGCCGCGCGCAGCAGGTACAGGCCGAACGCCTGCAGGTCAGCGCAGACCAGCTGCGCGCTGCAGCCTCGGCGGTTCACGCCGCCCCAGAGCTGGCACTGTTTGCCGGTGAAGGTGAACGCGGCAGCGTACGCTTGCTGCAAGCGGATTCGCTGGTGCTGCCGTATGGCTGTAGTGCGCCATTGCAGCTGGAGATCCGCCGTGGCCAGCGCATCGCCGTGGTCGGTGACAACGGCAGTGGAAAATCCACGCTGCTGCGCGTGCTTGCCGGGCAGCGGCCCGCACGCAGTGGCACCGTGCAACGCCATGCCCCCCTGGCGCTGCTCGACCAGCAGCTGCTGGGATTGTCCGGCGAACGCAGCATTCTCGGCACCGTGCAGGCCGCCAACCCGGCGGCGGATGCGGGTGAACTGCGCACACGGCTGGCCCTGCTCGGGCTGGACGCACAGCGCATCCAGCGTGCAGCCCATAGCCTCAGCGATGGTGAACGGGTGAAGGGCGCGCTGGCCAGCGTGCTGTATGCCGATCCCGCACCGCAGCTGTTGCTGCTGGACGAGCCCGGCAATGCGCTGGATCTGGGTGCCTTGCAGGCGCTGGAAGAACTGCTGGTGGCATGGCCGGGCGCGCTGGTGATGGTCAGCCACGACAAGCACCTGCTGCACGCGTTGCAGCCGACGCAGGTGTTGCAGGTGGGCGCCGATGACTGGCAGTGGCGCGACGCCTTGTAGATCCACGCCATGCGTGGATGGCGTAACGACCAGGGGTAGTGCCGGCCGCTGGCCGGCAACCCATAGATCGTCAGTGCACCGTCACCGCTTCCACACCGGGAATGCCTGCGGCAGTTGATGCCACAGCAGCGGGCCGGCGCGCAGCTCCTGTTCGTTGAGCAGGCAGGCATCCAGCTCTGCGCGCACCGCGCGCTCATCCATGTGCACGCCGATCACCACCAGCTCCTGGCGGCGATCCCCCCACAACGGGTGCCACAGCCGCTGCATCGCCGAATGCGCAGCCGCATCCGGGAATGCTTCCAGCCCCGGCAGCGGCGCGCTCCAGCAGTCGGCCTGCTGCCGCGCCCAGCCCAGGTCGCTGTAGGGCAGCGGCGTGGGCGGCAGCAATGGCGCGGTGTCTTCCAGTCCTGCACGCACGCGGTCACGCGCGGCGTACCAGAACCCCGCCGCCTGCGTCCGCGTCGCGGCACCCACGGTATTCAGCTCACCCACCCAGTCCATGCGATTGGCCAGCCAGAACCAGCCCTTGCTGCGGATCACGCCGGGCATCCCCGACTGCAGCGCGCGGGCGAAGCGCGCGGGGTGGAACGGTCGCCGCGAGCGGTAGACGAAACTGGCGATGCCGTACTCCTCGGTTTCGGGCGTGTGTTCGCCACGCAGTTCCTTCACCCAACCCGGTGCACGTTGCGCACGCTCGTAATCGAAGCGGCCGGTGTCCAGCAGCTCGGCCAGCGGAACATCGCCGAAGCTGGACAGCAGCAGCTTCGCGTCGCGGTTCAGGCCGCGCAACACGGCCAGCGTGTCCTGCAGCACTTCGTCATCCACCTGGTCGACCTTGCTGACTACGATCACGTCGGCGAACTCGACCTGCTCGCACAGCAGGTCGACCACGCCGCGATCGTCATCCGGCCCGGCCTGCTGGCCACGCTCGGCCAGGCGCAACGTCGAGCCGAAGTCGGCTAGGAACGCGCTGCCATCCACCACCGTCACCATCGTGTCCAGGCGCGCGATGTCGCTCAGGCTGAAGCCCTGCTCGTCACGTACCGCGAACGTGGCCGCCACCGGCATCGGCTCACCGATGCCCGTCGACTCGATCAACAGGTAGTCATAGCGACCGGCGTCGGCCAGGCGCCGCACTTCCTGCAGCAGGTCATCGCGCAGCGTGCAGCAGATGCAGCCATTGCTGAATTCCACCAGCGTCTCTTCGGTGCGGCGCAGTTCGGCGCCGCCCTCTCGCACCAGCTGTGCATCGATGTTGACCTCGCTCATGTCGTTGACGAT
>DQIG01000203.1:3835-4294 GCA_003525885.1 Stenotrophomonas sp.
GGAAGCCGGACAGCACGGTGACCGGAAGGCGGCGGTCGGCGCAGGAAACAGTGTTCATGTCGGAGCGGGTTGGCTGCGGAACGGAAATGTTACTGTATAACAATTGCAGCGCAAGGAACCTCCCCCGATGAAATCACCGTCTGCCGCCCTGCTCGATGCCGGCGCGGTCGCCCTGTCCAGCCTGTGCCTGCTGCACTGCCTGGCGCTGCCCCTGCTTGCCGCCGCGCTGCCGCTGTTCGGCACCTGGGCCGAAGCGGAATGGGTCCACCTGCTGTTCGTGGCCATCGCCCTGCCGTTGACCGGCTACGCGCTGTGGCGGGCCGAACGCCGTCACCCGCTGCCGGTGCTGGCCTGGGCGACCGCCGGCGCCGGGCTCGGCCTGCTGCTGGCCGGTGCGCTGGCGCTGCCCTCGCACAACTGGGAGACACCGATGACGGTCACCGGCAGCCTGCTGCTGGC
>DQIG01000118.1 GCA_003525885.1 Stenotrophomonas sp.
GGCCGCTGGCCGGCAACCCCAGGCACTTCGCGCAGCCGTACAATGCGCGCATGCCCGGCCTGCTCAAGACCCTGTTCCTGTCCGTCGTCGCCCTGATCGGCGGCGTGCTGTCGCTCGCGCTGGTCAGCAGCGTCGCCAGCTGGCTGCCCCCATTGCTGGGCATGTCGCCGGACAACAACAGCGTGCAGCTGGGCTGGGATCTCGCCTTCAGCGTGCTCGGTGGCATCGCGGGCATCTCCTTCGCCACCTATTACGCACCCTGCTGGCCGCGTTCGCACGGCTTCTCGATCTGGTCGTTGATCGCGCTGGGCTGTGGCTACGCCATGTGGACGGTAGGTGCGGATTACCCGTTCTGGTTCGTCATTTCGCTGCTGGCATCGCTGCCGTTGCAACTGCTGGTCGGCTGGTGGTTCGGCCGTCGCGCCTCGCGCAGCGCAACACGGGCTTAATAATTCCTCCCTAGGCTCGGTGCCCGCCGAACGTCGGCAACGCGGCGCAGGGGTCTGTCCCACGGATATGGGGCAGGCGCGACGCACGTCACTACAGGGAACCGGGGAATCCATCCGATGCGTCACCAGATCCGGGAGGCTGCTGCCGCAGCTCCTCATGCGAAGCGTTTGTCCCGTGCCGTGCACGCCGTGCTGATCGGCGGTCTGGCCGTGCTGCCCATCGATGCCATGGCCGAAGTCGAAGAGGCCGACGGCGATACCCGTGAACAGCTGCAGCAGCTGGACACCGTCACCGTCAGTGGCAGCTACGCGAAGAGCCTGGAACGCGCGGTTGATCTGAAGCGCGCCAACATCGGTTTCTCCGATTCGATCGTCGCCACCGACGTCGCCGATTTCCCCGAGCAGAACCTGGCAGAAGCACTGCAGCGCATGCCCGGTGTCACCATCGAGCGCAACAAGGGGCTGGGCAGCAAGGTCAGCGTGCGTGGCCTGCCCAGCGAATTCACACTGGTCTCGATCAACAACTTGGCCACCGCCTCGGGCAGTGGCGGCCGCGACGTCCAGTTCGACATCTTCGCCGCCGATGTGGTGCAGACCGTCACCGTACAGAAGTCGCCCACCGCTGCGGACGAAGAAGGTGGTATCGCCGGTTCGGTCTATATCGAAACCGCCAAGCCGTTCGACTACGCCGAGCCGAAGTTCAGCGCCTCGGCCGAGGCCTCGCACAACTCGATCAACGGCAAGGTCGACCCGAAGATCTCGTTCCTGGCCAGCGATACCTGGGGCGACTGGGGCGGCCTGGTGTCGTTCTCCAAGGCCAAGCGCAGCAACCGCACCGATTCCAATTCCGGCATCAACTTCCGTCCGATCGGCCGCTTCCTGGAAGCCTCCGGCACGCGTTCGGCGCAGGCCGCAGCGGTGCTGGCGCGCGATGCCGGCATCATGGTGAAGAACCGCATGGACAAGGACGAGACCAGCCGTATCGTCTTCCAGGACAAGGTCGGTGACCGCGTCTACCTCAATGAGCAGGACCAGTGGGGCGCCACCGCATCGCTGCAGTTCAAACCCAGCGAAACGTTCTCGCTGAGCTTCGATGCGATGCTCGGCGGCTACGACACCCACGAGGACGAGTATGATGCGGCGGCCTATTCGGCCTCCAGCCGCAGCACGCTGGACCGCATCTACGACTACGATCGCACCACGTTGGGCGACTACGGCATCACCGTGCTCAAGGATGTGGCCTACACCGCCACCCAGCACGAGATCCTGAGCAAGGACCGTAGCGCCAACACCGACTATCGCCAGTTCAGCAGCAAACTGGACTGGAAGGTGGGCGGCTGGGACATCGATGCGCTGGTCGGCTACTCCGGCGCACGCAAGGATTCTGACTACGCCAACCTCAAGCACGTCGCCTATGCGCCGTCGCGTACACGCTGGACCGGCAACGGGGGTGAAACCGTGCCCAGCAGCACCGGCGGTTTCGACATGTACAACGCGGCGGACAAGTACCTCTTCGAAGCCTACGAAACCGAAGTGGAGAACGTGAAGGACGACAAGTACGCCGCGCAGCTGGACCTGCGCCGGCAGATGAACCTGGCGTTCTTCCCGGCATTGAGCGCAGTGCAGTTCGGTGCGCGCTATACCGACAAGACCAAGCAGCGCGAGTTCGGCAGCGGCAAGATCCAGGGCCCGTCGGCCGGCAGTGCGGCGTGGGTGAACAAGCGCACCCTGGCCGACAGCAACCCGGTGTGGATCAGCCAGCTGGCAGCGGGCGGGGCCTACCGCCCGAGTGATCTGGACTGGCAGCAGATCTCCAACGCCTACGCGCGTGCCACCTTCCGCTATCCCGGCTATACGACGCCGCTGGATCCAGGCCAGTATTACGAAGTGAAGGAGAAGACGCTGGCGCTGTATGCCATGGCCGATTTCTACTTCGATATCGGTCACGTGCCGGTGTATGCGAACCTCGGCCTGCGTTCGATCGATACCGACGTCGACTCTTCCGGTTTCCACCCAGTGCAGAAGCCCGATGGCAGCAGCGGCTTCACCGCCACGCCGATCTCCAGCAGCGGCGACTACAGCAAGCTGCTGCCAAGCTTCAACATGACCGCTGAGATCGCCGAAGGGCTGGTGTTGCGCGGCGCAGCGTCGGAGACATTGATGCGTCCGTCGCTGACCGACATCGCTTACCGGCGCACGGTCAGCTGGAGCAGCTTCCGCTTCATGGATGGCAACCCCGCGCTGAAGCCGACCACGGCAAAGCAGTGGGAAGTGGGCCTGGAGAAGTACCTGCAGAACGGCGGCCTGCTGGCAGCGTCATACTTTTCCAAGAAGATCGACGGCGTGGTGCGGCAGTCGCTGACCGGCATCGTACCAAACGTCGAGAAGCTCAACGCCAATGGCTCGCTGGATGGCTACTACGACTTCGAGGTGTACCAGCCGGTCAATGCCGATGGCTCGTACAAGGTCAGCGGCGTGGAGCTGGTCGCACAGCTGCCGCTGTCGATGCTGCATCCGGCACTGGAAGGGTGGGGCATCAATGCCAACTACACGCAGCTGGACAACTCGCTGACCGGCGCCTCGGATCTCTCGATCCCGACGCCCCCGGAAGGCCTGGCCGAGAAGGCCTACAACTTCACCCTGTACTACGAGAACGATCGCTTCAGCGCGCGCGCCTCGTACAACTACAAGGACAAGTACGTCGAGTACATCCACCTCAACATGTACCCGGTCTACCGCGATGCCTATGGCCAGCTGGATGCCTCGATCGGCTTCCGCCTCAACGACACCTGGAAGCTGAACCTGGAGGCGATCAACCTGCTGGATGAAGTGACCCGCGGCTACACGATCGACAAGGCGTTCCCGACCCAGTACGAGTTCTCTGGTCGTCGCGTCACCTTTGGCATCCGCGCGGACTTCTGATCCGACCTGTATCGAACGGGTAGTGCCGGCCGCTGGCCGGCTGAGGCTCGCGGCCTGAAGGTTCCCGGGGTTGCCGGCCAGCGGC
>DQIG01000010.1:0-1151 GCA_003525885.1 Stenotrophomonas sp.
CTGTCGCCGCGCGAGCTGGAAGTGATCCGGCTGTTCACCGGCGGCATGAGCGTGGGCGACATCGCGCGCCAGCTGCAACGCAGCGCCAAGACGGTCAGCACGCAGAAGATCAGCGCGATGCGCAAACTGGGCGTGGACAGTGACCAGGCGCTGATCGAGTACTGCCTGCAGGCCTCGTTGTTCGCCTGAGGCCCACTCCAGGCTGAATCCTGCAGGCCCTGTACAAGGGCCTGCGACGGCTTTAGGAAACGCCTGATTCCATAGGACGGTGCCGATTTCTAGGCTGGACGCATCCCGCCATGGTGCGCCTGCCGGCAGCAACCGCGTCGCCGTGGGGGACGGAAGTCCGATGGCGCCTGCAGCTGCCATCGCGTGTGGCTTCCGCAGCGACGCGGCCCTGCCGCGCCAGTTCGCGCAGCCGTGCTGCGCCCTGCCACAGGAAGTCCAACAGCATGTACGCCTCCTCCACTCGGCGCCGCCGTGCGTCCGGGCGCGCGCGCCTCGCGCCAGCCCCCCTCCTTCCCAGCCTGCTGGCGACCGCCCTGTGGGCGGCACTGCCGGTCCATGCCGCCGATCTGACCGGGCCCCTGCAGGTCAGCGATGGCAACAGCCTGCAGCTGGGTGCAGATGATGTCCTCACCCACGACGCGGGCAGCTTCGCGCTGACCGTCACCGGTGCAGGCAGCAATGCTCTGATCGATGGCAGCCGCATCAACGTGACCGGCAATGGCAGTGCGGTGTCTGCCGCCAATGGCGGCCAGGTACAGCTGCGCGGTGCCACTCTGTCAATCGCACCGGCCACCGGTGCAGGTTTCTACGCACTGTATGCCAACGGTGCCGGCAGCGTGATCGATGCGCGCGATGTCGACATCGATGCCACGCGCAACGGCAGCGGCTACGCCAGCGTGCAGGCCTACAACGGTGGTGTGATCCACTACACCGGCGGACGCATCTCGATGACCGGCGGCGTCGGCACCCTGGTCGGTGCCTCCGGCAGGGGCAGTGAAGCGCACCTGGACAACCTGCAGATGAGCGCCGACAGCGGTGCCCGCCTGCGCGCCGACAGTGCCGGCCTGCTGACGATCCGCAACAGCCGGATCACCCTCGCCCCCGGCGGCATCCTCGCCGGCGTCGCCGTCGATGGCGCGGGC
>DQIG01000010.1:1319-9594 GCA_003525885.1 Stenotrophomonas sp.
CCGGGCAGCCGCGCCGAGCTGTACGACACCTACATGGACGGCGGCTGGTTCGATATCGGTAGCGGTGGCAGCGTGCTGCTGGAGAACGTGGAAGCGCACTCGGTGGGCGGCAGCATGCGCCTGCTCGGCAGCAGCATCAGCAAGACCTATTCCAGCGCGGTGATCAACGGCGGCAGCTTCTACACCGTCGGCGGCTATGGCGTGAACATCAACAGCTGGGGACAGCTGACTGCCCGCGACGCCACGTTCGATGTGCGCGAGGGCTACTCCGGGTTCTGGCTGGCCAGCGATGAGTCGCGCCTGCAGTTGACCGACAGCACCATCGACACCTGGACCGACACCTACGGCTACGGCGTTGAGATCGCCGGCGGCGTCGCCACCGTGCAGGGCGGCCGGATCACCACGCACGGCGATGCGACCTATGGTGTGCGCGTGACCGGTTCCACCGGCAGTACCGCCAGCCGCATCGAAGCCACCGGCAATGTGATCGAGGTGCGCGGCAACGGCGGCGGCGGTGTGTTCATCGGTGGTTCCACCGCCACCGCGCTGCTCGACACTGTTGCGATCCGCAGCGACGGCGAGAATGTGTTCGGCATCGTGCACATGAACACCGCGCGGCTGACCCAGGCCGACCGCCTGGACATCCGCATGACCGGCAGCAACAGCGGCGGCTACCGCTCCTACCTGACTGCGTTCGGCCCGTACTGGAACCGTGCCACCTTCAATGACAGCCACATCGAGACCGCCAGCGGCGCCGCGTTCTGGCTGCAGGGCAGCAACCATGCGTTGACCGTCAATGGCAGCGACGTGACCGCAGGCGACGGCAGCGGCCGCCTGCTGCGGGTCAGCGACACGGTGTTCACCGATGGCAGCAGCGTGGCGACCAGCCGCATCGACTTCAGCGCCGACGCCAGCACGCTGCGCGGTGATGTGGTGGTCGACAGCGCAACGGCTGACGTGCATATGGTGCTGGGTAACGGCACCACGTTCAGCGGTGCCCTGCGCAACGACTCCGGCTACCAGGTCGCACAGCTGGCGCTGGATGGCAGCAGCCAGTGGAACGTGCGTGCCAGTTCCAGCGTCGGCACGCTCGAACACGCCGGCACCATCGCTTTCGATGCGCCGGCGGCGAGTGGCTTCAAGACCGTCACCGTCAGCGGCGACTACGTGGGCAATGGTGGCCAATGGATCTTCAACCGCGCACTGGGCGACGACACTTCACTGGGTGACCAGCTGGTGATCAACGGCAACAGCAGCGGCACTGCCAGCGTGAGCGTGCGCAATGCCGGCGGCGCTGGTGCGCTGACCCAGGAGGGCATCCGCCTGATCACCGTGGCTGGCCAGTCGGATGCTCAGTTCAGCCTGCAGGGGCGCGCGGTCGCTGGTGCCTACGACTACTTCCTGTTCAAGGGCGGCGTGTCGACTCCGGATGACGGCAATTGGTACCTGCGTTCGGAATACGTACCGCCGGTTGATCCGCCGGAACCTCCGGTTGATCCGCCTGCGCCGCCGGAACCGCCGGTTGATCCGCCTGCACCGCCGGAGCCGCCGATCGATCCGCCGTTGCCGCCGGAACCACCGATCGATCCGCCGCGCCCGCAGGTGGAACGCCCGGAACCGGCAGCCTACCTGGCCAACCGCAGCGCGGCGCTGGGCATGTTCCGGCACAGCCTGCACGACCGCGCCGGTGATCCCGCCGCCGAGGCCGGCGCCAACAGCGATGCCGTGGCCTGGATGCACCTTCGCAGCGCGCAGCCCGACAGCCACGACCGCAACCGCCAGGTCCAGGTCGATGGCCAGATCAGCAGCGTGCTGGTCGGCGTCGGCCGCCGCTTCGAGATGGGTGGCACCGGCGAGCTGCAGGCGGGTGCGATGCTCGGCCACGGCCGCGCGCGCAATGACAGTCGCTCTCAGGTGACCGGCTACAGTGCGCGTGGCGTGGTCACCGGCACCAGCGTGGGTGCCTATGCCACCTGGCTGCAGGATGCGCGCATGGAAGGCGGCGCCTATGTGGATGGTTGGCTGCAGTACGGCCGCTTCCGCAACAGCGTGCAGGGCGAAGGACTGCAGAAGGAACGCTATGACGCCCGCAACTGGAGTGCGTCGGCCGAGGCCGGCTATGTGCTGCCCCTTCGGCGCACCGCGCAGCGCGGCATCTACCTGGAACCGCAGCTGCAGGTGGTGCACAGCCGCTACGACAGCGACCGCGTGGTCGAGGCCAACGGCACGGTGGTCGAGGACCGCGGCGGTGGCGAGACCAGCACCCGCCTCGGCCTGCGCCTGTACAGCCGTGGGTTGAGCCCGGCGCAGGGCCAGGTGCACCCGTACGTGGCGGTGAACTGGTGGTCCGGCGGCAATGGCGCGGGCATGGCGATGGACGGCGAGCGACTGCAGCGGCAGCTGCCGCGCGACATCTACGAAGCCAAGGCCGGCGTGCAGGTGGATCTGTCCGGCGGCTGGCGCGGCTGGGGCGAATTGAGCCGGCAGAGCGGCGGCATGGGTTTCCGCGATGTCGGTGCCCAGCTGGGCGTGTCGTACAACTGGTGATGCGGGAAGTGCCCGGCAAGGGAGTGCCGGGCGCTTTTTCCACACGCATCGTGGAAAGTGGTGGGGGTTTGGTGTGGACAAGTGGCGGTGAGCCCCACGCATCAAGCGTTTCAGGGCGTGGTGAATTTCTGTCCATGTTCACCCGCGGTTTTCCACACCCGCCGTGGAGAGCGGTTGGGATTTGATGTGGACAAGTAGGTGCGAGCATTGCACCGCAAACGTTTCAGTATGTGGTGAAATTTTATCCATTGCCCGGGGACGGATCCCATTCCACGGGAATGGGATCCGACCCCACCGGTTTTCCACATCACGCGTGGAAAGCGGTGGGGGTTTGGTGTGGATAAGCGCCTGCGAGCCTTGCGCAACAGCTGTTTCCTCACGTGGCACTTATTTGTCCAGTGGCGAAAACGCGAACGCCCCGCACAGGGCGGGGCGTCCGAAGTCGATCCGCTGCCGCGGGATCAGACGTTGAAGCGGAAGTGCAGGATGTCGCCTTCCTGCACGCGGTATTCCTTGCCTTCCAGGCGCAGGCGACCGGCTTCCTTGGCGCCGGCTTCGCCCTTGTACTTGATGAAGTCGTCATACGCGATGGTTTCGGCGCGGATGAAGCCCTTCTCGAAGTCGGTGTGGATGACCGCGGCGGCCTGCGGGGCGGTAGCGCCCTTGCGCACGGTCCACGCGCGGACTTCCTTCACGCCTGCGGTGAAGTAGGTCTGCAGGCCGAGCAGGCTGTAGGCCGCGTTGATCACGCGATTCAGGCCCGGCTCGCTCAGGCCCAGGTCGGCCAGGAAGGTATCGCGGTCTTCGTCATCCAGCTGCGACAGCTCTTCCTCGATCGCAGCCGACACCGGCACCACCTGCGCGCCTTCGGCGGCAGCGTGTGCGCGCACGGCGTCCAGGTGCGGGTTGTTCTCGAAACCGTCTTCCAGCACGTTGGCGATGTACATCACCGGCTTCAGGGTCAGCAGGAACAGGTCGCGCACCAGCGCCTTCTCTTCCTCGTCCAGGCCCGCCGAGCGACCGGCCTTGCCATCCGACAGCGCAGCCTGCAGCTTGGCCAGCACCGGCTTGCGCGCCGTGGCGTCCTTGTCGCCGCCCTTGGCCGCACGCTCGGCACGGTTCAACGCCTTCTCGACGCTGTCCAGGTCGGCCAGCGCCAGTTCGGTATCGATGGTTTCGATGTCCGAGATCGGGTCGACCTTGTTGTTGACGTGGATGACGTCGGCATTTTCGAAGCAGCGCACTACGTGGGTGATCGCATCGACTTCGCGGATGTGCGCCAGGAACTTGTTGCCCAGGCCTTCACCGCTGGCGGCACCGGCGACCAGGCCGGCGATGTCGACGAACTCGACCGCGGTCGGGATGACCTTCTGCGGGTTGATGATCGCTGCCAGCTCGTTCAGGCGCGGATCCGGCACCGGCACGATGCCGACGTTCGGCTCGATGGTGCAGAACGGGAAGTTCGCCGCGGCGATACCCGCCTTGGTCAGCGCATTGAACAGGGTCGACTTGCCGACGTTGGGCAGGCCGACGATGCCGCATTTGATACCCATGGGTGACAGCTCTCTGGGGTGAAAGTGATTGGGGAAACAGCGACGTAGGCGCTGCTTTTCCAATCATTCTCCGTACCGACCAACGGTCGGTACCTACCGGTCTGGTTGGTTCCGTACCGACCAACGGTCGGTACCTACCGGTTATTTCGGGGTGTGCAGCCGCTTCATCGCTTCGCTGAAATCGCCCTGCACCGCCAGCGGCATCACGTCGATCGCATCGTCGATGGCGCGCGCGATCAGCACGTCATCGTCCTTGGACGGGCGGCCGAGCACCCACCCCACCACGCGATCCTTGTGGCCGGGATGGCCGATGCCCACGCGCAGGCGATGGAACTTGCCGTGACCGAGCAGGCGGATGGTGTCACGCAGGCCGTTCTGGCCACCGTGGCCACCGTCGAACTTCAGCCGCGCCACGCCGGGCGCCAGGTCCAGTTCGTCATGGGCCAGCAGGGTCTCTTCCGGCTCGATCTTCCAGAACCGCTGCGCGGCGGTGACCGACTTGCCACTGAGGTTCATGAAGGTGGCGGGCTTGAGCAGCCACACCGTCTGCCCGGCAATCTCGACCTTGGCGGTCTCGCCGAACAGTTTGCTGTCCACATTCCATCGTGCACCGGCTTTTTCAGCCAGGGCCTCAACGAAATGAAACCCGGCATTGTGCCGGGTCCGGGCGTGTTCCGATCCGGGGTTGCCCAGACCGACGATCAGTCGCAGTCCTGCCATGGTTCCTTCCAATACGGTGCCTGCCCGGAGGCAGGCACCGTAGCGGTATTACTCGGCGGCAGCCGCTTCTTCGTCGGCCGCGTCGGCCTTGCCGGCCTTGGCGGTGACGATGGCGTCGTCGTGGTCCTTGCCCAGTGCCAGGGCCGGGATTTCCACGCCCTTCGGCAGCTTGATGTTGGACAGGTACACCACGTCACCGGCCTTCAGCTCGCCCAGGTCGACTTCGATCGACTCCGGCAGGTCCTTCGGCAGGCAGGTGATGGTCACTTCCTTCAGTTCGTGGGTGACCACGACGTCGGCAGCCTTGCCAGCCGGCGAGGTGTCTTCGTTGATGAAGTGCAGCGGGACCGAAGCGGTCAGAGCTTCGTTCTCGTTCACGCGCTGGAAGTCCAGGTGCATGATCAGCTGCTTGTACGGGTGGCGCTGCATGTCACGCAGCAGGACCTTCTGCACCTGGCCG
Organism: Stenotrophomonas sp.; assembly: GCA_003525885.1. Classification (GTDB taxonomy): domain Bacteria; phylum Pseudomonadota; class Gammaproteobacteria; order Xanthomonadales; family Xanthomonadaceae; genus Stenotrophomonas. The sequence continues at coordinate 6,600 of DQIG01000010.1, forward strand.
TCCAGGTTCAGGTCCAGGATCGAGGCATAGAACCACTCGTTCTGCTGGGCCAGCCAGATTTCGTTGTGGTCCAGGCTGATGGCGACCGGCTCGGCGTTGCCGCCGTACACGATGGCCGGGATCACACCAGCGTGACGCAGGCGGCGGCTCGCACCCTTACGCTGCAGTTCACGCTTGGTGACCTTGATTTCATGGGTCTTCGACATTTTCGACTACTCAGGTTGTTGCCTCGCCTTGCGGCTTGGCGGTTGAAGATGCTTCCGCGACCAGAAGCACCCGGGGTATGTCCCCGCCGTTGCCGGCAGGGACGAAAAACTCAGTCGACGTACAGCGAGCTGACCGACTCGCCGAAGGCGATGCGGCGCATCGTTTCGGCCAGCATTTCCGCCACGCTCAGCTGGCGGATCTTGCTGCACACCCGCGCGGCGTCCTTCAGCGGGATGGTGTCGGTCACCACCAGCTCGTCGAGCTGGGAATTGGTGATGTTGTCCACCGCCGGGCCGGACAGCACCGCGTGGGTGCAGTAGGCGGCGACCTTGAGCGCACCGCGCGCCTTCAGGGCAGCGGCAGCGGCGCACAGGGTGCCAGCGGTATCGACGATGTCATCGACCATCACGCAGGTCTTGCCTTCGACGTCACCGATGATGTTCATCACGGTGGAGACGTTGGCGCGCGGGCGGCGCTTGTCGATGATCGCCAGGTCGGCGTCATCCAGGCGCTTGGCCACCGCACGGGCACGGACCACGCCGCCCACGTCCGGCGAGACCACGATCAGGTTCTCGGTGCCGTAGGCGCGCCAGATGTCGGCCAGCAGCAGCGGGGACGCATACACGTTGTCCACCGGAATATCGAAGAAGCCCTGGATCTGGTCGGCGTGCAGGTCGACGGTCAGCACGCGATCAGCGCCAGCGGTGCTGAACATCTTCGCCGCCAGCTTGGCGGTGATCGGCACGCGCGAGGAACGCATGCGGCGATCCTGCCGCGAGTAGCCGAAGTACGGCACCACGGCGGTCACGCTGGCCACCGATGCGCGCTTGAGCGCGTCGATCAGCACCAGCAGTTCCATCAGGTTTTCCGCGCTCGGCGCACAGGTCGGCTGGATCACGAACACGTCCTGCTTGCGGACGTTCTCTTCGATTTCCACCTGCACTTCACCATCGGAGAAGTGCGAGACCAGCGCCTTGCCCGGGCGGACCCCCAGTTCCTTGCAGATGTTCTGCGCCAGACGTTTGTTGGCGTTGCCGGAAAAGACCAGCAGGTTCGGGGACTCTTGCATCATGATTGTCTCGGGCGGGGACGAGTGGCGGGGATCCGGGGTCGGCAAGGACCCGATGGACCCTTGCTGCTGACAACACCGCGGTTGTTTCCACGTCCCGCGCAGGTGATGCGCTGGAAGGCGCGGACACAGCCGCTATTGGCAGGGGCGGTAGGATTCGAACCTACGAATGCCAGGATCAAAACCTGGTGCCTTGGGCCTCTTGGCGACGCCCCTGCATTGATAAATCTAGTGTTGCTCGAGTGCATCCAGCAGTGGCGAACGCGCAACGCCCGCTGCCACCCTTGCCCGCAACTCCTTCGGCAATTTCGACCGTCCCTGCTCTGCAGCAGACTGCGACGCGAACTCGACGAAACAACCACTTCCCGAACCGGTCAGCCGCGCCGTGCCGATGTCGCTCAACGCGGCGAGCGCTGCCTCGACGGCAGGCTCACGGCGGCGCAGCACCGGTTCGAACGCGTTCCCGACCAGGGTCCCGGAAGCGAAGTCCTCTATTTTCGCCACTGGGCTGTCGCGCGTCAAATCCGGGTCTGCAAAGAGGACCGGCGTGGGAACATGAACGCCCGGTTCAACCACCACATACCAGGCCGGTGCCAGCGTGATCGGCTGCAGGCGCTCGCCCACCCCTTCGGCCCAGGCATTGCGGCCACGCACGAACACCGGCACGTCGGCGCCCAGGCGCAGGCCCAGTTCCGCCAGGGCATCCTCGTCGAGGCCAGCCCGCCAGAGCCGGTTCAGCACCACCAGCACGGTGGCGGCATCGGACGACCCGCCGCCGAAGCCACCACCCGCAGAAACATGCTTTTCGACGATGATGTCCGCACCTTGCTCGACATTCGCCACGTCTTTAAGCAAGCGCGCGGCGCGCACCGCCAGATCATCGGCCTCGGCCACGCCGGCCAGACCCTCGCCCTGCCGGCGCACCTGGCCGTCTTCACGCAGGCGCAGGCCGATGCGATCCCCCCAGTCCAGCAGGCGGAATACGGTCTGCAACTCGTGGTAGCCGTCGGCCCGGCGGCCGATGATGTGCAGAAACAGGTTCAGCTTGGCCGGGGCCGGCCACCAGGACCAGCCCGCGTCATCGGCTGCCCCCCTCATGGGACGCCCTGCCCCCACTGGTCCACCAGCAGGCGCACCTTGGCGTCGCCATTGCTGGCCTCGATCCGGCGCGGCAGCGCCGGCCGCCCGGCGTCGGCCGGGTACCAGTCCAGGTACTGCACCTGCCAGCCCATCTGTTGCATGCGGCGCGGCCGGCCCTCACCGTCGCGCTCAACGGTCTCGGGGCCGGCGGCGTCGCCGGCCACCAGGCCACGGATCCACTCCGGCAGCTGGTTGACCGGGATGTCCCAGCCAGTCGCCTCCAGCAGCAGCTGCTGGGCGTCCTCGCCGTCGCGCGGGCCTCCCGCCAGCCCTTCCAGGCGGCCGGCTTCGGAATGGGTATCGCCGGTCAGCTTCCAGCTCTGCCGGGTTACCGGCGCGCTCAACTCCACCACGTAGCGACGGCCTTCCTGCTTCCAGTCGATGCGACCGCTGCCGCCGTCCTTGCCCTTGCTGACCGCGACCCGGCCCTGGAAGGCCCAGTCCGGCTGTGCATGCAGGGCCGCCACGCGCGCCGCTTCGGCCTGCGCCGCTTCGGCCGAGACCGTCTCGACCACCGCCGGTGGCGGGGTCTTCTGCGTGCCGACGCTGGTACAGGCGGTCACCGCCAGGGTCGCGGCC
>DQIG01000188.1:0-3144 GCA_003525885.1 Stenotrophomonas sp.
AACACCGACGCCGAAGGCCGCCTGATCCTGTGTGACGCGCTGACCTACGCGCAGCGCTTCGAGCCGGCCGCGCTGGTCGACGTCGCCACCCTGACCGGTGCCTGCATGGTCGCCCTCGGCCACCAGACCGCCGGCCTGATGAGCAAGCACGACGACCTGGCCAACGAGCTGCTGGCCGCCGGCGAGCATGTGTTCGACCGCGCCTGGCGCCTGCCGCTGTGGGACGAGTACCAGCCGATGCTGGATTCGACCTTCGCCGACGTCTACAACATCGGCGGCCGCTGGGCCGGCGCGATCACCGCCGGCTGCTTCCTGTCGCGCTTCACCGAAGGCCAGCGCTGGGCCCATCTGGACATCGCCGGCGTCGCCAGCGATGAAGGCAAGCGTGGCATGGCCACCGGCCGCCCGGTCGGCCTGCTGAGCCAGTGGCTGCTGGACCAGGTCGCCCGCGCCTGATGCCGTACCCGACCCTGGCCGGCAGACGCCGGCCGGGGCCTCGCCCGGCAATGCCGGGCCCCTGCCTGACCCGGACCCTGCCATGCCCCGCGCCGACTTCTACCTGATCGCCAAGCCCCGCTTCCTGACCGAGCCATTGCGCCTGGTCTGCGAGCTGGCGCGCAAGGCCAACGACGCCGGGCTGTTCACCCTGGTGCTGGCCCGCGACCAGGCCCAGGCCGAAGAACTGGACGAGCTGCTGTGGGCATTCGACAACGATGCCTACATCCCGCACCAGATCGCCGGGGAAGACATGGACGAGGAAGAGGCCCTGGTACTGATCGCCGTACCCGGCACCGAGGCACCGGCACGCCCGCTGGTGATCAACCTGCGCGACGAGCCCTGGCTGGGCCAGTGCGAGCGCGTGCTGGAAGTGGTTCCGGCCGATCCGGAAGCGCGCGAGCCACTGCGCGAGCGCTGGCGCCAGTACAAGGCCGCCGGTTACGACCTGAACAAGCACGACATGTAAGTCCCGCGAGCACCCCTTGATGCGCCTGCTGATCGCCCTGATTCTTCCCTGGCTGTCCTTCTTCACCATCGGCCGTCCACTGGCCGGGATCGTCTGCCTGATCCTGCAGGTCACCCTGATCGGCTGGTTGCCCGCCGCCATCTGGGCCGCCTACGCGGTCAGCCAGTACCACACCGACCAGAAGATCCGGCGCGCCCTCGGGTCGCGCTGATCTCCCTTCCGCCTTGATTACCGGTTCCCCCGCATGACCCAACTCGCCTCCAGCTACGACCCGAAGTCCTTCGAGACCGACCTCTACGAGGCCTGGGAGAAGGCCGGCCACTTCAAGCCGTCCGGCACGGGCGAGCCGTACACCATCCTGCTGCCGCCGCCGAACGTGACCGGCACCCTGCACATGGGCCACGCCTTCCAGCAGACCCTGATGGACGCGCTGGTGCGTTACCACCGCATGCGCGGCTACGACACGCTGTGGCAGGTCGGTACCGACCACGCCGGCATCGCCACCGAAATGGTGGTCAGCCGCAACCTGGCGCTGGAAGGCAAGGGCGAGACCCGCGATTCGCTGGGCCGCGAAGGATTCATCGGCAAGGTCTGGGAGTGGAAGCAGCAATCCGGCGACACCATCGAACGCCAGATGCGCCGCCTCGGCACCTCCGCCGACTGGTCGCGCAGCACTTTCACCATGGACCCGCAGCCGTCGGCGGCGGTCAACGAAGCCTTCGTGCGCTGGTACGAGCAGGGGCTGATCTACCGTGGCCAGCGCCTGGTCAACTGGGACCCGGTGCTGAAGACCGCCATTTCCGACCTGGAAGTGGAGAGCGCCGAGGAAGACGGCTTCCTGTGGTCGATCGCCTACACGCTGGATGACGGCCTGAGCTACGAGCACGTCGAGCGCGATGCCGACGGCGTGGAAACCCTGCGCGAAACCCGCGACTATCTGGTCGTTGCCACCACCCGCCCGGAAACCCTGCTGGGCGATACCGCGGTGATGGTGCACCCGGAAGACGAGCGCTATGCGCACCTGATCGGCAAGAGCGTGGTGCTGCCGCTGACCGGCCGTCGCGTGCCGGTGATCGCCGATGATTACGTGGACCGTGCCTTCGGCACCGGCGTCGTCAAGGTCACCCCGGCGCATGATTTCAATGACTATGAAGTGGGCGTGCGCCACAGCCTGCCGATGATCAACCTGTTCACTCCGGTGGCAGCGCTGAACGAAAACGCGCCGGAGCGCTTCCAGGGCCTGGACCGCTACGCCGCGCGCAAGGCCGTGCTGGCCGAACTGGAAGACCTGGGCATCCTGGTCGAGACCAAGGCGCACAAGCTGCAGGTGCCGCGCGGCGACCGTACCGGCCAGGTGATCGAGCCGTACCTGACCGACCAGTGGTTCGTGAAGATGGACGACCTGGCCAAGCGTGGCCTGGAACTGGTCGAGGACGGGAGCATTTCCTTTGTTCCGCCGAACTGGATCAACACCTACCGCCACTGGATGAACAACATCCAGGACTGGTGCATCAGCCGCCAGCTGTGGTGGGGCCACCGCATCCCGGCATGGTTCGATGCCGCCACCGGCAGCTGCTACGTCGGTCGCAGCGAAGAGGAAGTGCGCGCGAAGCACAACCTGGACAGCGACGTGGTGCTGAACCAGGAAAGCGACGTGCTGGAGACCTGGTTCTCCTCGCAGCTGTGGCCGTTCTCCACCCTGGGCTGGCCGAATGAGCAGGCCATGGCCGAGCGTGGCTTCGACCGCTACCTGCCGTCGTCGGTGCTGATCACCGGCTTCGACATCATCTTCTTCTGGGTGGCGCGCATGATCATGGCCACCGACAACCTGGTCGGGAAGATCCCGTTCAAGGACGTCTACTTCACCGGCCTGATCCGCGACGGCCAGGGCCAGAAGATGTCCAAGAGCAAGGGCAACGTGCTCGACCCGCTGGACATCATCGACGGCATCACCATCGACGACCTGGTCGCCAAGCGCACCGGCGGCCTGATGCAACCGAAGATGGTGGAGAAGATCGAGAAGGCCACCCGCAAGGAGTTCCCGGACGGCATTGCCGCCCACGGTGCCGATGCGCTGCGCTTCACCATCGCCGCGCTGGCCACCCACGGCCGCGACATCAAGTTCGACATGAACCGCGCCGAAGGCTACAAGAACTTCTGCAACAAGCTGTGGAACGCCA
>DQIG01000188.1:3290-3611 GCA_003525885.1 Stenotrophomonas sp.
TGCAACAAGCTGTGGAACGCCAGCCGCTTCGCCCTGATGAACACCGAGGGCGCTGCGTTCACTGGCGTGCCGACCCCGCGCACCGATGCCGAGCGCTGGATCCTGGCACGCCTGGCCGCAGTGTCCAGCGAGGCCCAGGGCCACTACGCCAACTACCGTTTCGACCTGCTGGCGCAGTGCCTGTACGAGTTCGCCTGGAACGAGTTCTGCGACTGGTTCCTGGAACTGAGCAAGCCGGCACTGAACGGCGCCGACGCCGCCGATGCCGAAAGCACCCGCCACACCCTGCTGTACGTGCTGGAAGCGCTGCTGCGCCTGCTG
>DQIG01000188.1:3760-4101 GCA_003525885.1 Stenotrophomonas sp.
GGAAGCGCTGCTGCGCCTGCTGCACCCGCTCACGCCGTTCATCACCGAACAGCTGTGGCAGCAGCTGGCCCCGCGCCTGGGCCTGGCCGAAACCACGCTGTCGCTGCGCCCGTACCCGACCGCCGGCGAATTCGCCGGTGATTTCGCCCAGGCCGAGGCCGACGTGGAATGGCTGAAGGCGGTGATCAGTGCGGTGCGTCGCGTGCGCAGCGAACTGAACGTCGCGCCCTCCAGGCAGGTGCCGCTGCGCCTGCAGGCCGGCCTGGAGCAGGACCGCGTGCGCATCGAACGTTTCAGTGCCTCGCTGTCGTTCCTGATGAAGCTGGACAGCATCCAGTGGC
>DQIG01000167.1:0-340 GCA_003525885.1 Stenotrophomonas sp.
CGTCCACCGGCGCCAGCGTTTCGAACTGGGTGCGGTTGGACGCGCGGGTGCCGGTGACCAGCATCGCGTCGAGCTGGGTGGGTGCGGTGCGGCTGCCGCCTGCGGCATCGACCGCATCGGCCTCCGCTGCAATCGCGCCTCCTGCGCTGGCCATGGAAAGGGCGAGGAGGATGGAACGCGAAAGCTTCGAACGATGCACGGCAGGGCTCCGGGAGGACGCGACAGGGCCAGCACCTGTGCGGACACAACAGGCCTGGACAAGGCGCGCAGTCTCGGCCCGATCTGTGAAGGAGGCATGACGTCAGTACGACAGCTTGATGCGCCAACCAAGGTTGGCACC
>DQIG01000167.1:494-2779 GCA_003525885.1 Stenotrophomonas sp.
GCCAACCAAGGTTGGCACCTACCGGATTCCACCGTAGATCCACGCCATGCGTGCATGAGCACCGCCGGCCCGTGCCCCATCGCTCCTCGCCGCGTACAGGGGCTAACCGTTGCTTTCGTCGGCGAAGCCGAAGCGCGCCGGCCGTGCCGTTCGCAGCGGGACGAACATCATGCCGGCGAACACCACCAGGGAAGGCGTGGACATGATCCAGATGTGCGTGGTGCCAAAGCCCATGAAGTCGACCTTCAGATCGCCGATCCACTCCAGATGCATCAGCACCATCACAATTCCGCCGATGGTTGCGCACGGCATCCCCCCGTGACCGGCTCCCAAAAACGTCGGTGTCAGAAACCCGCCCAGCAATGCGAAGCCGACGCGATACACCCAGGGATTGCCCCGCCAACGTGGCGCGCGGAACAACATCAGCAACAGCAGCGCCAGGGTCAGCAGACTGGGCAGTACCCAGAGGGTAAGCAGCAGCTCGATCATCGGCCAGGCTCTGCTGGCCTGGCATCCCGCGTCGTCGATCGCATCTCCCTGCCCTCCATAACGTCCATGAAGCACGCATTGTTGCCGGTATGCGGACAACCGCAAAGCCCCGCCAGCGCAAGAACTGCTAAACGCCGCAACTGCCGATCCGCTACTGTGCCGGCATTGGATTCGGGGAACGGCAAGATGAGCGCGGCAGGCAAGGCGTTGTGGTACATCGAAACCCATGCGGACCAGCCATTGGCGCTGGCCGATATCGCCGCCGCAGCGGGGCTGTCGCCGTTCCATCTGTCACGCCTGTTCCAGGCCCGCACTGGCACCTCGGTGGTGCGCTATCTGCGGGGACGGCGCCTGACCGCTGCTGCGCAGCGGTTGGCCAACGGCGCCGGTGACATCCTGCAGGTCGCGCTGGGGGCCGGCTATTCCACCCATGCCGCGTTCACCCGTGCCTTCAACGAACAGTTCGGGCAGACGCCGGAGCGGGTGCGCGAACAGGGCACCGATGGCCTGGCGCTGGTACAGGCGATCCGCGTGGACGATGCGCCGGCGCCCTGCGGTGAAGCGCCGCGACTACTCGACACGCCCGCTTTCCAGGTGGTGGGCATCGGCATGCGGCATACCCGCGACAGTGGCGGCGCGATTCCCGGCCAATGGGCGCAGCTCAACCGCGAATGGCCGACACCCGCTCCGATCAGCTTCGGCGTGTGCTGCAACAGCGACGACGATGGCGGCTTCGATTACATTGCCGCACTGCCCGCCAGCGCGCTGTCGACCGTGCCGGTGCACTGGCAACGGGTGGACGTGCCGGCCCGCCGCTATCTGGTGGCCTGGCACGGCGGGCACATATCAGCCATCCGCTCGACCTGGTTCTGGCTGCTGGATCATTACCTGCCAGGCTCCGGCCTCAGCCTGGCCAATGCACCCGATCTGGAGCGCTACGACACCCGCTTCGACGAGCACACCGGCAACGGCGGCGTAGAGATCTGGTTGCCGGTGGACGAACGCCCTCGCTGACATGGAGTTGAAGATGCGCATGACCGCCGCTGTGCTGGGAATGATGCTGATGTGCCTGGCGACCACCGCGGCTGCCCGCGAATCCAGGGTAGCCGGCGAGCGGCATGGCACCACGTCGGTGGCCAGCGCTGTCGTGCGCGATGCGCAGCACCGCGACACCCTGCGCTACACGGCCTGGTACCCGGCGCAGGCCGGCAGCCGGGAAACCGCGCTGACCCTCGGCCCGCCCGACGCGCCGCTGTTCGACGTGGGACGTGCCGCATTGGATGCGCCGGTGGCGGGTGATCGTCTGCCCACCCTGCTGCTCTCGCATGGCAACGGCGGCAGCGCGCGCATGATGGGCTGGCTGGGCACCGCGCTCGCGCGCGCCGGGTACCTGGTGATCGCAGTCGATCATCCCGGCAACAACGGTGCAGACGCGATGACCCTGCCCGGCAGCCTGCTGACCTGGCTGCGCGCGGATGATCTGCGCGCCGCGCTGGTGGCCGTACAGGCTGATCCCGTACTCGGTCCCCACGTCGACGCCGAGCGTCTGGGTGTCGCCGGATTCTCCGCCGGCGGCTACACCGCGCTGCTGGCCGCCGGTGCACGACCGGACCTGCAACGACTGCTGGCCTTCTGCACCGCGCATCCGGATGACGGTGTCTGCCGACCCCAGCAGGAGGCCACCACGCACACGATGGAGGCCCGTATTGCCGCTGCGGGCTCGCCGGAACTGTCGCCATGGATCTCCCGCGCCAACGCATCGCGCGCGATCCCCGGCGTGCGCGCGGTATTCCTGC
>DQIG01000301.1:0-323 GCA_003525885.1 Stenotrophomonas sp.
GGCAGGCCGCCGGCAGCCAGCCACAACGCCCACCAGGTGGGCCACAGCAGCAGCAACGTGCCGATCGGGCGATCAGCGCGCATCAGACTCCAGTAATGCCGCCAACGCGGCGTCGCCGACGACTGCGGCGAAATGAGGGGGGTATCAGCCATGGCGATAGGATACTCCTGCCCCTCTGGGAGGGCTTTGCCCGTGGGGGGAGATTTGTTCGGCGAAACTGGATAGAATGCCGGTCCCGCACCGCTTCATGGCGCTGCGATGCCCGCCCCGGCACTGGCCGACGGCGCGGCGGTTCTACAACGCGCCCGTAGCTCAGCCGGATA
>DQIG01000301.1:470-4341 GCA_003525885.1 Stenotrophomonas sp.
GCGCCCGTAGCTCAGCCGGATAGAGTAGTGGCTTCCGAAGCCATTGGTCGGGGGTTCGAATCCCTCCGGGCGCGCCATCTCCCCCTTGTTGCCTACACGCTGCCAGCCCGCGCTGGACGTTGCCGCGTGCTTCATCAACACTGCGCGCATGACGCCACCGGATCTGCTGAAGCTGGCGGCAGGCGCTGCGATTCTGGGCCTGGCCGCCTTGTCCACCGGAGTGAGCTTCGGCCGCACGTCGCGTGGGAACCCGCTGCTCACTGCATTCCTCGCCTGCTTCGCCGTCGCCAATCTGTTCGGATTGGTGCTGCTGGGTGGCCAGGCCTGGCTGTCGCCAGACGCGGTGCGCTGGCTGCGGGTCATCGAAGTGCCGCTGGTCTATCTGCTCGGTCCGCTGCTGTATGGCCATGCGCGTGCGCTGCTGACACCCGCGCAGGCCGCTGCAACACCCTTGCCGCTCGCGCATCTGTTGCCGGCTGGCCTCGCGTTCGCTATTTCCCTGTTGAACGCGCTCGCGCCTTTCGAGGCCTCACCGCTGGGCGATGCGCTGTTCCAGCTCAGTTTCCACGGCTGGCTGCTGCAGGGTGCCCCCTACCTGCTGGCCACGCTGTGGCTGTCACTGCGTGCGTCTTCTGCGCCGCGCGGAACCGCCATACAGCGCAGCGGACTGCGTGGACTGGCCGTCGTGATGGCGGGATGCTGGCTTGCCAGCGCGATGAACCGGTGGCCACCGGACGCTGCTCCGCTGCTGGCCAGCATCGGGCTCAGCCTGCTGACCACCGTGGGCATGTACCTGCTGGCGTGCCGGGTCGTACGTCAGCAGCTGCGCGTACGTGCGAGCACTGCGGCACCCGTCATGGTGGACATGCCCGCGTCCGCCGAGGATACGACCCACGCACGCTACGAGCGCTCGGGCATCGACGCAGCGCAGTGCGCGGCCATCGCCAGCGCGTTGACCGCATTGATGCAGGACGAACGCCTGCATGAAGCGCCCGGGCTGGATCTTCCGTCCCTCAGCCAGCGCAGCGGCTGGTCACCCAACCAGGTCTCGCAGGCGCTCAACCAGGGTTTGGGCCAGAGCTTCTCCGAGTTCGTGAACAGCTTCCGCGTCGCTGCCGCGAGGGCATGCCTGTCCGACCCGTCCGACCTCCGCAGCGTGCTGGACATCGGCCTGGCCGCCGGGTTCGGCAGCAAGTCGACCTTCAACAGCGCGTTCAAGCGCGCCACCGGGCAGACGCCGAGCGAGTACCGCCGCCTCACCGCGTCCAACTGAACGTCCAATCCTTCACGCCCGGTCGAATATCCCCGGTCCGTGCGCTGCCATCACCTTCTGACCCAACGACGGAGGTGAAGCGATGCGTTTGCGATGGATGCTGGGTGGCCTGCTGTGGATGCTGGCGGTTCCGGTACACGCCGCGGGGGGGGATGCTGCCGATGTGCTGGCCAGGGCCCGCGTAGCCAGTGGTGGCGAGCAGTGGCTGTCGGTACAGCGTCTGCAGGCGGTGGGCGAGCAGTCGGTGGGCGGCCTGCACGGGCGCTGGCAGCTCAACCAGGACCTGCGTGCCGGGCACTATGCCGAACAGGCGCAGCTGGGAGACTTCACCGTCGCGCAGGGCTTTGATGGGCAACTGTCCTGGCGGCGCGACTATGGCGGCGAGGTCGGCCTGCTGGATGGCACCGTGCCACGTCGGACCGCGCGCACGCAGTCGTGGCTGGCGACCCGTGCCTATTGGTCCAACGCCTATCCGACCACGCACTTTGCCGCGCCCCGCACCGAGGCTCTGGATGGCCGGCGCTATACCGTCCTGGCCACCACGCCGGAGGGCGCCGACCCGATCGAGCTCTGGTTCGATACAGGCAGCGGCCTGCTCGGCCGCGTGGTCATTGCATCCGCCCGCACACCCACTGCCACCGCACTGGAGGACTACCGGGCGGTCGAAGGCCTGTTGCTGCCCCATCGCATCATCACCGACACCCTCGATGCCCAGGGCCGTGCCGACCCGCGACTGCGCAGCGACGTGCGCGTGCGGGACTACCAGGTGGATGGCCCGGTAGCAGACACCGTGTATGCACCGCCAGTGATGGCCCATGACAGCTATATCGAGGATGCCAGCGGTACCACCCGTATTCCGTTCGACCTGATCAACAACCATGTCTATATCGAGGCCGAAGTGGACGGCCAGCCGGCGCGATTCCTGGTGGATACGGGCGCCATCAATCTGCTGATACCGAGCGCCGCCAAGCGCCTGGGCCTGACCACCACGGGCCGCCTGAGCGTGCATGGTGCCGGCGACAACGCCAGCGACCTGGGCCTGGCACAGGCCCGCCACCTGCGCATCGGTGGCGCGCACCTTGCAAACCCGGTGTTCCACATCATCGACCTCGGCCAGCAGATCAACTCGATGGGCGTGCCGCATGATGGCTTCATCGGCTACGAGACCTTCCTGCGCTTCGTCACCACCTTCGACTATGGCGCGCGCGTGCTCAGCTTCACCCGGCCGGGCCACTACCAGCCACCCGCCAACGCGGTAGTGCTGCCGTTCGAGCAGGATGACCGCGCGCCGGTACTGAATGGCGAGCTTGACGGTATCCCGCTTCGCCTGTGGCTGGACACCGGCTCACGCAACTCGCTGAGCCTGAGCAGCCCGTTCGTGCGTACCCATGGCCTGTTGGAGAAGTACCACGCCAGCGAGGAGGCAGTACTTGGATGGGGCCTCGGTGGCCCGGGCCGCGCGCGACCGGCCCGGCTCGGAGTGCTGCGCATGGGCAGCATCGAGGTCACCGGCCTGGTCGGTGATCTGTCCAGCACGGACAAGGGTGCGCTGGCCCTGGCCGACTATGGCGCGATTCTCGGTGGCGGCGTGCTGCGGCGCTTTTCCATGGGCATCGACTACGACGCCAAACGTCTTTATCTGGTGCCCAACGCTGAAAGCACGCAGGCCGATGCCTTCGACCGCAGCGGGCTGTGGCTGCAGGCCGAGGACGATGCACTGCGCGTAGCCGATGTAGCGCCGACGAGTGCAGGTGCACGCGCCGGGCTGCGCAGGGATGATCGCATTGTCATGATTTCAGGCGAGCCGATTGCCACGCGGATGCTGGCGGACTGGCGTGCGCTGTTGCGTGAACGTCCGGTTGGGACGCGCGTGAGCATCCGTTTTCTGCGCGATGGCCGGCAGGTGGATACCGAGCTGGTGCTGGCGGACCGCGTGGCTGCGGATTGGCGTGCCGATTGAGATCGTGCTGACCGCTGTGGGGCACCCGCTGTACATGCGGCGGGTGCTGCTGGACGAGGGTGACCGTGAATCTCGCACACTCGCGGGAACGTCAGGGGATGAATGACGCGGAGCGATGTTCGCAACCGGCTGCATCCCGTACCACGATGGAGTACCCCGTGTCCGCGCTGGATTGCCCGGGCAGGAACACGCCATCACCATCGAACAGAACGCTCTGCTGTTCACCCCGCCCGATCGACAGCCCGATCGCTCCCGGTGTGATTTCCTCAAGGATCACGTTGTAGGGCCGCCAGGCATCCTCGCCTGTGCGCCTCATCTCAGCGCGAGCGGTCCTTGAGTTCAACCTGCGTCTCTCATCCACCCACAGCTGAAGCGGCTGATCAGCGTTGTGGGTGATCTGGAAGCGCCCGTAGGTCAGTCCGTCGACTCTCTCGGTACCGACGTAGGTGAAATGGGCTGGCGGACACTTCGTGGTGCGTTTCGGATGCGCCGCACAGGATGTCAGTGCAACCACGAGGCAAAAGGCAGTCAGGCGCTTCATGGGTTCGAGGCCTGATGTGGGTTGTTGTCGCGGCGGCGTGCGACGGTGAGGGCAACCAGCACTACGCCCCAGAGCGGCGTGAGCAGCACGACGCTCA
>DQIG01000373.1 GCA_003525885.1 Stenotrophomonas sp.
GCCGGGCATGAGCGGGCTGGACATGCTCAAGGAGCTGCGGGTGATGCAGGCCGGCGGCGGTCCGCGCACACCGGTGCTGGTGCTCAGTGCCGATGTCACGCCCGAGGCGATCCAGCGCTGTACCCAGGCCGGCGCGCATGCCTTCCTGGCCAAGCCCGTGGTGGCGGTGCGCCTGCTCGATACCCTGGCCGAGATCGCCAACAACGCCCAGTTGAAGACCATGGCCGCACCAGTGGTGCGACCGATGGCGCTGCAGGATGGGGTGCTCGACAGCAGCGTGCTGGACGAGCTGGCTTCGCTGGGCATGGGCGAGGGCTTCGAACGTGAGTTCATCCGCCAGTGCCTGGAAGACGTGGCGAGCTGCATGGGCAAGGCCGAGCAGTCTGGCGAGGCCGCGCAGTGGGATGTGTTCCGTGAACAGTCCCATGCGATCAAGGGCGTGGCCAGCAATCTCGGCCTGATGCGGGCATCCAACCGTGCCGGCGAGCTGATGCGGATGGCCGACTGGCAGCTCAAGACCGAATGGCGTCCGCGCCTTGGCATCCTGCAGGAGGCGATCAAGGAGGGGCGGCGTGCACTCGAGGCACGGGCCGAACGACGGGTGCGCGGCGCTGCTGATGATGGTGAGGCGCGCTAGGATCTGGGGCTGGCTGGTTGCTGCGCAACAACTGAACAAAGCTTGCCTGCTTCGAAACGCGAAGGCTTCGGCGTCGCCGGTCATGCAGCATGCTGCGAACAACAACACGCAGGGGCAAGCGGTCTTTCCAGCCCTCGTTGACCCGAATCTGTGGCGAAGCTCTGCGCAGAAGTACGGTTTTCCGATGCGTATGTAAAAGCTCAGGCGGCAATGCAGGAGCGCGCTCTGGGCTTGCTTGCTGGAGCAGATAAGCTTGGGGTTGGATCAGACCAATGGGTTGCAGTATGAGCAGCGCTAGAGACGAATTTGCGGAGAGAGTAAAGAGAGCACTCGCGGACAGGGTCGGTTGGGTCTGTTCTTTTCCCGGTTGCGGAGCATCAACGTCTGGCCCGTCCCATGATTCTTCTGAAAAAAGCGTCAGGAATGGTGTAGCTGCCCATATATGCGCGGCTGCGCCCGGTGGACCCCGCTACGATCCAGGCATGACTTCGGAAGAACGAAGCTCTATCGACAATGCGATCTGGATGTGCCCGGGGCATGGCGCACTGATTGACAAGGATGGAGCGTATTCGGTCGCCGACATAAAGAGCTGGAAAGTAGCGGCCGAGAGTAGGGCGCGATTCAATCTGGAGCGTGCGCCTCTGCCTCGAACGCAGGATCGAGACTCGATTTCTGATCGGGATCTGAAAATTCTGGATGGATACTGCAGCGTGCTTTCCTGGCCGGTGATTCAACGGATGCGAGGGGAGCTCTTTGGAGCCAGGGTGGAGCACCGTGTGATCGATCCGTTGCACGAAGTCATAGGCTGGGAAGGAGATCCTGCTCGGATTTTCCATAGTGTGAAGCTCGAGAAATCAAGGCGAGATCTGAATTCAAGGATTCAGGATTTCCAGCGCCATTTCACGAGGGAAAGTGCAGGGGCGGTCGGATACTACGAGTACATCAATATCAGTGGCCGGGCTGGCCTTGACCTCGATGCCCAGCATCGCTTGAAGAATGAAGTGGCGAGATCGCAGGAGTTGATGGGCCTTGTCTGCGATGCCGCGCTGGTGCTCCTAACCGCAAAAGAGCAGATTCCCTGACCTTCTGTGGGAATAGAGGGGAGTTCTGGTCGTGCTTGGTGCGCTTGGACACGATATAGGTGCCCTCGACTAAAAAAAGCCCGGTGGCCAACCGGGCTTGAACCCATCCTGGGGGAGGGATGAATCAGGCCGCGTCGAGGCTGGCGCGACGGGTCTGGGCCTTGATCAGGCGATCCATGGTGCGCAGCGAGCGGTCGCCAAGGGCCAGGGCGGAATCCACCCATACCTTGGTGATCTCCAGCAGTTCATCGTAGCTGACAGGCTGGGCAATGCTGCGTGCGGCGTTCATCGCCAGGTAGGACTGCGGGGTGCGCTGCTGCTGGCGGATCAGTTCCTCGACCGCCGAGCGGCCTTCGCCCTTCTTCACCAGCACGTCGACTACGCCCATCGCATGCATTTCCTCGGCGCTGTAGACCCGGCCGTCGAGGATGATCTTCTCGGCCAGGTGCGGCGACACCCGGCGGCACAGGAAGGAATAGGCACCCATGCCCGGGAACAGGCCGAACAGAACTTCCGGTAGGCCGAGGCCGCTGCCTTCTTCGGCGACGATGGTGTGGCAGGCCAGCGCCATTTCCAGGCCGCCGCCGAGGGCGTCACCCTGGATCAGGGCGATCGAACGGACATCGCCGCCGAACCCGGTGTGCAGGTGGTGCACGCCTTCCACGCAGCGCTGGGCGTAGTTCAGCAGGAGGTCGCGGTTGCCCTCGCGGATCAGGCGGGTAAACAGGTCCAGGTCGCCGCCCAGATTGTAGGCGACGGCATCGGAGGCCAGTACGAAATGCCGCAGTGTTCCACTGTGGCGCTCGGCAGGGCCGCGGGTGATGGCCGCCATGTAGCTCCACATCTCGTCGAGCATGTCCTTGCGGCAGCAGGGACGGATGCCGGTGGCGGCATCGGCATGCATGAACAGCCAGTGGGCAGCGCCGTCGGCGCTGTCTTCGGTACGGATGGTGGCAAAAGGCGAGCCGCTTGAGGGCAGCTTTTCGATGGTACTCATGGAAGGGTCCTCGGCATGCGGCCCGCAGTGTCAGGTGGGTGGCCGGCGGGCCGAACGGTCCACACACGCGGCGATGCTACACCGGCTCAGGGGCGCCGCATGCGAAAGGGCCCGGGACGTTTCCGCCCCGGGCCCTGTGCCGTTCAAATTGCCGAAAACCCTTACTGGGCGGGCGTATCGCGGAGTTCGCGACGGAGGATCTTGCCGACATTGGTCTTCGGCAGTTCCTTTCGGAATTCAACGATTTTGGGGTGCTTGTAGCCGGTCAGGTTGGCCCGGGCATGTTCCTTGACCATTTCGGCGGTCAAGTTCGGGTCCTTCTTCACGATGACCACCTTCACCACCTCGCCGGACTTCTCGTCCGGCACGCCGACCGCGGCCACTTCCAGTACGCCCGGCATCATCGCGATCACGTCCTCGACTTCATTCGGGTACACGTTGAAGCCGGACACCAGGATCATGTCCTTCTTGCGGTCGACGATGTAGAAGAAGCCCTGTTCATCCATCTTCGCCATGTCGCCGGTGTGCAGCCAGCCGTCGGCGTCGATGGTCTTGGCGGTTTCCTCCGGTCGCTGCCAGTAGCCCTTCATCACCTGCGGGCCCTTGATGCAGAGCTCGCCGACTTCGCCCAGCGGCAGGATGGCGCTGTTGTCGTCCTTGATGCAGGCATCGGTGGACGGGATCGGCAGGCCGATCGAGCCGTTGTACTCGGTCAGGGTGAGCGGATTGATGCAGGCCGCCGGCGAGGTTTCGGTCAGGCCATAGGCCTCGACCAGGGTCACGCCGGTGACCTTCTTCCAGCGCTCGGCCACAGCGCGCTGCACGGCCATGCCGCCGCCCAGGGTGACCTTCAGCGAGGAGAAGTCGACCGTGTCGAAGCCGGGGGTGTTGAGCAGGCCGTTGAACAGCGTGTTGACGCCGGTGATGGCGGTGAAGCGCACCGACTTGAGCTCCTTGACGAAGCCCTTCATGTCGCGCGGGTTGGTGATCAGGTGGTTGCAGCCACCGAACTTCATGAAGACCAGCCCGTTCGCCGTCAGCGCGAAGATGTGGTACAGCGGCAGGGCGGTGATGATCCACTCCTTGCCCATCTCGATGCCCGACGCACTGATCCAGGCCGAGGCCTGCTGCATGTTGGCGATCAGGTTGCGGTTGGTCAGCATCGCGCCCTTGGCCACGCCGGTGGTGCCGCCGGTGTACTGCAGGAACGCAATGTCGTCGTGGTCGATCTCGACCTTGGGCAGGCTGTGGCGGCTGCCGAGCTTGAGCGCCTGGCGGAAGCGCACAGCGCCCTTGAGATGGTAGTTGGGCACCATCTTCTTGATGTACTTCAACACGAAGTTGACGATCACGCCCTTGGTGCCGAGCAGGTCGCCCAGGCCGGTGGTGATCACGTGCTTGACCGGCGTATCGGCGATGACCTGCTCGACGGTGTCGCCGAAGTTGTCGACCACCACCAGCGCGGTCACGCCGGCATCGACCAGCTGGTGCTTGAGCTCGCGGGCGGTGTACAGCGGGTTGACGTTGACCACGGTCAGGCCGGCGCGCAGCACGCCGAAGGTGGCCACCGGGTACTGCAGGCAGTTGGGCATCATCAGGGCGACGCGGTCACCCTTCTTGAGCTTGAGCTCACCCAGCAGGTAGGCCGCGAACTGTTCGACCAGCGCGTCGGTCTCGCCGTAGGTGAGGACCTTGCCGAAGCTGGAGTAGGCGGGACGGTCGCGGAATTTCGCGACGGAAGCGTCGAAGACCGAAGCTACCGAATGGAACTCGTTGACGTCGATCTCGGCGGGAACGCCTTTCGGATAGCTCTGCAGCCAGGGACGATCCAGACTCATATTCCCCCTCCAGGAATCGTGATGTATTAGGTTCCGGCCCTGAGCGTATCGACAATGGCCGGTCATTGCAGCATACCCCGCCGTAGGGAAAACGCGAAGAGGGGTTCGCGGAGGCTGCAACGGTAGGTGCCGGCCTTGGTCGGCACAGGATTGCGAGGGGGGCGCTGTGGAGGTGTGCCCACCAGGGTGGGCACCTACCGGTTTGGGGTGTGGGTCTGCCGAAGGGCCGCTTGCGTCAACCCTGCTTGCGTACCGGTGCGCCGTTGGCCTTGTAGTACGGTGCGGTGCTGCGGGCCAGCGGGGTGCGGCCACGGATCACGTCGGCCAGCTTCTCGGCCATCATGATGGTTGGCGCATTGAGGTTGCCGGTCACCACCTGCGGCATGATCGAGGCATCGACGATGCGCAGGCCTTCCAGGCCGTGCACGCGACCCTGGCCGTCGACCACCGCCATCGGGTCATCGGCATGCCCCATCTTGTTCGAGCACGACGGGTGGTAGGCGGTCTCGGCATGCTCGCGCACGAACGCATCGATCTGCGCATCGGTCTGCAGCGCGCTGCCGGGGGAGATCTCGCGGCCGCTGTACGGTGCCAGCGCCGGCTGCGCGAAGATCTCGCGGGTGATGCGGATCGCCGCACGGAACTCGCGCCAGTCCTGGTCGTGCGACATGTAGTTGAACAGGATGCTGGGATGCTCGCGCGGGTCCTTCGAACGCACATGGATGCGGCCGCGGCTGGGCGAGCGCATCGAACCGACGTGCATCTGGAAGCTGTGCGCCTTGATCGGGTTGGAGCCGTTGTAATTGATCGCCACCGGCAGGAAGTGGTACTGCAGGTTCGGCCAGTCGAACTCGGCGTCGCTGCGGATGAAGCCACCGGCCTCGAACTGGTTGCTGGCGCCGATGCCGGTGCCCAGGAACAGCCACTCGGCACCGATGGCCGGCTGGTTGTACAGCTTCAGTGCCGGAGCCAGCGACACCGGCTTCTTGCACTCGTACTGCAGGTACATCTCCAGGTGATCCTGCAGGTTGGCGCCGACGCCCGGCAGGTGGTGCACCAGGTCGATGTCCAGGCTGCGCAGCAGGTCGGCCGGGCCGACACCCGAGCGCTGCAGGATCTGCGGCGAGGCGATGGCGCCGCCGCACAGCAGCACCTCGCGGCGGGCGGTGGCACGCTGCGGCTGCTCGTTGTGCAGCCACTGCACGCCCACGGCGCGCTTGCCCGAGAACAGGATGCGGTCGGTCAGTGCGTGGGTGACGATGGTCAGGTTCGGGCGCGGCTTGGCCAGGTCCAGGTAGCCGCGGGCGGTGCTGGAACGACGGCCCTTTGGGGTCACCGTGCGGTCCATCGGGCCGAAGCCTTCCTGCTGGTAGCCGTTGAGGTCGTCGGTGCGTGGGTAGCCGGCCTGCACGCCGGCTTCGACCATCGCAGCGAACAGCTCGTTGTTGCCGGCCTTCGGCGTGGTCACGCGCAGCGGGCCTTCGCCACCGTGGTAGTCATTGGGGCCGATGTCGCGGGTTTCGGCCTTGCGGAAGTACGGCAGGCAGTCCAGGTAGGTCCAGTCTTCCAGGCCTGGCATGCTGGCCCAGTTGTCGTAGTCCATCGCATTGCCGCGGATGTAGCACATGCCATTGATCAGCGACGAACCGCCGAGGCCCTTGCCGCGGCCGCAATCCATGCGACGGTTGTTCATGA
Source organism: Stenotrophomonas sp. (assembly GCA_003525885.1). Taxonomy (GTDB): domain Bacteria; phylum Pseudomonadota; class Gammaproteobacteria; order Xanthomonadales; family Xanthomonadaceae; genus Stenotrophomonas. The sequence continues at coordinate 6,250 of DQIG01000373.1, forward strand.
AGGGCTCGGGATCGGTCTTGTACGCCCAGTTGTAGCGCTTGCCCTGCAGCGGGAAGGCCAGCGCGGCCGGCATCTGGGTACGGAAGTCGAGCCGGTAGTCCGGGCCACCGGCTTCCAGCAGCAGCACGCTGACATCGGCATCTTCGGTGAGGCGGGTGGCCAGCACGTTGCCGGCCGAACCGGCGCCGATGATGATGTAGTCGTACTCGTTATGGGTGCTCATGGGTGTCTCCTGCAGGCCGGGGCGCGCTGCATGCAGGCGTCCCGGCGGAATGTCGGATCGGCGCGTTGGCCGGACGAGGGGGCGTGCTCGGGGCGCGCCGGTCAGAACACGCTGGCGTAGTCGCCCAGCTCGACCTGCACCGACTTGATGCGGGTGTAGTGGCCGAGGGTCGAGATACCGTTCTCGCGGCCGACGCCGGATTCCTTGTAGCCACCGACCGGCATTTCGGCCGGCGATTCGCCCCAGGTGTTGATCCAGCAGATGCCGGCTTCCAGGCGGTGGATGATGCGGTGGGCGCGGCTGACGTCCTTGCTGACCACACCAGCGGCGAGGCCGAAGGTGGTGTCGTTGGCACGACGCACCACTTCGTCCTCGTCGTCGTAGGCGAGGATGCTCATCACCGGCCCGAAGATCTCTTCGCGGACAATCGTCATGTCATCGCGGCAGTCGGAGAACACGGTCGGCAGCACGTAGGCGCCGTTGGCCAGCGCGCCTTCGGTGGCACGGCCACCGCCGGTCAGCAGGCGGGCGCCTTCGGCCTTGCCGCTTTCGATGTAGCGCAGCACGTTTTCCATGTGCGGGAAGCTGGTCAGCGGGCCGAAGTTGGTTTCGGCGGCCATCGGGTCGCCGATGCGGATGCGCTTGACGCGCTCGACAACGGCGGCCTCGAATGCAGCCAGCATGCTGCGCGGCACGAATACGCGGGTGCCGTTGGTGCAGACCTGGCCGGAGCTGAAGAAGTTGGCCATCACCGCGATGTCGGCGGCGCGGTCCAGGTCGGCGTCATCGCAGATCACCAGCGGCGACTTCCCGCCCAGTTCCATGGTCACTTCCTTCAGCGACGAGGACGCGGCGCTGGCCATGACCTTCTTGCCGGTGGTGACGCCGCCGGTGAAGGAGATCTTCTCGATCACCGGGTGCTCGGTCAGCCACTGGCCGATCTCGCGGCCCGGGCCCTGCACGACGTTGAACACGCCGGCCGGCACACCGGCTTCGGTGTAGATCTCGGCCAGCCGGATCGCGGTCAGCGGGGTGACTTCGGACGGCTTGAACACCATCGCGTTGCCGGCGGCCAGGGCCGGGGCCGACTTCCACATGGCGATCTGGATCGGGTAGTTCCAGGCGCCGATGCCGGCGACCACGCCCAGCGGTTCGCGGCGGGTGTAGAAGAAGCTCGATTCGCGCAGCGGCAGCTGGATGCCTTCGATGGCGGTGGCCAGGCCGGCGTAGTACTCGACCACGTCGGCGCCGGTGACGATGTCCACGGTGGTGGTCTCGGCCAGCGCCTTGCCGGTGTCCAGGGTTTCCAGGTGGGCCAGTTCGTCGTTGCGCTCGCGCAGGATCTCGACGGCGCGGCGCAGGATGCGCGAACGCTCCATGGCGGTCATCGCCGCCCACACCTTCTGGCCTTCGGCCGCGCTCTGCACGGCGCGTTCGACGTCGGCCTGGCTGGCGACCTGGACTTCGGCCAGGACTTCACCGGTGGCCGGGTTGACGGTCTTGAAGGTCTTGCCGCTGGTGGCATCGACCCGCTGGCCGTGGATGTAGAGCTGTTGGACGGGCAGGGCGGTCATGGGGCGTACTCCTTGGAAGGGGGCGGGGTGCTGAAGCGCTTATAGCGCGACAGCCTGCAACTGGAAGTCGATGTAGCCGTAAGCGATGCGCCGGGACTTCTCGGCATTGAACTGGCCGCCGACCAGGCTGCCGCGCAGCCACAGGCCGTCGATCATCGCGGCCAGGCCGCGGGCGGCCAGGCGGGCCTGCGGGTGGGGCAGCAGGCGGTTGAACTGGTGGCACAGATTGGAGAACAGGCGCTGGTCGTTGGCGCGCTGCAGCCGGGCCAGTTCCGGCTGGTGCATGCTCGCGGCCCAGAAAGTGAGCCAGACGCGCATCGCGGTGCCGTTGATCTGGCTGTCGTCGAAGTTGCCATCGACGATGGCGCGCAGCTGCTCGCGCGGGTCGTCGCTGGCGTCGGCGCGGTAGCGGGCGACCGCATTCTTCAGTTCACGCAGGATCTGCCGCATCGCAGCATTGAGCAGGCCGTCCTTGTCGCCGAAGTAGTGGGCGACGATGCCGCTGGACAGCCCTGCCTTCTTCGCGATGGTGGCGACGGTCGCATCGGCCATGCCGATTTCGTCGATGGTCTGGAAAGTGGCCCGGATCAGCTGTTCGCGCCGTACCGGTTCCACGCCTTTCTTCGGCATTGTCTCTCCACGGATTGCGACCCGAAGGATCGGGCTGCCCGACATTATGCTTTTTATTGATTGAACGTTCAATCAATAAACCATAGGATGCGCTCGCGCCCCACGCCATGGGCCCGGTTTACCGGTCCGGCCCCGCCCATGTGCTCCCTCGGACTTGATGAGACGACCCCATGTCTTCCCTGGCTCATCCCAAGCGTTCGCCCCTGCGCTTGAACCGTTTTGTCTTCTTCAGCTCCTCGGTGTCGATCGGCATCCTCGGGCTGCTCACCGTTCTCTATCCCGAAGGCAGCGAGCACTGGCTGCAATGGGCGCAGGCCGAAGTGTCGGCAGCGTTCGGCTGGTGGTACATGCTGCTGATCGTGTTGTGCCTGGGCTTTGTGCTGTGGCTGGCGTTCTCGCCGTACGGCCGCATCCGCCTGGGCCACAACGAGGAATCACCGGCCTTCGGCTACGTCGCCTGGGTCTCGATGCTGTTCTCGGCCGGCATCGGCATCGCGCTGCTGTACTACGGCGCCTATGAGCCGCTGGACCACTTCCTGCATCCGCCGGGCCAGCCCGGCGGGACCGTGGCCGCCGGCCGCGAAGCGATGGTGCTGACCTTCCTTCACTGGGGCCTGCACGGCTGGGCGCTGTATGCGCTGGTCGGCGTGGCACTGGGCTACTTCGCCTACCGCCGCGACCTGCCGCTGGCGCTGCGCTCGGCGCTGTACCCGATCTTCGGTGAGCGCATCCACGGCCGCATCGGCGACATGGTGGATGGCTTCGGCATCCTGGCCACGCTGATCTCGATGGTGACCAACCTCGGCATCGGCGCGCTGGTGGTGCAGTCCGGCCTGGTCTACCTGTTCCACATCCCGGATACGCCGCAGGTGCTGGTGGCGATCGTGCTGGTGATGATGGTGGTGGCCACCATCGGTGTGGTGGCAGGTGTGGAAAAGGGCATTGCCTGGCTGTCCAACCTCAATGTGCGCCTGCTGTGCGGCCTGCTGCTGTTCGTGCTGATCACCGGCCCGACCCTGCACCTGTTCGACGGCCTGATCCAGAACACCGGCGATTACCTTGGCGCGTTCGTGCGCAAGAGCTTCGACATGTACCTCAACGACCCGAAGGGCCGTGAGTGGATGGGTTCGTGGACGCTGTTCTACTGGGCGTGGTGGATCGCCTGGGCGCCGTTCGTCGGCCTTTTCGTGGCGCGCATCTCGCGTGGCCGCACCATCCGCGAAGTGATCATGGGCGTGCTGCTGATCCCGCTCGGCTTCACCCTGGCCTGGCTGTCGATCTTTGGCAACACCGCCATCGACCTGGTACTCAACCACGGCCAGGCGATTCTGGGTGACGTGGCCCAGCACGATGCGGCGATGACGCTGTTCAAGCTGCTGGAATACCTGCCCGGCGCGCCGTACGTGGCCGGAGCCGCGGTGGTGATCGGCTTCGTGCTGTTCCTGACCCCGGTCGATTCGGGCACGCTGATGATCGCCAACCTGTGCACCCGTCGCGTTGACGATGGCGTGGAAGATGGCCATGACGCGCCGATCTGGCTGCGCGTGTTCTGGGCGGCCGGCATCACCGTGGCCAGTGTTGGCCTGCTGCTGGCTGGCAACTTCAGTGCGATGCAGACGGCGGTGGTGCTGTGCGGCCTGCCGTTCTCGTTCACCCTGGCGTTCTACATGTGGGGCCTGCTGAAAGCGCTGCGCACCGATCCGGACGCACCACGGCGGTGAGGCCGGGAGGTCGGGATTTCGTTGTTGTCTGAAAGACAGCTGCGCCTGCCGGCTGCAATCATCGCTCGACATTTCGCTGCTGGAGTCGAGTGATGGTTCGCACGCTGGGCCTTTCTTTGCTGTTGTCCCTTTCCTGCCTGCCTGCGGCATTGGCCGCACCCCCGGTGCAGCTTGATTTCCCGGTGCTGGCGCTGGGCGAAACCGCGCCGGTACGCCTGCAACTGGCTCCGCATGCGGGCGGGCTGGCCGCCCACTCGATCCACATGAACAGCAGGTACAGCGCAGCAGTCAGTGGCTACGAGGTGACCAGCGTGAAGTGCCCGCCGGGCTTCCAGTCCAACCTGTATGACGAAGGCCGCGGCGCGGTCTGCTATCGCACCGAGGACGTACCGCATGCTGGAGGCGTGATGGTGGTGCAGGTCGTCAACGTCGATGCAGCCGATGGACACACCGCCTGGGAAGAAGGGCTGGGCTTCCTGGATGCCCACGGCCCGCCCCAGAATGCCGCGTGGCATTTTTTTGGTGTGCGTCCTTGAGCGTGTAAAGCAGGCGGCCGGATCCCTGGATCCGGCC
>DQIG01000043.1 GCA_003525885.1 Stenotrophomonas sp.
CCAGCAGGCGGCGCACCAGGTACGGCAGCAGGTCTTCATGCGAACCGACCGGTGCGTACACGCGGCAGGGCAGGCCGAGGCGATCGGCCGGCACCACTTCGGCGTACAGGTCGTCGCCCATGCCGTGCAGCTTCTGGTGCTCGTACACGCCACCGTTGGCGATGCTGCGCACGGCCGCGATGGTATGCGCGTTGTGCGTGGCGAACATCGGGTAGATCGCGTCGGCATGGGTGAACAGGCGCTTGGCGCAGGCCAGGTAGGACACGTCGGTGTTCTGCTTGCGGGTGAACACCGGGTAGCCCGGATAGCCTTCGATCTGCGCGCGCTTGATCTCGGCATCCCAGTAGGCGCCCTTGACCAGGCGCACCTGCAGACGGCGACCGGCGCGGCGTGCCATGTCGGCCAGGTGGTCGATCGTGTACGGCGTGCGCTTCTGGTAGGCCTGCACGACCACGCCGAAGCCATCCCAGCCAGCCAGCGAGGCGTCGGAGAACACCTGCTCGATGATGTCCAGCGACAGTTCCAGGCGGTCGGACTCTTCGGCGTCGACGGTGCAGCCGATGCCATAGCTCTTGGCCAGCTGTGCCAGTTCCAGCACGCCCGGCACCAGGTCCTTCAGCACGCGTTCGCGCTTGGCGTGCTCGTAGCGCGGGTACAGCGCCGACAGCTTGATCGAGATGCCCGGGGCATTGTTGACGTCGCCGTCCGGACGGCCGCCGCGTGCCTTGTGATCGCCACCGATGGCGTGGATCGCACGACGGTAGTCTTCCAGGTAGCGCAGCGCGTCCTTCATGGTCAGCGCACCTTCGCCGAGCATGTCGAAGGAGTAGCGGTAGTTCGCGTTGTCGCCCTTGTGCGAGCGCGACAGCGCTTCGCTGATGGTGCGGCCCATCACGAACTGGTGGCCCATGATCTTCATCGCCTGGCGCACGGCCAGGCGTACCACCGGCTCACCCACGCGTCCGACCAGGCGCTTGAACGCGCTGGGCGCATCGGCGCGGGTGGCGTCGTTCATCTGCACCAGCTTGCCGGTCAGCATCAGGCCCCAGGTGGAGGCGTTGACCAGCACCGAGTCGCTGCCGCCCAGGTGCTTTTCCCAGTCGGCATCGGCCAGCTTGTCGCGGATCAGCTTGTCGGCGGTGTCCTGGTCCGGAATGCGCAGCAGCGCCTCGGCCACGCACATCAGCAGCACGCCTTCCTCGCTGCCCAGGTCGTACTGGCGCATGAAGGCTTCGATCGCGCCCTGGTCCTTGGCACGCACGCGCACCCGGCCGACCAGGTCGGCGGCCAGCGCCTGCACCCTGGCCTGTTCCTCGGCGGGCAGGCGGGCCTGCGCCAGCAGCTCGCGGACGTGGCTGGCCTCGTCCTTCAACCAGCCATCGGTGATGGCCTGGCGGAACGGGTTGGGGGGCGCCGGCAGTTCCGGCGACAGCAGCGCGCCCGGACGCGGGGCGTCGTGGGCGGCAGGGGAGGAGGAAGGTGCGTTCATGCCGGTCCGGCCAATGGAAAACTTGGCGATTTTAATCATTTTTGCGCCTTCCGAAAGGGCCCCGCAGCCACCTTCGTGAAGGGCTGATAGCACCTAGCGGTGGTGGGTTCAGCGTGTTCAGCAAGCTCGACAATATTTGTGCTGAATTCGTCATTCGTGCTGCCGACCCCATGCTGTGTTGCAGCATGGGAAAAAGTGTGAATGCACCCTTGCTACCGGCGAGAGGGCGGGGCTACCATCGAGACGTTTCCCGCGGCAGGAACGCGGTTGCGACATGATCGAGGTGCTTCCAGCTCCGGATGGGTCAGGTACGCAGCTGCGGCTGCGTCCCCCACGGGCGCTCGATGCCCGGCAGTTCGTCCTGTTGTTCACCGTGTTGTCGGGTGCGATGTGGCTGGTGTCCGCCCTCGGGTGGTTGGCCGGCAATGCATTCGCCCCCCTGTTCGCGCTGCTGTACAGCCTGGTGCTGGCGGCGGCGCTGCGTGCCTTGTGGCGCAGCGGTGAACGGCAGGAGGAGATCCGGGTAGTGCCGGCGTACGTGGAGGTCATCCCCGTACCCGGTGGATCGCCGGTGTTCCGGGCCCACCCCCACTGGGTGCGCCTGCTCACCGACGATGAGAGGGTCCGGCTGGCATCCAGCGGCCGGCAGGTGGAGGTGGGGAGTTTCCTCGCGCCGGCCGAACGTCAGACGCTCGCAGAGACACTTGAAAGCTTGCTCGCCGCCAGCGATGGCGGCAACCGACGACGCTAAGGGTCTAGGCAATGAAGCAAAGCAGCAGGTGGGGCACGAAGTGCGTTGCAGCGGTCACCGCCATGGTGGCCGGGGGACTGATTCCGGCGTTGGCCTGGGCCCAGGCGGCCGATCCCAAGCCGTGGCAGCTGAACATGGGCAAGGGGGTAACCCAGACCTCGCGCCTGGCCTGGGAATCGAACAACCTGTCGTTGATCATCTGCACGGTGATCGGCGTCATCGTGTTCGGCGCGATGGCCTATGCCATCTTCAAGTTCCGCAAATCCAAGGGCGCGGTCGCGGCCACCTTCAGCCACAACACCAAGGCCGAGATCATCTGGACGGTGATTCCGGTGATCATCCTGATCGTGATGGCGTGGCCGGCCACGGCCAACCTGATCAAGATGTACGACACCCGCGATGCCGAGATGACGGTGAAGGTCACCGGCTACCAGTGGATGTGGAAGTACGAATATCTTGGTGAGAACGTCACATTCACCAGCCGCCTGGACCGCGAGTCCGACCGCATGCGGCAGAGTGGCAAGGTGCCGACGCGCGAAAGCCACCCGCACTACCTGCTGGACGTGGACAACCGCCTGGTGCTGCCGGTCGATACCAAGGTGCGCTTCGTCATCACCTCCGATGATGTGATCCACGCCTGGTGGGTGCCGGCGCTGGGCTGGAAGCAGGACGCCATCCCCGGCTTCATCAACGAGGCCTGGACCAGCATCGAGCAGCCCGGTGTCTACCGCGGCCAGTGCGCCGAGCTGTG
>DQIG01000042.1 GCA_003525885.1 Stenotrophomonas sp.
TGGGTGGGTGCCGACCGTTGGTCGGCACTCCCGATCAGGGCTTGTCGCGCACCAGCGCGTCAGCCTCGACCATGCCGCCATCCTTGCCGTGCAGGTACAGGTGCATGTCCTGCTGCGGGTACGGGATGTTGATGCCGGCCTTGTCATAGCCCAGCTTCAGCTGTTCCAGCAGCGTGACCTTGGTGCCGAACCAGTCGGCCGATTTCACGTAGCAGCGGATGCCCAGGTTGATCGCATGCGCGCCGAGTTCGTACACCACCACGTCCGGTGCTGGCGTCTGCAGCACGCGCGGGTCGGCCTTCATCAGCGCCAGTGCGGTGTCGCGTGCCAGCTGGATGTTGTCCTCGTAGCCGATGCCGATCACCAGTTCCACGCGGCGCGTCGGTTCGGCGGTCAGGTTGATGATCGGTGCGGCGGTGATCAGCGTGTTCGGAATCGTGGTGTGCTGGTTGTCGGCACCGGTAAGCACGGTCTGGAAGATGCGCACTTCGCGCACGGTGCCGGTCTGTCCGGCGATGGTCACCACGTCGCCGACACGGAACGGACGCAGTGTCACCAGCATCACGCCCGAGGCAATGTTGGACAGCGAATCCTTCAATGCCAGGCCCACGGCCAGGCCGGCGGTGCCGAGAACGGCCAGCAGTGGGGTGATCTGCACGCCCAGCGTACCAATGGCCAGCACCACCACGATGACCAGCGACGCGGCATACACCACATTGCGCAGGAAGCTGCCCAGCATCGGGTCCACGCCCATGCGCGCAGTGGCGCGCGGCATTGCGTTGGACAGGCGTCGTGCCACCCACATGCCGACCAGCAGCACCACGATGGCGGCCAGCAACGGTACACCGTAGGTTTCCAGCAGCCGTTCCCAGTCGAGTGAGTGGAACCAGGGCGTTGCGGCGGGGGTGGGCGGTGCGGCGGCGATCATGCGGAAGTTCCTTTGCTGCTGTGGGACAGGCGCGAGGTGCGCGTGGCGTGTACGGACGCCATAAACAGCAAGCCCCGCAGAGGCGGGGCTTGCGTGCAGCAGCAGTATGGGCGGACGTCGATGAAAGCGACGTCAGCCCATCACGGCATCAGCCGTTGGCCTTCAGCTTGGCCAGGCGCAGCCAGGTATCGACCACGGTGTCCGGGTTCAGCGACACCGATTCGATGCCTTCCTGCATCAGCCATTCGGCCAGATCCGGGTGATCGGACGGGCCCTGGCCGCAGATGCCGACGTACTTGCCCTTGGCACGTGCCGACTTGATCGCCATCGACAGCAGCTTCTTCACCGCCGGGTTACGTTCGTCGAACAGGTGCGCGACGATCGACGAGTCGCGGTCCAGGCCCAGGCTCAGCTGGGTCAGGTCGTTGGAGCCGATCGAGAAGCCGTCGAAGATCTCCAGGAACTCATCGGCGAGCAGTGCGTTGGACGGCACTTCGCACATCATGATGATCTTCAGGCCGTTCTCGCCCTGCTTCAGGCCGTTCTGTTCCAGCACCTCGATGACCTTGCGGCCTTCTTCCAGGGTGCGCACGAACGGAATCATGACCCACAGATTGTCCAGGCCCATTTCGTTGCGCACGCGCAGCACGGCCTTGCACTCCAGCGCGAAGGCGGCCGAGAAGCTCGGGTCGACGTAACGGCTGGCGCCGCGGAAGCCGATCATCGGGTTCTCTTCGTGCGGCTCGTAGTTGCTGCCGCCGATCAGGTTGGCGTACTCGTTGGACTTGAAGTCCGACAGGCGCACGATCACGGCGTTCGGTGCGACCGACGCGGTGAGGGTGGCGATGCCTTCGGCCAGGCGGTCCACGTAGAAGCTGACCGGATCACCGTAGCCGGCGATCTTCTCGTCGATCTTCTTCTTGGTCGCGGCGTCCTGGCGGTCGTATTCCAGCAGCGCGTTCGGGTGGATGCCGATGTGGCTGGCAATGATCATTTCCAGGCGGGCCAGGCCGATACCGGCGTTCGGCAGCTGGCCGAAGTCGAAGGCACGCTCCGGGTTGGCCACGTTCATCATGATCTTCAGCGGTGCCGGCGGCATGTTGCCCAGATCGGTGGTGGTGCGCTCGAAGCCGAGCTTGCCTTCGTAGATGAAGCCGGTATCGCCTTCAGCGCAGCTGACGGTGACCAGCTGGCCATCTTCGATCACCTTGGTGGCATTGCCCGAACCGACCACGGCCGGCACGCCCAGCTCGCGCGCGATGATCGCGGCGTGGCAGGTACGGCCACCACGGTTGGTGACGATGGCCGAGGCGCGCTTCATCACCGGTTCCCAGTCCGGGTCGGTCATGTCGGCGATCAGTACGTCGCCCGGCTGCACGCGGTTCATGTCGTCCAGCGTCTTGACCACGCGGGCCACGCCCGAGCCGATCTTGGCGCCGACGGCACGACCTTCGGCCAGTACGTTGCCGCCCTTTTCGGTCAGCGCGAAGCGCTCGATCTGGGTGGCATGGCTGCGCGACTTCACCGTTTCCGGGCGGGCCTGCACGATGAACAGCTTGCCGCTGACACCGTCCTTGGCCCACTCGATGTCCATCGGGCGGCCGTAGTGCTTTTCGATGACCAGGGCCTGCTTGGACAGCTCCTGCACGTCCTCGTCGCTGATCGAGAAGGTGGTGCGCAGTTCGGCCGGGGTATCTTCGATCCTGACGCGCTCACCCGGGACATCCGAGTACACCATGCGGATCGCCTTGCTGCCGAGCGAGCGGCGCAGGATCGCCGGCTTGCCGGCCTGCAGGGTGGGCTTGTAGACGTAGTACTCGTCCGGGTTGACCGCACCCTGCACGACCATTTCGCCCAGGCCGAACGAAGAGGTGACGAACACCACGTCGCGGAAGCCGGACTCGGTGTCCAGGGTGAACAGCACGCCGGAGGAACCGACGCCGGAACGCACCATCAGCTGCACGCCAGCGGACAGGAACACGTCCTCATGCTTGAAGCCGTGGTGCACGCGGTAGGCAATGGCGCGGTCGTTGTACAGCGAGGCGAACACTTCCTTGACCTTGTGCACGACATCGTCGGCACCGGTGACGTTGAGGAAGGTTTCCTGCTGGCCGGCGAAGGAGGCATCCGGCAGATCCTCGGCGGTGGCCGAGGAGCGCACGGCCACGGCCACGTCGCCACCACCGTTGTCGGCGCTCAGCTTGGCGTAGGCGGTGCGGATGTCCTGGTCCAGCTGCGGCTGCAGCGGGGCATCGATCACCCAGGTGCGGATTTCCTTGCCGGCGGCGGTCAGCGCGTTTACGTCCTCGACGTCCAGCGTGGCCAGCTTGTCGAAGATGCGCTTGGACAGGTCGTTGTGCGCGATGAAGTCCTTGAAGGCTTCAGCGGTGGTGGCATAACCGCCCGGCACCGAAACGCCCAGACCGGCCAGGTTGCCGATCATCTCGCCCAGCGACGAATTCTTGCCGCCTACGCGGGCCAGATCGGCCAGACGCAGTTCGTGCAACCACAGGATGTTCTCGTTCAAGCGCGATGCTCCGTTTGGCCATCGCCCGAGGCGGGCTGAGTGGCCGCGTCCGTAGGAAGAAGCCGATATGATGCCGGGCAGACCACCGTCGGCACAAGCTTGTGCTGGCGGCCTTTTTAAGCTTCGTAGGGGGTAAAAGCGCGCATGTCGACCATCCGTCCGGTGTTCTACGTTTCCGATGGAACCGGTATCACCGCTGAAACCATTGGGCATAGCCTGCTGACCCAGTTCTCCGGGTTCAGCTTCATTACCGACCGCATGTCGTTTGTCGACGACCCCGAAAAAGCGCGTGAAGCCTGCGCCCGGATCCAAGCGGCGGGGGAGCGGTACCAGGTCCGGCCGATCGTGGTGAACTCCTGCGTGGACCAGAGCCTGAGCCTGATCCTGGCCGACAGCGGTGCCCTGATGCTGGATGTGTTCGCGCCGTTCATCGAGCCGCTGGAGCGTGAACTGGCCAGCCCGCGCCTGGCCCGGGTCGGCCAGGCCCACGGCATGGTTGATTTCGACACCTACCACCGCCGCATCAACGCGATGAACTTCGCCCTGACCCATGACGATGGGATTGCGGTGAACTACGACGATGCCGACGTGATCCTGGTGGCGGTGTCGCGCGCCGGCAAGACGCCCACCTGCATCTACCTGGCCCTGCATTACGGGGTGCGCGCGGCCAACTACCCGCTGACCGACGAAGACCTGGAAAGCGACCGCCTGCCGCCGCGCCTGCGCAACTACCGGCGCAAGCTGTTCGGGTTGACCATCGACCCGGACCGCCTGCAGCAGATCCGCCAGGAGCGCCGCCCGAACTCGCGCTACGCCAACCTGGACACCTGCAAGCGCGAGGTGGCCGCGGCCGAGGTGATGTTCCAGATGGAGCGGATCCCGACGCTGAGCACCACCCATACCTCGATCGAGGAGATTTCCAGCAAGGTGCTGGCCACGCTGGGGCTGCAGCGCGAGCTGTATTGATCCGTGCGCCACGACCAACGGTCGTGGCCTACCTGGGTGGCGGGCATTGCCCCTCCTCCGCGGTGGGTATCGACCGTTGGTCGATATGTCCCCGGTTCTGTGGGTATCGACCGTTGGTCGATACGCCCTACAACCATTTAGCGCGCTTGAACAACCGGTACAGCCCCACGCACACACCGCCCACGCCGATGATCATCATCGGGTACGACCAGGGTTCGCTCAGCTCAGGCATGTGGCTGAAGTTCATGCCATACCAGCTGGTGATCAGGGTCGGCGCGGCCAGCAGCGCGGCCCAGGCACCGAGGCGCTTGACCGTTTCGCCCTGCGCCAGTGTCACCAGCGACAGGTTCACGCTGAGCGCGGTGCCCAGCATCTCGCGCAGGGTATCGATCACATCGCTGATGCGAACCGCGTGGTCGTGCACGTCACGGATGTACAGCTTCACTTCGTCCGGAACCAGCTCGCCCTGGTAGCGGCGCAGCTGCGCCAGCACGTCCTGCAGCGGCGCCACCGCCATCCGCATCTTGTTCAGTTCGCGCTTGAGCTCGTACAGCCGCACCACGGTGCTGCGCTTGTAGTTCTCGGCGAAAATGTCCTTCTCCAGCAGGTCCAGGGTGTCGCGGAAGCGGTGCACGATCGGCAGGTAGTTGTCGACCACGAAGTCGGCCACTGCGTACAGGCAGTACGACGGGCCCATCTTCAGCAGCTGCGGCTCGCGTTCCACCCGCGCACGCACCGGCGCGTAGGACAGCGAGGCGCCGTGGCGCACCGTCACCAGGAAGCGCGGGCCGAGGAAGGCATGGGTTTCGCCATACTGGATGCGCTCGTCGACCATCTGTGCGGTGGTCACCACCACGAACATCGAATTGCCGTAGGTCTCGACCTTGGGTCGCTGGTGCGCGTTGCGCGCATCCTCGATGGCCAGGTCGTGCAGGCAGAATTCCTCCTGCAGTTTCAGCAGCACATCGTCGTTGGGATCGTACAGGCCGACCCAGACGAAGCCATTGCCACTGGCAATGACATCGCTGATGGCGTCCAGGCTGATGTCGTGGCGTTTGCCCTCGTCATCGTAGTGGACGCAGTTGATGACGCAGGCGGGGTTGGCCGAGGCAGGGGCGGAAGCGGAGGCGGGCAATGACATGCCCGCCATCGTGCGTCAGGGCCGTGTTTCGGACAAGTGAGGGCGGCGCCCCAGGACCCATGCCAGTGCCACGTGCACGGGCAGCAGCAGCACGATCCACTGCACGTTGTACTGCGCCTGCAGGCTCAGCCAGTGCAGTACCAGCGCGGCCACGGCCTGCACCGCCAGCAGCCACAGCACGACCCTGAACATGCGGCCCGGCACGCGCCGGCGCAGCAGCGAGATCGCGCCCGGCAGGAGCAGCACGGCCAGCGGCGAAAGCAGCAGCAGGTTGCGGTTGGCCCAGGCGGCGTAGTGGGTGCTGAAGCCCCACAGGAACACCAGCAGGCTGCCGGCGATGGCACACAGCAGCCAGAATGGAAGGGCCAGCCCGGCCAGCAGGCGCGGGCGACGGCGCAGCGCCAGCACAGCGCCGGCCACGACCAGCCCGAGCAGCAGCCACGGCCACCAGCGGCGCGCGAATTCCTTCGGCTCCGGGTCGATACGGTGCGGGAGCAGTTCCTGTTCGGACTGCACCAGCGGCCGGCCGTCGCTGTTGCGCGCCTGGCGCAGCGCGTCGGCCAGACGCATCGGCACGAACGCTTCCTGCCAGCGCGACAGCGGCTGGTCGGCGAACGGACCGAGGCCGACATCGAAGCCCAGCCACATCCACGGTGCCGGCGAGGCCAGGCGTACCGACTCGCTGCGATAGGTGTTGCCACGCGAACGCCCTGACAGCTGCGACTGCAGGCCGCCATCCAGCGCCTTGTTCACCGTGTCGCGCACCATCGTGGCGCAGTTGGCGGTGTAGTAGTCGTAGTGGTAGCGCGCGTTTTCCGGCTTGGCCCGCTCGGCCAGGTCGGCGGCCAGGGCGCGCGCCTGGTCTGGGCGCAGGTCCAGCCACTGCACGCTGGCGCCACGGCCGGTCTCGTCGTAGTACGACAGGTCCTGCTGCAGCGGCAGCGCCACCAGGTAATACATCATGTCGCCGCGCACGAAGCGGCTGATGAAGTCGTCCTCGGACGGATCGAAATAGCCGAAGTTGTACGAGGTGGCTTCGCCGCTGAGCGGATCGACCACGACGATGGCGTCATGGCCGAAGCGTTCGAAGAATACGGTGCCCGGCTGCATGGTCACCACGCCGATGCGCGGGGCCGGGGCCTCGGCGCTGGTGCCAGCCGCGGCGGGCGTGGCT
>DQIG01000082.1:0-1934 GCA_003525885.1 Stenotrophomonas sp.
CCGGGCGCACGCCGGGCATGGCCGGCGTGGCGGGTACGAGGTCGAGCTCAGTGCGCAGCCATTGGCTGGCCAGAAGCAGCGGCGGGCGAGCCCTCTCGGCTGATTTCACCGGAGCAGAGGCACAGCGGCGCAGCTTGGCCGGCGCTTCTTCCTGCAGCGGCGCTTCGCCGCCACGTTCTTCCAGCGGCATCTGCACGGCCATTCCGGCCTGGGCCTGTGGCAGCAGCGGCAGGGTGCCCAGCAGCAGCGCCAGCATCGCCACCCACGCCAGCAGGCTGGCCAGCGCGGGACGCTGGCCGCGCATGGCGGTGCCCATCTTGCGATGGAGGAGTGGGCGAGGGCGAAGCGGGCGCAGCAAGCGGAGGTCCCCAGGGGTCTGCCGGCAGCGGCCGGCATCAACGGGGCGTGATTGTAATGAGAGCTGTTAGCTGTTGCAAATGAGAATGATTGCCAAAATGTCGCAGGCCGGCCCGACAGGGCTCAGACCTCGCTCCAGCGCCGCAGCAGGTTGTGGTACACGCCGGTCAGCTGCAGGACCGCCTCGGCGTCGCCGCCGGTCTGCCGCAGGCGTTCGATCGAGCCATCCATTTCCCACAGCAGGCGGCGCTGCACATCGTCGCGGATCATGCTCTGTACCCAGAAGAACGAGGCCACGCGCGCGCCGCGGGTCACCGGCCGTACCTGGTGCAGGCTGCTGGACGGGTACACGACCAGGTCGCCGGCCGGCAGCTTCACTTCATGCTCGCCGTAGGTGTCGCTGATGATCAGCTCGCCGCCTTCGTACTCGTCCGGATCGGACAGGAACAGGGTGCAGGAGATGTCCGAGCGCAGCTGTTCGCCGTTGGCCAGGTTCATCACCGCGCCATCGACATGGAAGCCATAGGTGCCGCCACCGCTGTAGCGGTTGAATCGCGGCGGCAGGTATTTCAGCGGCAGCGCGGCGCTGAAGAACAGTGGGTGCCGGGCCAGCGCGACGAGGATGATCTCGCCCAGTTCGCGGCGCATCGGCGAAGCCTCGGGCAGCTGCTGGTTGTGCTTGGCCTGCGCGCCCAGATGGCCGACGGTTTCGCGGCCATCGGTCCAGTCGGCGGCATCGAGGCGGCGGCGGAAGTCGGCCACCTGCCCGGCGCTGAGAATATCGGGGATGTGCAGCAGCATGCGGGACTCCTCAGAGGGACGGCGGCGCGACCAGGGCGCGCACCTGTGGATGCGGCGACGCGGCCAGTTCCGGCACGATGTGTGCCATGAACGCCGGGCTGCCATGGGCCAGTGCGAGCCGTAGCCAGTGCACGGCCTGCTCGATCTGGCCGGCCTGCAGCAGGATCGAGGCGTAGTTGGCCTGGCCGCGGAAATCACCGGCTTCGGCCGCGCGCTGGTACCAGGCCAGCGCTGCCTGCGGATCGGGTGCGGTATCCAGCCCGTCTTCGAGGTGGCGGGCCAGCAGGTTCATCGATTTGGCATGGCCCAGCTGTGCGGCACGGGTGTACAGCGCCAGCGCCTGTGCGCGGTCCTGTGGCACACCGCGGCCGGTGGCCAGCAGGTTGGCCAGGTTGTACAGGCCCCAGTCAAGGCCGGTGTCGGCGGCGCGACGGTACCAGACTGCGGCCAGCGCCGGGTCGGCGACGGTGCCCTGGCCCAGCTCATGGCAGCGGCCGAGCATGTTCATCGCCATCGGCGCGCCGTTGTTGGCGGCTGTTTCATACCAGAGCAGCGCGGCCGAGGCGTCCTGCGTGGTGCCTTTGCCTTCCATGTGCATCTGCGCGAGCAGCAGTTGTGCGTCGACCTGGCCGGCCTGCGCGGCATCGCGGACATGCGCGAACGCTGCTGCCGGGTCGTGCTGCAGCAGTCCGGCCAGGGTGTCGCTGTCGATGGGGGTGCGGGTCGCCATGGGATGAGTATCGCTGGAAACAAAAACGGCGGCAGGAGAGCCTGCC
>DQIG01000082.1:2084-2235 GCA_003525885.1 Stenotrophomonas sp.
CGGCGGCAGGAGAGCCTGCCGCCGTGGTGGAGCGCAGTTACATCAGAACTTCACGTTCAGTGCCAGGGTGGCCGAGCGACCCGGGGCGATGCTCGCATAGTGCGAGGCATAGGCCTTGGTGAAGTAGGTCTTGTCGGTCAGGTTCTGCACG
>DQIG01000082.1:2381-11661 GCA_003525885.1 Stenotrophomonas sp.
CTTGTCGGTCAGGTTCTGCACGTTGAGCTGCAGGCTGATGTTGTCCTGGATCGCGTAGCTGGCCATCGCGTCGAAGCGGGTGTAGCTGGCGATCCACTTGGTGTTGGCGACGTCACCGTACTGCTTGTCCGAGTAGAACGCACCGGCGCCGATGGTCAGGCCGATCGGGAAGCGGTAGGTGGTCCACAGGTTGGCGCTGTGCTTGGCGGTGTTCGGGAACTCGTTGCCGTTGTACGGCGACGGCACGTAAACGTTGGACGGGCAGGTGCGGCCGGACACGGCGCAGACAAAGCCGTTGTCCTTCAGTTCCGAATCCAGGTAGGTGTAGCCACCGTACAGGCTCCAGGCATCGGTCAGCTGGCCGTTGAAGCCCAGCTCGAAGCCGTTGATTTCCTTCTTGCCGGCATTCTGGCTGGTGCCGTTGTCGACCGTCACGCGTGCGTTGTTCATCACGGTGTGGAAGATCGCGGCGGTCAGGTTCAGGCGGTTGTCGAGCAGGTCCCACTTGGTACCCAGTTCGAGGTTCTTGGTGTCCTGCGGCTTGAGGTCGGCCACGGCCGCGCTCAGGCCATCCGAACCGTCACCACCGTCCATGCCCGGCGGGGTCGAGGAGGTGCCCCACGACAGGTAGATGCTGCCGTTGGCAGCCGGCTTGAACACCACACCGGCCTGGTAGTTCAGGAAGTCGTTGTCGTTGCGCACGCGGGTCGGTGCCGCGCCGGCCACCGGGGTGGTCAGGGTGGTGCTGTAGTCGTCATAACGCAGGCCGACATTGAAGCTCCACTGTGCGTTGAGCTCGATGGTGTCGAACAGATAGGCCGACTTGGTCTTGGTGCGCTGCTCGACGTCCAGGGCCTTGTCGCTGCGGTACACCGAATGAGTGGCCGCCCACGGATCGCGCGGATTCGGATTGGCGAAATCGGTGCAGTTGTAGCCGGTGGCCGCGCCGGTGGTCGGGCACTTGCTGTTGCCGGTGAGCGGGTTGCTGGTGCCCGGGGCGATCAGGTAGCTGCCGCGGGTCATCTTCTCGTCGCTGTACTCCACGCCTGCGCTGTAGCTGTGCTTGAGCGCACCGGTCTGGAAGGCACCGGTCAGGCCCAGCTGGTCGGCGAAGCTCTTGACGTCGACGGCGCGGCTGTTGGTACGGCGCCACAAAGTGCCGTAGTTGTTCGGATTGCCCTGGCTGTCGTCCGGCTGGGTCCACAGGTAGTCGTTGCTGGTATTGCCCAGGCGCGCGATGTTGCGCAGCTTGTGGCCGCCGAAGTCGTAGCTGGCATCCAGTGTGCTGATGTCGGCGCGGGTGCGCTGGAAATCACGGTCGACCAGGCCGTAGTAGTTGTTGCGGTCCGGCACCATCGGGCGGCCGTCGATCCACTTCGAGGCCGGCGCACCGTTCGGATTGCCGTACGGGAAACCACCCGCGTCCGGCAGGTCATCGCTCTGCATGTGGTAGTGGCTGGCGATCAGCTGCGCCGGGCCGTTCAGGCCGAACGCAATCGACGGCGCGATGCCCCAGCGGCTGACATTGGCAGCGTCACGGCCGGGGATGTCCGACTCGTGCTTCATCAGGTTCAGTCGGGCGGCGATGCCATCGCCCAGCACATAGTTGGCGTCGACGGTGCCGCGCGCGTAGCTGTCGGTACCGATGCCCATGCTGGCGCTGGTCTCGTTCTTCAACTTCGGCGTCTTGCTCACCAGGTTCAGGCTGCCACCGCCGGAATCACGGCCGCCGTAGGCCGAGCTCGGGCCCTTGACCACTTCAACCTGCTCCAGGTCGAAGATTTCGCGGGTCTGCGAGCCGACGTCGCGCAGGCCGTCGACGAAGACGTTGCTCTGCGAATCGAAGCCACGGATGAACGGGCGGTCGCCGGTCGGGTTGCCGCCTTCGCCGGCACCGAAGGTAATGCCCGGCACCATGCGCAGCGCATCCTGCAGGTTGGTCGCACCGGTTTCGGCGATCAGCTTCTCCGATACGATCGACACCGACTTCGGGGTGTCCAGCAGCTCGGCGGTGAACTTCGGCGAGGACGGATTGAACCAGCTGCCGCGCACCTGGACCTTGTCCAGGTCGGTGGCCTTGCTGGATGCAGCGTCGGCGCTGTCGGCAGCCTGCGCGGCCAGCGGCGCGAAGCCGGCGGCCAGGGTGGCGGTGGCGAGCAGCGAAACGCGCGGGGCGTACTTGCGGGTCTTGATGTGGGTCATGGCGTGGGTGGTCGTGGCTTGGATCGGGAAAGGGCGCGGGCCGGCACGCAGGCGTGGCGGCAGGCAGGAGAGGAGAGCTGTAGAGCCGAGCCGATGCTCGGCTGGCCTGAAACGCAATGGGGCGCACGGCAAAGGCCGCAGGGCGCCTCAGCTGGCGTGCGGTGCGGGCGGTGCGTGGCCGGGGTTCAACCGCAGTGCGGGGTCGTGCAGCTGCCAGTGCAGTGCGTCGGAGCGCCACAGCGGGATATGCGCGACCAGGGTGGCGCGCAGGGGTGTCAGTCCGGTGCAGGGCGACGTGCCCTCGCCATCCAGTGTCGGTTCTGGTGCCGGCGCGGCGTGCTGCGGGCATTCTTCTGCCGGCGGCGCCGGCATCGGCATGACCTGGTGCAGGTCGTCAGCGTGCGCCTGCCATCCATGGGCAGCCGGGTTGTTGCCGCGTCCTTCATGCAGCGCCGACCAGCCCAGCAGCAGCGTCAGCAGCACGGCCACAAGCAGCGGCCCCCCCTGGCGGGCGAGCTGGCACAGCGTGGCGGTGGGCGCGGGCGAAGCCATGGCGCAGGGGCGGAGTCGTTACGAAGATGTTACGTAGAATAACATCAACGATAATGATTCGCATGTACGGAATGTGGCGGACCGTCGGGGTGGCCGTGGAACGCCCTGGGAAGGCCCTTGCGGGCCTCCTGTAGATCTACCCCATGGGTGGATGCCCCGGGTCGGGGCGCGGCCTCAATCCCGGTCGTCGCGGGTCCAGACCGCGTCGTGCTCCCGCTTGACCGGGAACTTGGGCACCGGGGTATAGGCCGGGGCGCACAGGGCGCGGCCATCGCGCACGTCGAAGCGCGCACCGTGCAGCACGCACTCCACGCTGCCTTCGGTGGTGTTGAACTCGCCCGAGGACAGCTCGAACTCCTCGTGCGTGCACTGGTCTTCCAGGGCGTACAGCTCGCCGTCGAGGTTGAACACCACGATCGGCGTGCCGGTCACCTCATCGAACACGCTCTTCATTTCGCCCGGCAGCAGCTCGTTGCCGGCACAGACAAAGGTCCAGGCCTCGCTCACGCGGCGGCTCCGGCCAGCGGCTTTTCCAGGATCTCGAAGCGCAGATCGTCGCGCTTGGGGATGCCGAAGCGCTCATCGCCATACGGGAACGGCTTCTTGATGCCGGTACGGCTGTAGCCGCGGCGCTCGTAGAAGGCGATCAGTTCGTCGCGCACGTCGATGACGGTCATCTGCATCACCGGCACGTTCCATTCGCGCGCGGCGTGCGCCTCGGCGGCATCCATCAGCTGCTTGCCGACGCCACCGCCCTGCTGGGCCGGGTCGACCGAGAACATGCCGAAGTAGCCCTTGCCGTCGACATCGGCGACGTGGGCGCAGGCCACCAGTTGGCCCTCGCGTTCGGCCAGCAGGATGGTGGAGCGCGGGCGGTCGAGGTCGCCCTGGATGCCTTCGGCGTCGATGCGGGCGCCATCCAGCAGGTCGGCTTCGGTGGTCCAGCCGACGCGGCTGGCGTCGCCACGGTAGGCCGAGGTGACCAGGGTGATCAGGGCGGGGATGTCGGCCGACGTGGCGGCGCGGAAGGTCAGGGTGCTCATGGGCTCATTCTAGGTGGGGTGGGGGCGGGCGCAAATGGGGGAGGGCCCTCGGCGGCCCTGGCAACCGCTATGCTCGCGCTTCATCAAATGCCAGGCGGAGTGCAGGGGTGGGCATATCGAAGGGAATTGCGCTGGCAGCAACTGCCCTGCTTGTGGCTCTTCTGGCTTGCCTGCCGGCGCGCGAGGAGGGCGGTGGCATCGCGCCCGACGGCCTGGGGTGCCCGGGTTTCAGTGCGTCCCGTGCGTTGCCAGTGACGCTGGAGGCGCTGCGGGCCGATCCCATGCGCTATCACGGCAGACTGGTGCGCGTACGGGGTGCCTACGTTGAGAGCTTTGAAATGTCCGCGCTGCACCCGGGGCCGCCGGTGCAGGACCCATGGGCGGCCGATGGCGTGTGGGTGAATGGAATTCCCGTCACGGCGCTGCCGTCGGAGCAGGCGGTTGAACTCACCGGAATCGTAGCGGCGGGCCGGCCCGCTTTCTCTTATGGCAAGGGGCACCTTGGGCAATGGCCTGCGGCGCTCTGCGTGTCTTCGATCCAGCCCTTGCCGGCGCCATGAAAAACGCCGCGGTTTCCCGCGGCGTTTCCGTTGCTTCCGGCTGCGCTGGGAGTCTTACCCCAACAGCTTGCGTACCTTGGTCAGCGCGGTCATGAAGCGCTCGATCTCGGCGTGGGTGTTGTAGAACGCCAGCGAGGCACGGCAGGTTGCCGCCACCCCGAAGTACTGCAGCAACGGGTGCGCGCAGTGCTGGCCGGAACGCACGGCCACGCCTTCCAGATCAAGCAGCGTGGCCAGATCGTGCGCATGCGCGCCGTCGATCAGGAACGAGACCACGGCCGCCTTCTCCGGCGCTTCGCCGATGATGCGCAGGCCGTCGACGCGGCGCAGTTCTTCGGTGAAGTGCGCAAGCAGTTCGGCTTCGCGCGCTTCCACGTTGTCCTGGCCCAGCTGCTGCAGGTAGTCGGCGGCCACGCCCAGGCCAATGAAGCCGGCGATGTTCGGGGTGCCCGCTTCGAACTTGTGCGGGGCATCGTTGAACACGGTGCCGTCGAAGCTGACTTCCTTGATCATTTCGCCACCGCCGAGGAACGGCGGCATTGCGTCCAGGTGCTCGCGGCGCGCCCACAGCGCACCGGTGCCGGTCGGACCGCACATCTTGTGGCCGGTGATCGCGTAGAAGTCGCAGCCGATGGCGGCGACGTCGACCTTGCGGTGCGGCACCGCCTGCGAGCCATCGACCACGGTGATGATGCCGCGCTTGCGCGCTTCACGGCAGATCTCGCGCACCGGGTTGACCGTGCCCAGCACATTGGACACGTGGGTGACCGCCAGCAGCTTGACCTCGGGGGTCATCGCCGCGCGCAGCGCATCCAGATCGAGTGCGCCGTCAGGCGTGATCTCGGCCACGCGGATGGTGGCGCCGGTACGCTGCGCGACCAGCTGCCACGGCACGATGTTGGCGTGGTGCTCCATGCGCGAGACCAGGATCACGTCGCCGGCCTTCAATCGCGGCAGCGCCCACGAGTACGCCACCAGGTTGATGGCGAAGGTGGTGCCGCTGCACAGCACCAGATCGCTGGCGCGCACGTTGAGGAAGCGTGCCAGCTTGTTGCGCGCGCCTTCGTAGGCGTCGGTGGCTTCGCTGCCCAGTGCATGCACCGCGCGGCTGACGTTGGCGTTGTAGCGGCGGTAGAACTCGTCCACCGCGCCGATCACCTGCACCGGCTTCTGGCCGGTGTTGGCATTGTCGAAATAGACCAGCGGCTTGCCGTGCACTTCACGCATCAGCAGCGGGAAGTCGAGGCGGACGCGATCCCAGTCGGGCGCGCCGCTGGGGGTTTCGATCGGACGCGGGGTGGACAGGTTCATGCCACACCCGCCTCGGCGAGGGCCTTGTCCAGGCGACGTGCCAGCTGCTCGCGCAGGGCTTCCGGCAGGATCTTCAGCGGTTCGTGGCAGAACGCGGCACTGAGCAGTGCCTGCGCCTGTGCCTGCGGCAGGCCGCGCGAGCGCAGGTAGAACAGCGCGTTGGCATCGAGCTGGCCGACGGTCGCGCCGTGCGCGGCCTTCACTTCATCGGCGTCGATCACCAGCGTCGGCTGGGTGTCGATCTCGGCGTCGGCCGACAGCAGCAGGTTCTTGTTGGACAGGTTCGCGTCGGTGCCATCGGCGCCTTCGCGGATCTGGATGCCACCATGGAACACCACGCGGCTGCGGTTGGCGGCAACGCCACGCCACAGCAGTTCGCAGTTTGTGTCGCGCGCGATGTGATCGATGCCCAGTCGGGTCTCGACGTGGCGGCGGCCATTGCCGAGCAGCACGCCGTTGGCGGTCAGCTGGGCGTTGTCGCCTTCCAGGCGTACGTTCAGTTCGTGGCGGCTGAGCGCGGCGCCCAGTTCTAGGTCGACGCGGTGGTACTGCGCGTCGCGAGCCAGCACCGCGTCGGTACGCAGGAAGCTGGTCTGGCGCGCGCTGCCGGCCTGGACGCGCGCGTGCTTGAGCACGGCATCGCGGGCGACGTGGGCATGCAGCACGGTGTTGTCCAGGTGGGCCGAATCACCCACGCTGAAGCGGTGCTCGACCACGCCGAGGCTGGCGCCGGCACGCAGTTCGATCAGGTGGCGGTGGTGCCAGGCCAGATCGGCTTCGCCGGCGGCGCTGGCAAATACCAGCTGCAGCGGCGTTTCGACCTGCACGCCTTCATCCACGCGCAGCACCACGCCCTCATCGGCCAGCGCGGCGTTGAGGCGGGCAAAGATTTCTTCGCTGCGCTCGTAGCGACGGCCAAGGAAACGCGCGGCGTCTTCGCCGGCGGCCAGTGCGGCCGACAGCGGCTGCAGCTGCACGCCGGACGGCAGGGCCTGCACGTCGCTCAGCGCGGCATCCAGGCGGCCGTTGACGAACACCAGGCGCGGGGCCGGGATGTCGTCCAGCAGCGCGGCGTCCAGCGCCGGGCCCTGCAGCGGCGCCGCGGCGAACGCACGGCGTTCCAGCTGGCGCAGCGAGGTGTACTTCCAGGCTTCGTTACGGGCGGCGGGCAGGCCGTCGCGCAGGGCCGCATCCAGCACTTCGCGGCGCGCATCGCTGCCGCAGAAGGCCTGGGCCATCGAGTCGAGCAGGGCGCTCATCAGACTGCCGCCTCGGGCACGACGCGGTCCTTCAGGAAATCATAGCCGTGCGCTTCCAGCTCCAGTGCCAGTTCCGGGCCGCCGCTCTTGACGATGCGGCCGTCGGCCAGCACGTGCACCACGTCCGGCTTGATGTAGTCCAGCAGGCGCTGGTAGTGGGTGATGACCAGCATGCCGCGATCGGGCGCGCGCAGGGCGTTGACGCCTTCCGACACGATCTTCAGGGCGTCGATGTCCAGGCCCGAATCCGTCTCGTCCAGGATCAGGAACTTGGGCGAAAGCATCGCCATCTGAAGGATTTCCATCCGCTTCTTCTCGCCGCCCGAGAAGCCGACGTTCAGGCCGCGCTTGAGCATCTCGAAGTCGATCTTCAGAGATGCGGCCTTCTCCTTGGCCAGCTTCAGGAAAGCCGGCGCGGCGATCTCGTCCTCGCCCCGCGCGCGGCGCTGGGCGTTCAGGGCGGTGCGGATGAAGGTCAGGGCCGGAACACCCGGAATTTCAAGCGGATACTGGAACGACAGGAACACGCCCTTGGCGGCGCGCTCGGCCGGATCCAGCTCCAGCAGGTCCTCGCCGTTCAGGCTGGCCGAACCCTCGGTGACCTCGTAGCCGTCGCGGCCGGTCAGCACGTAGGACAACGTCGACTTGCCGGCGCCGTTCGGCCCCATGATGGCGTGCACCTCGCCGGCCGGCACTTCGAGCGTGACGCCCTTCAGGATCGGCTTGTCTTCGACGCGGGCGTGGAGGTTTTCGATCTTAAGCATTCTGGTCCATCCGGCTGAGCCAGCCTTCGAATTCAAGTTCGGGGCTCTGCGCGGCGGCATGCAGAGCCGATGTGATTTGCTGTTTCGAGAAGCCGTGGTCGATCCACCAACTGACAAGCGTTTCGACAACAAGCTCAAGCGTCGGCTCTGGTTCACCAGCCGGCTTTTTGCGGTGAAGTTCAGCGGTCAGCGTCGCGAAATTGATCGCCGCATCGAAGAGCTCGTCCCGCCACAAATCCGGATCCGCGGCGCCGGTCATCCCACCGAGCCTTCCAGGCTGATCGCCACCAGCTTCTGGGCCTCGACGGCGAACTCCATGGGCAGCTGCTGCAGCACGTCCTTGACGAAGCCGTTGACCAGCAGGGCCACGGCCTCTTCCTGGGAAAGGCCGCGCTGCTGGCAGTAGAACAGCTGGTCGTCCGACAGGCGGGTGGTGGTGGCCTCGTGCTCGAACACCGACTGGCCGTTGCGGGCCTCGATATAGGGTACGGTGTGGGCCGCGCAGGTCTTGCCGATCAGCAGGCTGTCGCACTGGGTGAAGTTGCGCGCGCCCTTGGCCTTGGGGTGAGCCGAGACCAGGCCGCGATAGGTGCTGGTCGACTTGCCCGCGCTGATGCCCTTGGCCACGATCCGCGACTTCGTGTTGGCGCCCAGGTGGATCATCTTGGTGCCGGTGTCGGCCTGCTGGTGGCCGTTGGTCACGGCGATCGAGTAGAACTCGCCCGAGCTCCCCTCGCCGCGCAGCACGCAGGACGGATACTTCCAGGTGATGGCCGAGCCGGTCTCGACCTGGGTCCACGACACCTTGGAGCGGTCGCCGCGGCAGTCGGCGCGCTTGGTCACGAAGTTGTAGATGCCGCCCTTCCCGGTCTCCGGATCACCCGGGTACCAGTTCTGGACCGTCGAATACTTGATCTCGGCGTCGTCCAGCAGCACCAGCTCGACCACGGCCGCGTGCAGCTGGTTCTCGTCGCGCATCGGCGCGGTGCAGCCTTCCAGGTACGAGACGTAGGCGCCCTTGTCGGCGATGATCAGGGTGCGTTCGAACTGGCCGGAATCCTTGGCGTTGATCCGGAAATAGGTCGACAGCTCCATCGGGCAGCGCACGCCCGGCGGCACGTAGACGAACGAGCCGTCCGAGAAGACCGCGCTGTTGAGGCACGCGAAATAGTTGTCCGAGGTCGGCACCACGCTGCCCAGGTACTGCCTGACCAGTTCCGGATGCTCGCGGATCGCCTCGCTCATCGAGCAGAAGATGACGCCGGCCTGGGCCAGCTCCTTCTTGAAGGTGGTCACGACGCTGACGCTGTCGAACACCGCGTCCACGGCGTAGCGCGGCGCGCCCTCGACGCCGGCCAGCACGGCCTGCTCCTTCAGCGGGATGCCCAGCTTCTCGTAGACGGCCAGCAGCTCGGGATCGACCTCGTCCAGGCTCTTGGGGCCGTCCTTCTTCTTGGGCGCGGCGTAATAATAGGTGTCCTGGTAGTCGATCTTCGGATAGTCGACCTTGGCCCAGGTCGGCTCCTCCAGCTCCAGCCAGCGGCGATAGGCTTCCAGGCGCCATTCCAGCATCCACTCCGGCTCGTCCT
>DQIG01000050.1 GCA_003525885.1 Stenotrophomonas sp.
GCCTGCTGAACGACCATCCGCAGATCCTGGCGATCACCGCGCAGCGCGCGTTCGCGCATGGCAGCTTCAACCGCAACAACCAGAACGCCCTGCTTGGCGAAGACGGCGTGGATGGATTGAAGACGGGCTACACCCAGGCTGCGGGCTTCTGCCTGGCCGCCACCGCATGCCGGGCAGTACCCGGACGGGACCAGCTGGTACGCCTGATTACCGTGGTGCTGGGCTCTGAAAGCCGCGACGCGCGTGACGCATTGGTGCGCGACCAGCTGGCAGCAGGATTCGCCGCGCTGGCCGGCGCCTGACCGCTCGCGCGGCTCAGCGCCGCTTGACTGTCGCCACGATCAAGCGCTGAAGCTCGGCCTCGGCACCGGCCTTGTCCAGCGCGCCGGCAGCCACGCCCTCTGAAAGAGTTTCAGCCGCCCCGAGGATGGCCCAGCGCCCTGCCAGCGACACCGTGCCGTCGGCAGCGAACGGGCCCAGCCAGACCTGGCAGTTGTCGATGAAATCCTGCTGGTAGCGCCGCCGCACCTCGTGCAGTTCCGGCGCCCCCACCAGCGCGGCAAGGATGCCCTGCACTTCACTGCCCTGGCTCAGGATGCAGTCGATGTAGCCGGAGGCGATGGCCGCCGCCCGATCGGCAAGTTGCGCCCGGGCGCGACCGATGCGCTCGTGGAAGACCACCGTCTGGCGACCGTCATAGTCATCGTAGAGCGCCGCCAGCAGGCCATTACGGGTCACGAAGTGATCGTAGGCCACCGGCTTGGTCACGCCGGCGGCCTCCGCCAGGCGGCCCAGCGTCAGCGCGCCGGTGCCCTCTTCGCCGACCAGGGCCCAGGCCACATCCAGCAACTGGCGGGCACGTTGCTCTCGGGTCATTCGGCGGCGCGTGGGAGCGGCGTTGGCAGGCATCGGCGGAACACGGCGATCAGCGCATCGGGACTCCGATTTTACGGCCGATCGCCAGCGCGGTCTGCAGATGCGCTTCCGCGGCACCGGTATCGGCATCCAGCAGCAGGTCGGACGACAGCACACGTGCGCCGCAGTAGTCGAAGATGCCCATGTCGATCTGTGTCTTCATCGCCGCATCGTAGCCGCGTCGTTCGACCATCGCTGCATCGGCGCCGCCCAACCCGACCAGATGCACACCCATGCGCTGCAGCTTCTTCACCAGCTTGCCCTGCGCATCCTGTGCGTAGGCCCAGTCGTAGGTGAACACGCGATCGATCCAGCCCTTCAGCAGCGCCGGGAACGACCACCAGTACAACGGGAATACCAGCACCAGCGTATCGGTGGCATCCAGGCGCGCGTGCTCGGCAGCGACATCGGCCGGTACCGCGCCGGTGCTGCGGAACAACGCCTGGTCCTGCGGGTTGAAACGCGGATCGAAGCCTTCGGCCATCAGGTCGGCATAGGCCACGGTGTTGCCGGTGCCGGCCGCGGCAATGGCGTCGCCGATGCGATGCGCCATCGCGTGGGTCAGCGAACCGGGTTCAGGGTGGGCGATGACAATGAGGCTGTGCATGGGAGGAATCTCCAGGAATCATTACCTACCAATAGTAATTAGCAATTTCCGGGAAACCAGCGCCATCGGTGGGACGCTGTTTTCGCGCGCCACCCGTATAGTGCGGCGGTCGACCGGAGGAGGTTCGAGGATGCATCCACGCCTGTCTGCTCTGTTGCTGGCCCTGCTGTGGGCCGTGGCCGCATCGCCGGCCTTGGCCGGTGAACTGGGCCCGGCCGAATCAGCCGCGCTGCGCCAGGACGTGCAGGCGATGATGTCTGCATTCGCCCGCGGCGATACCGACCTGATCATCGCGCGCACCCATCCCAGCCTGAAGCAACTGGCCGGAGGCGATGAGGCCTATGCGCGGATGACCCGCGACACGGTGAAGGCGCTGCGCAAGGCCGGGGTCACCGTCATCAGCGACGAGGCCGGCGTGCCGGGACGCACCTACGCGGCCGGAGATGAAGAAGTCTGCTTCGTGCCACGCCGGTCACTACTGCGCGTGCGCGAAGCACCGATGCGCAGTACCTCGTTCATGGTCGCCGTGCGCCGCGTCGGCGCAACGCACTGGAGCTACCTGGACGGCGCCGCGATGCTGGACAACCCCGCGCTGCTGCGACAACTGCTGCCGGCGCTGGAGCCAGGCGTGACCCCGCCCACGGGTGGAATGGAAGCGCTGTAGGCGTAGGCGCATCCATCCACGCATGGCCTGGATCTGCTGCCCCGGCTGGCCCGGGCCCGCACCGAGGCTTCCGTCAGCGGAACAACGCGTTCAAGGCAGCCCCGGAAGCCGCCTGCTGCAGGCCATCGAAGCGTCCGTCCTGCACGATCGGCTGGGTCGCCTGCATCAGTCCACCCCATGCGGCACGTGCCAGCGCACCGCCCAGGCTGACCCGGCGAACGCCAAGCGCCGCGATGTCCTGCAGGCTCAGCGACGTCGGTCCGCCGACCAGCAGGTTCACTGGCTTCGATCCCGCAGCGGCGACCAC
Organism: Stenotrophomonas sp.; assembly: GCA_003525885.1. GTDB lineage: Bacteria > Pseudomonadota > Gammaproteobacteria > Xanthomonadales > Xanthomonadaceae > Stenotrophomonas. The sequence goes on from DQIG01000050.1 coordinate 2,494, forward strand.
CGCACTGATCTGCTCGCGCGTGCTGATGCCCGGTGCATACAGCACATCGGCGCCGGCCTCGGCATACGCACGCAGGCGCCGCAGGGTGTCGTGCAGATCCGGCACGCCCACGAAGAAATTCTCCGCACGCCCGACCAGCAGCACATCGCCGCCCGCGCGGTCGATGGCCGTACGTGCCGCGCGCAGGCGCTCGACCGCCTGATCGATCGGGCGCAGCGGTGCATCGGCCACGCCGCTGGCATCCTCGATCGACAACGCCGCAATGCCGGTATCGAGCGCCGCGGCCACCGCCTCCTCCACCGCCTGCGGCGTGGCGCCGAAGCCATCACCGAAGTCGGCATTCAACGGCAACGGGGTCGCCGCCGCCATCAGGCGCAGATGCTCCAGCGTGGCCTGCAGCGATACCGCGCCGTCCGGTCGCCCCTCACTCCAGGCGCAGCCGGCACTGGTCGTGGCCAGCGCCTGGAAGCCCTGCCGTTGCAAATAACGCGCACTCCCCACGTCCCACGGGTTGGGCAGCACGAAGCACCCAGCTGCATGCAGCTGGCGGAAGGTCGCGCGCTTGCGCGGCGTGTCGGCATCAAGCGGGATCATGGCGGGCTCCGGGGCAGCAGACCTGCACCCTAGCCCGCCGCCCGGTCGCGCTCAATGGCGACGAAGGCGGCCGTGCATGAGGTGATGCCGGCTGCTTATTGGACGCCACCGGCAGCCCTGCCCGAGCGTGCTTGCCTGCCCACACAATGCCGCCACGGAGCCCTTCATGCACCCGGACCCGCAGACCCTCATCGACGCCGGCGACGATGATGCCCACTGGGCTGACCTGCTCTCGCCCGCACGGCGTCGCCTGATCGCTTCGGCCGGACTGGCCGCGGGCGGCCTGGCCAGCGCGTCGACCGCCACCGCAGCCGCGCGCAGCGACAACGCCGTGAACACCACCGAACCCGGGCGGCCCGGCTTCCGCGCCATCGTTCCACCGGCGCCCGTGGGCCGCAGCCCCTGGGGCCAGGCCAC
>DQIG01000051.1:0-560 GCA_003525885.1 Stenotrophomonas sp.
AGGATCGTGGAGTGCCCCAGCCGGAACAGGCTGCGATCCGGTGCGGCGTCCAGCGTGGCGCGATCCAGCGGCTGCACCGGAATCGGGTGGGCGGGCACGGTGCCCTTGGGCTTGTTGAACAGGAAGGTCCACCAGATCTCCGCACCGTCGCGCAGGCCCATTGCCGGACGGGGCAGGGCATTTCGGAACTTGCCATCACGGTACTGCGGCGAATCGGGGAAGTCGGGGAGGGACCAGGACTTGCAGAAGGTGTAGGCGGTCACGGCGAGGATTCCAAGCAAGAGGACAAGGAGCAGGCGCTTCATGGGTGACGTCCGCTGGGTACACTGCACAGTGTAGTTTCGTGTTTTCCAAAAGTACACTGCCGGGTGTAAAATGATGGAATTCGTTCAGCTATCCGGTTCCCGCCATGTCCCGAGCCCCGCAACGCCTGACTGACCGCAAACGCGAGGCGATCGTGCGCGCGGCGGTGGAGGAGTTCCGTGCATCGGGCTACGAGGCGACCAGCATGGACCGCATCGCCGAGGTGGCGGGGGTCTCCAAGCGCACCGTCTACAACC
>DQIG01000051.1:716-1175 GCA_003525885.1 Stenotrophomonas sp.
GCACCGTCTACAACCACTTCCCGAGCAAGGAAGCGCTGTTCTCGATGATCCTGGAGGAGCTGTGGGAGCGCAGCGTGGCCAGCGACGCATTGCCGTACCGTGCCGACCAGCCGCTGCACACGCAGTTGCTGCAGCTGCTGGACCAGAAGCTGGAACTGCTCAGCGATGGGAACTTCATCGATCTGGCGCGGGTCGCGATGGCCGAGATCATCCACTCGCCGGAGCGGGCGCAGGCCATCGTCTGCCGCATGGGCGAAAAGGAAAGTGGCGAGAGTGCCTGGATCCGTGCGGCGATCGCCGATGGCCGGCTGCGCGAGGTCGATCCGGAGTTCGCCGGCCACCAGTTGCACGGGCTGGTGAAGAGCTTTGCGTTCTGGCCGCAGGTGACAATGGGGCAGCCACCGTTGACAGCACAGGAACGTGCGCGCGTGGCCGAATCGGCGGTGGCGATGTTCCTGG
>DQIG01000051.1:1322-1954 GCA_003525885.1 Stenotrophomonas sp.
TCGGCGGTGGCGATGTTCCTGGGTTTCTACGCGGTCTAGCTGGCGGCGAACCGGCGGAATTCATCTGCTGGCAGCGCTGCCGAGTACAGATAGCCCTGGCCGACATCCACTCCCAGTGCGCGCAGTTGCTGTTCCTGCGCCAGGGTTTCCGTGCCTTCGGCCACCACGATGGCGCCGCAGCGGTGCGCGACTTCGACGATGAAGCGCACGATCGACTGCGACTTGGCGTCGGACAGCGAGGCGATCAGTGCCTGCTCGATCTTGACCTCGGCGATGGCCAGCTGCGAAAGCAGGATCAGGGTCGAATAGCCGGCGCCGAAGTCATCCAGCGACAGGGTGACATCGGCCGCCAGCAGCTGTGCGATGTTGGCATCGACCACATCGCGCTCGACGATCTCGGTCCATTCGACGATTTCCAGCCTCAGCATCGCACCAGGGATGTCGTGCAGCTGCAGCAGCTCCTGCAGGCGCAGACCGAAGTCGGGCAGGCGCAGGGATTCGGCTGAAACGTTGACTGCAATGGTCAGCGCCGTGCCGTCCTGCCGGCAGTGCTGCAGGAAGTGCACCGCCGACTGCAGCGTGGCCCATTCAAGGTCTGCCAGCCGGCCTTGCCGGCGCAGCAGCGAGATCGC
>DQIG01000051.1:2103-2497 GCA_003525885.1 Stenotrophomonas sp.
GCCGGCGCAGCAGCGAGATCGCCCGCATCGGTGCAATCGGCCGGCCTTCGCCATCGCGCATGCGCAGCAGTGCTTCGGCGCCGACCAGCCGGCGGTCGCTCAGGCGATGCTTGGGCTGGTAGCACAGGGGAGCGTCACCCTGCTGCAGCCAGCGCTCGAGCGCGAACTCGATCAGGGCATCGATCTCGCTGTCGCGCTGGATCGGGTCGTCGAAAAACACCACGCCCGACTCGATCGCGCTCAGCGCCAGCGTGATCGCCCGGAACGGCAGGTGACCTTCGTCGGCGGCGGTCGGGGGCTTCAGCTCGACCACCGCGCAGCGGAACAGTGGCCGGAAGCCTGGCCATTCGCGGCCGACACGATCGGCAAGATTGCGGGCCAGCTCGGTGATATG
>DQIG01000051.1:2647-16920 GCA_003525885.1 Stenotrophomonas sp.
TGCGGGCCAGCTCGGTGATATGGGCCTGGCTGCGCAGCTCGACCAACGACATGCCGCGCACCAGGATTGCCAGCGCAGCATCGCCGAACTGGTAGACCTCCACGTCGTCCACCGCCAGCGATGGCAGCAACCGTTGAACGTCGGCCGGCGTATCGCGATGCCACAGCCCGTTGTCCTGCAGCGGGCCATAGCGCAGGCGCAGGTCGCGCAGGTTGCCCATCTCGACCACCACCAGGCAGGCCTTGCCGAGGCCGTCGTTGCCGTGCCAGAAATGCTGGAGCCGTTCGCCCAGCGCCCGCATGTTGGGCAGGCCGCTGATCGGATCGATGCGCAGCCATGCCTGTTCACGCTGGCGCTGTGCATCGATCTGGGCATCGTTGTAGACCAGCGCGAACACCGCACCAAGCACCAGCAGCGAGACCGGCAGTGCCAGCAGGCGCTGGATAGCCAGTTCGGCCACCGGTAGTTGATCGGCACCAATGATCGCCACACCCAACGCCAGGCCCAGAGCGGTCATCCCGATACGCACGGACCACGCCTGCAGGATCATGCGCGGCGAGAGTTCGTTGAGCATGCGCGGATGCAGGCGCCTGCGCAGCCAGACGCCCGCGCCCATCTGCAACACAGCCTCAAGGCTGGCAGGCAGGAAGAACTGGGTGCCGACGAACTGGTAGCGGGCGAGCAGGGCGGCGGCCAGGCAGGCCAGGCCGCCGCGCCAACCTCCGAGCAGGCCACTGACCAGCAGGATGTCGAAGCCGAGATGCAGCTTGACCACGCCCTGGGTGTAACGGGCCACGAACCAGGAGTTGAACAGGTAGATCAGGCCCAGCGCGATGCCGACATACAGGCGTCGGCCTTCAATGGCGTGCCCGGCGCGACGGGTGGCGATCAGCAGCACGCCGATCATGCCGATCACCGCCGTGGCCTGCAGCAGGTACAGCGGCAGGCTGGGCAGGGCGCTGTCCAGGACCTGGGCCGAGACCCTTGAAAGCGCATCCATAGCAGGTTCCCGCCTGTGACCGACGGCCAGTGACAAGCAGCGTAGTCGCAGCAGCGTGCAGGTTCAATTGCAGCGGTCGTTTCCGGGAAGGAGGTGTTTGGCCATGAAATCGACAAACACCCGAACACGCGGCTGCTGATGGCGATGGCTTGGCCAGAGTGCCCAGAAGGTGCTGTGCTCGGTGCTCCATGCGTCCAGAACGCTCACGAGGACACCATGGTCGAGCGCATCGCGGGTGGCGAAGTCGGGCAGGCACGCAATGCCATGGCCGTCGATGGCCATGTGCAGGATCGTCTCAAGATGATTGGCGGTCATTGCGGGCGTCAGCCGCAGCTCAGCTCCTCCCTCATGCGCGGATAGTGGCCAACGTTCGATCAGGCCGGTGCCGGGAAAGCGATGGAGAAGGCACGCGTGGCTGCCCAGTTCGTCCGGATGCTGTGGCGTGCCGAGTTTGGCGAAGTACGCAGGGGCACCCACGCACAACAGCCGGGTACTGCCGAGATTGCGACCGTGCAGCCTGGAGTCGGCGGGGCTGCCTGTACGCACGACCGCATCGAAGCCTTCCTCGATGACATCGACAAGACGGTCGCTGAAGTGCAGGTCGAGTTCGATGGCCGGGAAACGGTGCGCAAACGCCGAAAGCGCGGGCAGCATCAGTCCGCTGGCAAGTGGAAGGCTGACTTTCAGTCGACCGCTGGGCGCGGCGTGAGCGTCGGTCAACTCGCGCTCGGCTGCCGCGACCTCGCTCATGATGCGCCGGCAGCGTTCAAGGAACTGCTCGCCTTCGGCGGTCAGGCTGACACTGCGGGTATTGCGATTCAGCAGGCGGGCGCCCAGGCGCTCTTCCAGCCGGGCAATGGTCTTGCTTGCCGCGGAAGGGGTAATCCCACGCTGTCGCGCTGCGGAGGCGAAGCTGCGTGCCTCGGCGACCAGAACGAAGAGGCTGAGACCGGCAAAGCTGTCCATACGTAGCCATTGATGACGTTTATGTCATTAAAGCACGGACCCATTGATGGATTCTTCCGGTATAGCGTCGTCGATAGCATCAATGCGGTGGCGCCTGGCCACGCTGGAGCGTCCTCGACATGTCTGTTGCTTCTGCTGCGACGGCCGGATCATCACGCCTTGGGGTGGTGATTGCGGGCTGCCTGACCGCGCTTACCATTCCGTTGAGCATTGCCAGCCCCGCGGTGGGCATTCCCGCCATCCGCGCCGCGCTGGGTGGCTCGCCTGCAGCGTTGTACTGGATCATCAACGCCTACTTGTTGACCTATGGCTGCACCACGCTGGTGGCCGGTGGCCTGGCCGATCTGCATGGCAGGCGCAGAACCTGGATTGTGGGAGGCGTGTTGTTTGCGCTCGTCACCGGCCTGATCCCCTTGATGCCCGATGTGGCATGGATCAATGCCCTGCGACTGATGCAGGGGATGGCGGCCTCGGCAGCGTTTGCTGGCGCAATGGCATCGTTGGCGCAGATGTTCGATGGCCATGCGCGGGCCAGGGTTTTCAGCCTGATCGGCACCACCTTCGGCGTGGGGGCTGCAGGCGGCCCTTTGCTGGCGGGTGCACTGATCGATGCGCTGGGCTGGGAATGGGTGTTTTTCCTTCCCGCGTTGCTGGCTGCGCTGACGGTGCCCCTGGTTGCCGTGTCATCCGTCGAATCGAAAAACACCGGTTCGCCTCGCCTGGACTGGCTGGGTGCCGTCACCTTCATGCTGGCGCTGGGTTCACTCACCTACGCCATGATCGTGTTGCCGGAACGCGGCGTGTTGCATCCGCAGACGCTGGCACTGCTGGCGCTCGCGGTGGTGTTGCTGGGCGTGTTCATTGCCGTGGAGCGTTCCCATCAAACACCCCTGCTGGATCTCGGTCTGTTCCGTAACCGGCGCTTTGTCGGTGTACAGATTCTCGCCGCTGCGCCTGCGTTCTCCTACGTCGTCCTTCTGGTGGTGCTGCCGGCGGGTTTCATCGGTGTCGAAGGTCTGCGGCCGACCGAAGCTGGGCTGGCGATGGCGGCGCTGTCTGCGCCATTGCTGGTGGTTCCCCTGGTCGCAGGCTACCTGCTGCAATGGATTCCGGCGCGCGCGCTGTGCTGTGCCGGCCTGCTGATCGCTGCCGTGGGCCTGGCATGGCTTGCGCAGGTGTTCCAATCCCCGTCGGTGCGCTGGACGCCGATGCTGCTCATCGGTATCGGCATCGGTCTTCCCTGGGGGATCATGGATGGCCTGGCGGTCAGCGTGGTCGGCAAGGAGCAAGCGGGCATGGCTGCTGGCATCTTCAATGTGATGCGCTTGGCAGGTGATTCAGTCGCCCTCGCGCTTGTCGGCATCCTGCTCTCGGCCCGGATTGGCGGACGTGTGGCGCAGGAGACCGGCGTTGTTCCCCGCGTTGCCGTGCACAGGCTGTCCATGGGCGACCTTGGGGGAGCCGTGGAGGCGTTGCCCGGCGTTTCGAGAACGGTGCTGGCCCAGGCGTACATGGAGTCCGTCCGTGGCCAGCTGTTTGTCCTGGCGATGGCGACCGTGCTGACCGCCATCGTGCTTGGCTACCTGTTGCGCGAGAAGGTCGAGCCTTGCCTGTGCAGAGGCGGTCAGTAGCGCGGGTCGGCGATGGCCGGCAGCACCAGCTCGCGCACGAAGCCCGACGGTGACAGCTGCAGCAGGGCGCGTACCATCGCCACGACATCATGGACCGGCACCAGGGCGCCGTCGCCGCGCGCTGCGGCGTCTGCTACGGGCACCGACAGCGCATCGTCGGTGTTGAGGTAGCCCAGCTGCAGGCTGGTCACCGCCAGGCGTCGATCCCGGAAGCCTTCGCGCAGCGCATCGGCGATGCCGTTGAGTGCGAACTTGGATGCGCCGAACGCCACTTCCGGGCGGCCACTGCGCGGCAGTGCCGAGGTGGAGCCGGTCAGCACCAGCTGTGGGCGTGCTGCGCCCAGTACCCTCGGCAGCAGGCGCTGCAGCAGCACCAGGGTGGCGGTGATATTGACGTCGACCAGCTGGGCAAGCGCGGCATCGCTTTCGTCGAGGAAGGCGTACTCGTCGCTGAAGGCCGTCTCTTCCCAGATGCCCAGGTTGTGGATGAGCACATCCAGATCGGCCGGGGCCTGCGCTGCGATGTGATTGGCAGCAAAGGTGGGCTGGGACAGATCGGCTTCGATCCACTGCAGGTTGACACCCTCGGGGCATTCAACGTCGCGCGGACGACTGCGCGAAACGCCGATGACGGTGTCGCCGGCACTGCACAGGCCTTCCACAAATGCGCGACCCAGGCCCCTGCTGGCGCCGATGACCATCAACTTCATCCTGCTTCCTTGTTGTAGTGCGACGGCCTCAATCGACCGCCAGAACGGTGTCCCAATCGGCGAACGCACGCAGGCCGCTGCGTTCGGCGGTGATGATCGAGGCGCTGTTGTCGAGCTGGCAGCGGTACTGCGGCTGCAGCCCCGCCGCCTGTGCGGACACGGCCATGGCCTGTACAAGCTGGCGTGCAAGACCGCGTCCACGTGCTTCAGGCAGCGTCAGCACGCCCATGTCGGCCAACGACGGATCAAGTCCCCACGGGTACATGCTGCCAATGGCCAGCAGTTGCTCCCCATCGAACGCACCGAACACCTGCCAGTGATCCAGCTCGACCCAGGCGGCATCGAGATCGTCCTCGCTGGCGCGGCTGCGGAACACGTTGAATGCTGCGGCGTCGGCCGGGCCAAGGCGGCGGATATGCGGTGTGGCCGGCTGCTCGGCGAGGATGGCGAGTGTTGCGGCGGGAAAATAGAAGACACGGTCGGCGCCGTGTGTGTGCTGGCCGAGCTGCTGCAAGCGCTGTTGCAGCTGCGCCAGCGTCCAGTGAGGTTGCGCGTGCAGGTGCAGGCGATCGGCCAGGGCAGGGCGCAGCAGTGCACGGGCAGGGCCGGCAACCGGCTGCAGCAGCATGCCGTCCTCACCGTCGTCGAAATCATCGCTGCAGGCCAGGTACAGATGTGGCTCATCCAGCAGCGTGTGTTGGCCGGCGAACAACCGTCGCCAGATGATGTCGATCAACGGAGGGAAGGCATCATCCATGACGAGGTCCTGCTCAGTGCGCGGGAATATCCACCCGCAGGCCGGCGGCTTTCCATTCCGGATAGCCGGCAGCGAGGCGCTGCGCGGTCAATCCGGCATCGCGCAGCAGTGTGACCGCAGCGCTTGAAAGCACGCAGTAGGGCCCGCGGCAGTACGCGACAATGTGGACGTCGCGCGGCAATTCGTCCATCCGTTCGCGCAGTTCCGTAGCGGGAATGTTCAGTGCGCCCGGCAGGTGGCCAAGATCGAACTCTTCGCGTGGGCGCACGTCCAGCAGCACCACATCACTTCGCTGCGCCAGCAACTGCTCTACGGTCATCCCTTCCAGGGTGTCGCGGCGATGCACGCTGTCAGCGATCACGCCCTGCATCTCGCTGCGCTGGTGGTCGGCATAGTCGCGCAGTGCGGCCAGCAGACTACCCAGTGGACCATCGCCGCTGCGGTACAGGATGCGCTTGCCATCGCGGCGCGTCTGCACCAGGCCTGCGCGGCGCAGCTGCTGCAGATGCTGTGAAGTATTGGCCACGGTCAGCCCGGTCAGTTCAGCGAGGCGTTCCACCGCACGTTCGCCCTGCGCGATGTGCTCAAGCAGCGCCAGGCGATGTGGATGGCCCAGGGTCCGGGCGATCTCGGCCAGCGCCTCCAGGGGCGACGAAGGCGGATGGGTTGAAGCGTTCATGTTCGGCACGCTACCATTGCTCAATCATTCAAGCAAGTAATTGAAGGTATTGCCATGAACGGATCTTCTGCATTCCTGGTCGATGCGGTTGCGATCGGCGTCGGCGCCACCGTCGTGCTGGACCTGTGGTCGGTCGTGCAGCGCAGGGTATTGGGTATTCCCACCCTGGATTTCGGAATGGTGGGGCGTTGGCTGGGCCATCTGCCGCGCGGGTGTTTCCGCCATGAGGCGATCGCTCGGGCGGCGCCGGTAAAGGGGGAGCGCGTGCTGGGGTGGTCGGCGCACTACCTCATCGGTGTGCTGTTCGCGGCGATGCTGCTCGCTGCCGTCGGCGATGGCTGGGTGCAGTCGCCAACCCTGCTGCCGGCACTGGTGTTCGGCATGCTCAGTGTCGTCGCGCCGTTCTTCATCATGCAGCCCGGGATGGGCGCTGGCATTGCCGCATCCAGAACGCCGGCTCCGCTCAAAGCCCGACTGCGCAGCCTGCTCGCACATTCGGTATTCGGTCTTGGCATGTACCTCACGGCCTGCCTGCTGCTCGCGGCCAGGGGCGGATGAGCGAGAATCGGCAGGGTCACCGACAAAAGTGAGTACCCATGCATGGACGCACTGCACGCCAGCCCCGATGGAATGCCATTGCCCAGGGCTTGGCAGCACGCGCTGGCGGATGCGCGCATCGATCGGCAGTCGATCGGCGTATCGCGCGCGGACGTCGCCCGCGTGCATCGCCCGGGACAGGCCGATGCCTTCCTGAAATCGGAAGTGATCGATGCCTTCAGTGAACTGGGTGATGAGGTCGCCCGCCTGCGCTGGCTGCAGGGGCAGGGACAGCCGGCCCCTGCGGTGATCGCCACCGCCGAGGAGACGGGACGGCGCTGGCTGCTGATGAGTGCCTTGCCCGGGCGCGATCTGGCTTCGTCGCCGGAGCTGCCGCCCCAGCATCTGGTGGAACTGCTGGCCGATGCGCTGCGGGGTCTGCATGCCATTCCGGTCGCGACCTGTCCGTTCGACCAGCGGCTGGCTTCGCGCCTGCAGGCGGCGCAGGCACGGGTTGAGGCGGGCCTCGTCGACGCCGATGACTTCGATGACGAGCGACTGGGGCAGAGCGCGCAGCAGGTGTTTGCCGAATTGCGCGCTACCCGGCCCGGTCACGAGGATCTGGTGGTCAGCCATGGCGACGCCTGCCTGCCGAACCTGCTGGCAGCCGAGGGCTGTTTCAGTGGTTTCATCGACTGTGGCCGGCTGGGCGTGGCAGATCGCTACCAGGATCTGGCACTGGCCGCGCGCAGCCTGGTCCACAACTTCGGCGACACGCGCTGGGTCGCGCCGCTGTTCCGCCGCTATGGCGTTGCGGCAGACCAACGGCGGCTGGCGTTCTACCGTCTTCTCGACGAGTTCTTCTGAAACCGTACAGGGTCGCGTAGGGCAGGGCTGAACGGCGCCCTGCCGGCAGATCTCCTTGCCCTTAAAAGTGAGCGAACGTTCGTTCATTATGCCTGGCATGAACCGAACCGACCGCAACGAGCAACGCGCCGCGCAGATCCTGCAGGCGGCCCTGCAGTGTTTCCTCATCAAGGGCTTCCACCAGACCAGCATGCGCGACATCGCGCAGGCGGCCAGCGTCAGTCTCGGCAATCTCTACAACCACTTCCCGGGCAAGGAGGCGATCATCCTTGCGGTGGCCGTGGCTGAAAGCGAGGAACTGGCGCCGTTGTTGCAGCGCCTCGCCGCGGCCGACGGCGACCGCGCGCAGGTGCTGGCCTTTCTGCAGGACTTCCATGCGCTGTGCCGGCACCCGGACTGGGCGGTGCTTGCTGTCGAGGTGTTGGCCGAGAGCGCGCGCAATCCTGCCGTGGCGGAGGCCTTCGCGGCCAATCGCATGCACTTGCACCAGGCGCTGGCCGAGGCCCTGCAGCGCGTGGCGCGGCGCGAACGCCGGCGCCCTGCGCTGTCGCCGGTGATGCAGGCGCAGGTGCTGCTGGACGCCATCGAAAGCGATGCGCTGCGCCGGGGTCTGGCCGATGCCGGCGATGCGCAGGACCTGCCGTTGGATCTGGGCCTGCTGACGCTGCTGCTTGGGGCGCGCGCATGAGCGCCGCTGACCGGCGGTTGCATGGCCTGGATCTGGCGCGTTACCTGGCGCTGGCTGGCATGGTGCTGGTCAACTTCCGCCTGGCGATGGCCGTGGAGGCGGACGGTGAGGGCTGGCTGGCGGGATGCTTCCATCTGCTGGAGGGCAAGGCCTCGGCGACCTTCGTCACCCTGGCCGGACTTGGCCTGGTACTGGCCACGCAACGCTCGGGCTGGATGCAGGCCAGCGTGCAGACCTGGCGGCGCGCGTTGTTCCTGCTGGTGCTGGGCCTGCTCAACCTGACCCTGTTCCCGGCCGACATCCTGCACTACTACGCGGTGTATTTCGCGCTGGCGGTGCTGTGGCTGCGCGCTTCGCCGCAGGTGCTGCTGGCCAGTATCGTCGGCCTGGCGGCCAGCTCGTTCTGGGCGCTGCTGCATTGGGACTACAGCGAGGGCTGGAACTGGCAGACGCTGCAGTACGCCGGTCTCTGGCAATGGCCGGGTGCGGCGCGCAATCTGCTGTTCAACGGCTTCCATCCCTTGCTGCCCTGGATGTGCTTCTTCCTGCTGGGCATGCTGCTGGCGCGCCTGCAGTTGTCACAGCCGCGGGTGCAGCGTGCTTTGTTGCTGCTGGGCGTACTGCTGATCGGCGCCGGCCACGCTGTGCAGCATCTTGCGCAGGGAACGCCCTGGCAGGGGTGGCTGGGAACGCAGCCGATGCCGCCGGGACCGGCCTACGTGTTGACCGGTGCGGGCGCGGCCTGCAGCGCGATTGCCGCGTGCCTGTGGGTCAGCCGCCGGTATCCGGGGGATTGGCTGGAGCCGCTCACTGCGGCAGGGCGGATGACCCTGACCCTGTACGTCGGCCACATCCTGCTGGGCATGGGGACGCTGGAGTGGCTGGGCCTGCTCGATGGCAGCGCCTCGCTGCCGGCCGTGCTGTTGTGGGCGTTGTCGTTCCTGATGCTGGCCACGGGCGCAGCGTGGCTGTGGTCCTGGCGGTTCGCGCGGGGCCCATTGGAAGCAGTGATGCGGCGCGTCGCCGGCTAGCACTTTGGTCGCGCAGGCACGATGTTGTGACGGACATGTCTGTGTCGCGGCCCGCGCATCTGCGATAGTGGCGGCAGGTAATACTTTCCGCTTGCATCCATGTCATCCGCTTCGGCGCAGCATCTCGGCGAAGTCCTTCAGCAGTCCTATGGCATCACCGCTACCGCCGTGGTGCCACGCCCGGTTGGCGCCGATGCCAACGCCAGCGTGTATCGCATCGATGCACGGCGCGGGCAATGGTGGTTGAAATGCCGCAGCTACCAGGTTGCCCCTGCCGTCTGGGACACCCTGCATTGGCTGCGCGGCACGCTGGGTATCGAGGAAATCGTTGCGCCCTGGCCGGCTTTGACCGGTGGAGCATCGGTGCAGCGCTGGGGCCTGCAGTTCACTCTGTTCCCGTATGTGGAAGGCCAGTCCGGCTTCGAGGCGGCGTTGAGCCGCGCGCAATGGCAACGGTTGGGCGAGGTACTGCGGCGCCTGCACGAGGCGTGCCCACCACCGGATCTGCAGGAGGCGCTGCCGGGCATACGGATGGAAACCGCAGCGCTTGATACCGTCGGGCAATGGCTGGCCGGCGAGGGCCTGGCGGCCGCCAAGGATGGGCTGGGCCGTGCCTTCGTTTCCGTCTGGGACCAGCAGCACGCGCGCATTGCGGCGCTGCATGCGCAGGCACTGCAGCTGCACGCGGCGTTGCAGGATGTCCCGGTGCGGCTGCACCTGTGCCACACCGACCTGCATGCCGGCAATCTGCTGATGGGCAACGACGGCGGCCTGCACCTGATCGACTGGGATGGCCTGTCGCTCGCGCCGCGCGAGCGCGACCTGATGTTCATTGGTGCTGCTGTCGGCGGGCGCTGGGGGCGCGAGAACCCGCTGGGATTCGAGGAGGGCTATGGCAGCGACCGCGGCGACCCTCGCTGGATTGCCTGGTACCGGCACTGGCGCATCCTGCAGGACCTGATCGAGTTCCAGCAGGTACTGCTGGGTAGTGATGGAGAGGATCGTTCGCCGCAGCTGCGCCGGCAGTCGCTGCATTTCCTCAGCGAACAGTTCGCGCCGGGCAATGTGTTCGACGCGGCCGAGCGGGTGTATCGCGCGCTGTAAGGCGCACAGGAATCATCCACGCATGGCGTGGATCTACTCGGCGGGCTTGGCCGCTGCCGAGGCGGCGGCACTTGCGGCGCGGCGCGACAGTACGGCTTCGCGGTGGGCGATATAGGCGTTGGCGGCGAGGATGATGCCGGCCCCCATGATCGTCCAGCGGTCCACGCTTTCGTTGAACAACAGCCAGCCACACAGCGTCACCAGCGGCAGCTGCAGGAAGCTGATCGGGGTCAGGGCGGAGACTTCGCCCAGCCGTAGCGCACGGGTCCACAACAGCTGGCCGATGGTGCCGAGCACGCCGGTGGTCAGCAGCCACAGCCACGCCAGCCCAGTCGGCCAGACCCAGACGAACAGGGCCGGCACCAGCGACAGCGGCACCCAGAACACGTAGGTGTAAAGCACTACGGTATCGGCACTGTCGACGCGGGTCAGCTGCTTGATCTGGATCGCCACCAGCGAGCTGAGCACCGCCGCACCCACCGCGACCAGGCTGCCGGCGGTGAAGCCGGCGGTGCCGGGACGCACGATCACCAGTACGCCGATGAAGCCGACCACGACCGCGGCCCAGCGGCGCACGCGCACGGTTTCACCCAGCCACAGCACGGCGGCAATGGTGACGAACAGCGGCGTGGAGTACGACAGCGAAACTGCCTGCGCCAACGGCAGGTGGCCCAGCGCCCAGAACGCGCACAGCATCGAGCCCAGGCCGATCGCACTGCGCACGAAATAGCGCGGCAGCTGCTGCGTCTTCAGCGGCGCGTGGCCGGGGCGCAGCAGCATCGGCAGCAACGCGAGCAGACCGAATGCATTGCGGAAGAACGCCACTTCCTGGGTCGGGACGTAACGGGTGGCATAGCGGATGGCCACCGCCATCAGGCCGAATGCCATCGTACTGCCGAGCATCAGCAGCGCCGCCCGCATCGGGGTGGCGCTGGGGGAAAGGGCGGGGCTGTTCACCACTGTGCGCCGAGCAGGCGGGGCTCCGGTTCGATCGGCACGCCGAATTTCTCCAGCACCGAGGCCGAGATGCGGCGCGCCAGCGCCAGCAGTTCAGCGCCGCTGGCATTGCCGTGGTTGACCAGTACCAGCGCGTGGCTGGGGGCAACGCCGGCATCGCCTTCGCGGAAGCCCTTCCAGCCGCAGGACTCGATCATCCAAGCCGCAGAGACCTTGCGCTTGTCGTCCTGCTCGGCCGGGAACACGGGCAGGTCGGGGAAGTGCTGCAGCAGCACGTCGACCTGTTCCAGTGGCAGCACCGGATTCTTGAAAAAGCTGCCGGCGTTGCCGAGTACATCCGGATCGGGCAGCTTGCGGCGGCGGATCGCGATCACCGCATTGGCCACGTCCACCGCACCCGGCAGCTCCACGCCCTGTACCTGCAGTTCCTCGCGGATGCCGGCGTAGTCCATGCGCAGATCGTGCAGCAGTGGCAGCTTCAGTTCGATGGCGGTAATCAGGTAGCGATCGGGCTGTTGCTTGAACACGCTGTCGCGGTAGGCGAAGCCACACTGTTCGTTGTCCAGCCGTACCCAGGCCTGTTCCTGGCAGTCCCAGGCCTCGACGGCCTGGATGAACTCGCCGACCTGCGCGCCATAGGCGCCGATGTTCTGGATCGGCGCGGCACCGGCGGTGCCGGGAATCAACGCCAGGTTTTCCAGCCCCGACAGGCCTTCCTGCAGCGACCACATCACCAGGCCGTGCCAGGGCACGCCGGCGCCAGCGCGGATCACTGCATGGTCGGCGCGATGTTCAAGAAAACTGATGTCCCGGTTGCCGAATACCAGCACGGTGCCGGGCAGGTCCTCGGCGATGAGCACGTTGCTGCCGCTGCCCAGCACCAGCAGCGGGCCGCTGGCCACGTCGGGCAATGCCAGTACTTCCGGCAGCAGCGCGGGATCGTGCAGTTCCAGCAGCTGCGCGGCGCTGGCCTGCACGTGGAAGGTATTGAGTGCCTTTAGCGGCGCATTGCGGGTGAGCGTCCAGCGCAGCGGGGCGTTGCCGTCGACGGTATCCATGGGCGCGCTCACAGCGGGGCCACCGCGCCGCGGCTCGGCGCTTCGCGGCGGCGACGGATCGCTTCCACGCATTCGGAAACCAGCGCCGGGCCGCGGAAGATCAGGCCGCTGTAGCACTGCACCAGCGCAGCACCGGCCGCCATCTTGGCCACCGCATCGGCGCCGGACAGGATGCCGCCAACGCCGATCAGCGGCACCGATTCGGGCAGGCGCGAGCGCAGGCGGCGCAGCACCAGCGTGGACTGCTCCAGCACCGGCGCGCCGGACAGGCCGCCGGCCTCATTGGC
Organism: Stenotrophomonas sp.; assembly: GCA_003525885.1. Lineage (GTDB taxonomy): Bacteria > Pseudomonadota > Gammaproteobacteria > Xanthomonadales > Xanthomonadaceae > Stenotrophomonas. The sequence goes on from DQIG01000051.1 coordinate 14,920, forward strand.
CAGCGGATCGCCTGCCACCTTGCTGTGGTCGATGGTGGTGTTGGTGGCGATCACGCCGTCCACCTGCAGCTCGCCCAGCACGCGGGCGGCGGCATCGATGTCGCGTTCGCTGAGGTCCGGCGCCACCTTCACCAGCATCGGCACGCGGCGGCCGTGCCGGGCGGCAAGGTCTTCCTGTCGGTCGCGCAGCTGGCTGACCAGCTGGCGCAGCGCGGTTTCTTCCTGCAGCTCACGCAGGCCGGCGGTGTTGGGCGAGGAGATGTTGACGGTGATGTAATCGGCCAGCGGGTACACCTTGTCCAGGCAGGCGATGTAATCGTCCACGGCCTGCTCGTTGGGAGTGTCCTTGTTCTTGCCGATGTTGATGCCAAGCAGGCCGCGGCGGTTGCGCGCGCGCTCAACGTTGCGTACCAGCGCGTCCACGCCCGCATTGTTGAAGCCCATGCGGTTGATGATCGCGTTGTGCGCCGGCAGCCGGAACAGGCGCGGTTGCGGATTGCCGGCCTGCGGGCGCGGGGTGATGGTGCCGATCTCGACGAAGCCGAAACCCAGCGCGAACAGTGCATCGATGTGCTCGCCGTTCTTGTCCAGGCCGGCGGCCAGGCCGACCGGATTGGGGAACGTCAGCCCGAACACAGTGCTCGGCATCGGCGCGATGCGGGCGGCCAGCAACGGCGTGGTGCCGGTGCGGTAGGCCAGGTCCAGTGCGGACAGGCCGAGGCCGTGGGCGCGCTCGGCGTCGAGCGAGAACAGGAAGGGGCGGGCAAGCGAATACATGCGTCGGTTCAGTCCAGCGTGCCGAGGAAGGCTCGGGTTCGATATTCAAAAGCGACCTGGCCGTCGACCGCGTGGGCGGCGAACAGGTCCTGCAGAGCGTCGATCATCGCCGCGTGGCGAGGATGACCGGATTGGGGTGCATAGGAGGAGGACAGCAGGCGCCCGCGCAGGGCATCGAGGTCCAGGTACTGCACGTTCGGCAGCTGCACCATGCCGCGCAGGCCAGGGCCGAACCAGGCCTGCATGGTGGCGTCGTCCTGGTAGCGCTCGGCTACGGCGGTGTAGTCGGTGCCGTAGTCCAGCAGCAGCTGTTCGTAACCGACCAGGAACGGGCTGGCATCGAGCAGGCGCGAATTCCAGTAGATCAATGCCTGGCCGCCGGGGCGCAGGATGCGCTGCCATTCGGCGCGTACCGCCACGGTGTCGAACCAGTGGAACGCCTGCGCAACGCTGACCAGGTCGATGCTGGCATCGTTCAGCCCGGTGGCCTCGGCGCGTCCATCGATCGCACGGAACTGCGAATACTGTGGGGCCAGCCATTCCTCGGCCGCGCCGCGCATGGCCGCGTTGGGTTCAACGGCAACCACGGGGTGACCGCTGGCCAGGAACAGGCGGCTGGAGATGCCGGTGCCGGCGCCGATGTCGGCGACCAGGGCCTCGTGGCTGACATCCATCGGGCCATGCAGCCATTCCAGCAGGGATGGCGGGTAGTCGGGCCGGTAGCGGACGTAGTCGGCGACGCGGCTGCTGAAGCGTTCGGTGCTGTCGGAGGCGGTCATGGCGATCAGTTCGACATCGCGGCGAGCCAGGCCAGGCCACCGAAGAACAGGATGAAGACAGTGATGGCAGCGATCACGGCGCCGACCATCACCCAGCCCAGCACCAGGCCGGTGACGGCAAGGCCATCGCCTTCCAGTTCGTGCGGGCGGCGGCGGATTTCGGCGCGGGCCATGTGGCCGGTGATGATGGCCACGATGCTGGCCACGAAGGGCAGGACGGTCCAGCTGGCAATGCCCATGACCAGGCTGACTACGGCCAGGGCGCTTGTCTGTCGGGGTGCCACGCTCATCGGGGTCCTCCTTGGCAGTGTGCACATGATAGTGCGTCTGCCCGGGCAATCCCATGGGCAGTGCCCTGTAGAGCCGAGCCCATGCTCGGCTGGACCCTGGACAATGCAGTGTCGACCGCGCCTCGCGCGCTAGCCGAGCGTGGGCTCGGCTCTAC
>DQIG01000051.1:17073-17434 GCA_003525885.1 Stenotrophomonas sp.
GCGTGGGCTCGGCTCTACAGATTCAGCCCATCAACACCTGGCCACCGTCCACATTGAGCACGTGCCCGGTAATCCAGCGCGCCAGCGGCGAGCACAGGAACAGGGCAGCGTCGGCGATCTCGCGCGGGTGGCCGAAGCGGCCGAACGGGATCTTCGCCAGGGTGCCGTGGTACAGCGCTGGATCCTCGACGCGGCGGCGGTCCCAGAGGCCATCATCGAACTCGATCGAGCCCGGTGCGATGGCATTGACCCGGATCCGGTCCTTGGCCAGCGCCAGCGCCTGCGAAGTGGTGTAGTGCGAAAGCGCGGCCTTGGCAGCGGCGTAGGGCGCGCCACCGGGGCGCGGCTGCTGCGCGGCAAT
>DQIG01000051.1:17581-17766 GCA_003525885.1 Stenotrophomonas sp.
GGCGCGGCTGCTGCGCGGCAATCGACGACAGATTGAGGATGCAGGCATCGCTGGATGCACGCAGCCAGGGCAGTGCCAGGCGCGAGGCACGCACGGCCGCCATCAGGTCGATCTGCAGGCTGGCGGCCCAGCCGTCCTCGTCGTCGGCCATGCCGTAGCCGGTGGCATTGTTGACCAGCACATCG
>DQIG01000051.1:17959-18211 GCA_003525885.1 Stenotrophomonas sp.
GGCCTGCAGCCACGCCTGGATCTGGCCGTGATCGGCCAGATCGGCAGGAAACGTGTGCAACTCGACGCCCTGTGCCTTTGCGTCGGCACGCAGGGCATCCAGGCCGGCCTGGCCGCGGGCGCAGACCGAGACCTGCGCACCGGCACCGGCAAAGGCCAGTGCCATTTCACGGCCAATGCCCTTGCTGCCGCCGGCGATGAGCACGCGGCGGCCGCTGAAATCGAGGGTCGGAGCCCCTGCGGGGATCCGACC
>DQIG01000051.1:18359-29139 GCA_003525885.1 Stenotrophomonas sp.
GAGCCCCTGCGGGGATCCGACCCTTCGCTGGGGTCAGATTCCCGGAGGGGCTCTGACCCACAGACGTGTCGGCGTCGTCTGCCATCACAGGTCGAACTTGATGCCCTGGGCCAGCGGCAGCGAATCCGAATAGTTGATGGTGTTGGTCTGGCGGCGCATGTAGACCTTCCAGGCATCCGAACCGGACTCGCGGCCACCGCCGGTATCCTTCTCGCCACCGAAGGCGCCACCGATCTCCGCACCGGACGTGCCGATGTTGATGTTGGCGATGCCGCAGTCGCTGCCGGCGGCCGACAGGAACTTCTCGGCAGTCTTCAGGTTCTGGGTGAAGATCGAGGACGACAGGCCCTGCGGCACGCCATTCTGCATGTCGATGGCTTCGTCGATGCTGTCGTACGGCATCACGTACAGGATCGGCGCGAAGGTCTCGTGCTGGACCACGGCGTCGCTGTTCTTCAGGCCCGAGACGATCGCGGGCAGCACGAAGTTGCCGGCGCGGTCGATGCGGGTGCCGCCGGTTTCGATGGTGCCACCGGCGGCCTTGGCCTGGGCGATGGCATCGAGGAACTGCTGCACGGCGCCGTCGCTGTTCAGCGGGCCCATCAGGTTGGCGGCATCGGTCGGGTCGCCGATCTTGCCTTCCACCTGCTTGTAGGCCTTGACCAGGGTGGCAAGCACGTCGGCGTAGATCGAGCGGTGCACGATCAGGCGGCGGGTGGTGGTGCAGCGCTGGCCGGCGGTGCCGACGGCGCCGAACACGATGCCCGGCACGGCCAGCTTCAGGTCGGCGGTTTCGTCCAGGATGATGGCGTTGTTGCCGCCGAGCTCCAGCAGGCAGCGGCCGAGGCGGCGTGCGACCTTCTCGTTGACGGTGCGGCCGACCTGGGTCGAGCCGGTGAAGCTGATCAGCGGCACGCGACGGTCATCGACCATCTTCTCCGACAGCGCGGTGCCGGCGTCGTTGATCAGGAAGAAGATGTCCGGGAAGCCGGCTTCGCGCAGGGCGTCGTTGCAGATCTTCAGCGAGGCGATGGCGGTCAGCGGCGTCTTGTTGGACGGCTTCCAGATGCACACGTCGCCGCAGATGGCCGCCAGGAACGAGTTCCAGCTCCACACCGCGACCGGGAAATTGAAGGCCGAGATGATGCCGACCAGGCCCAGCGGGTGGTACTGCTCGTACATGCGGTGGCCGGGACGCTCGGAATGCATGGTGTAGCCGTACAGCATGCGGCTCTGGCCCACGGCGAAATCGGCGATGTCGATCATCTCCTGCACTTCGCCATCGCCTTCCGGCTTGCTCTTGCCCATTTCCAGGGCAACCAGCGAACCCAGGGCGTCCTTGTGCCTGCGCAGTGCTTCGCCGCACAGGCGCACGGCTTCGCCGCGGCGCGGGGCCGGCGTGGTGCGCCAGACCTTGAAGGCTTCCTGGGCGCGGGCGACGACGGTCTCGTACTCGGCTTCGGTGGTCGCGCGGACCTGCGCGATCGGCTCGCCGGTGGTCGGGTTGACCGGGGTGATCAGCTCACCGCTGGTCGCGCTCGACCACTCCCCGTTGCCCAGGTACGTGCCAGCGTTGATCGCGTCCAGGCCAAGGGACTTGAGCAGCTCGGAAGACATGCGGACTCCTGTGTTTCGTTACGTTGTTTGGTGCCATCGCGGGCAGGTGGGGGACGCGATGAACTGAATCGCCGATGGTAGCAGAGCGCCCCGTCCGGCCATGGTGCAACGCGCCAGCCGGGCCTGGTCGAACATGAATGCTTGGAGGGCAGGCCGCGTTGCCTGTAAACTTCCCGGCTGCATGGCCCCGTAGCTCAGCTGGATAGAGCGTCCCCCTCCTAAGGGGAAGGTCGCCCGTTCGAATCGGGCCGGGGTCACCAGAATCAATGGCCGTGGCGTCGCCACGCATTGAGGGCGCCGCACAGGCGAGCACAGACTCCATCTTCCGCACATAAGGGCCTGCGCAGCTGGGGATCGCCCGCGCCTGCAGGGGGATCAGCTCAGCCTTCAGGCCGCCGGCGCGCAATCTTCCATAGCAATCCGCCCGATATCCAAGCCACCAGCGCAAGCACAAGCATGCCAATCACGAACGCGTCCCTGTGCTCGGGTGGTACTGGATTGAGGTAGCGCAACGACAGGAATGGCTCGACGTCCAGGATTTCAGTCGCAGCGAGTGAGCTGAAGAGCATCGCCAGGACCAGGCCGGTAAAGCGCGGCCGCTTGCCGCGTTCTTTCTTCTCACCCGTCAGGAACCAGACGAGGCGGAACAGCTGTATCGCCGTCGCGGCGAAGGGGAGGCAGATGCATAGCACCATCACGCCAAGCGCAAGAACACCCAGAATTGACATCATGCGTCCTCCTTTGGGCCATTGGCCAAGGGCAAAGGGCGTGCTCAAATGCGCCACAAAATCGGGACATGCCGGGTCACACTTTGCTTGGCAATCTTGCGCTCATCCAGACCTGAGCCCGGTTGGCCGGGGTCCACTCTACTGAACTGGAGAGCGAGGTAGAACCAGAAGGGTTCAGACCCGGTGGGTTCCAGAAGACACCTGGACATTCGCGGGTTTCCAAAGTGGAAGGCTGTCCGCTCCAAGACGGCTACAGCAGCTCCAGACCGCGCAGCACCTGCGCCACGTGCGCCCGCGCTTCACCGTGCAGCCCAAGCAAGGGTCGTGGCAGGCAATCCTCGGCACACAGGCCCATCAGCGCCGCCGCGCATGCCATGACGCGGATGCCGCCGAAGCGGTCGTAGAGCGCCCAGAGTGGCGCCAGCCTCGCCGACAGGGCCTGGGCCGTTGCCATGTCGCCGTTGCCGGCTGCGCGGGTGATCTGCTGCACCACCTCGGGGAACAGCCCGCCGGTTACCGAATACCAGCCATCGCAGCCGGCGGCCAGCCCGCGCACGGCGGCCGCGTCGCCGCTGATGCCCAGCGTGACATGCGCTGGAAGATGGGCGCGTAGTGCGGCAACGCGCGCTGCTGCTTCGGCAGGATCGTCGGACAGGCGTGGAATCTTGATCGATGCGATGTTGGGCAGGGCGGCGATCCGCCCATGCAGTTCATCGCTGAAACGGAAGTGGGTGGTGCCGGGATTGTCGTAGACGCAGATCGGGGTGCGCACCGCCGTGCACACCGATTCGAAGAGCGCGTAGACCTCGTGCTCCTTCAATGGCTGGTAGGACACGGGTGCCAGCAGCAGGCCGGCCGCACCCGCATCTTCCGCGTCCCTGGCCAACGCCAGCACATCGCGGGTGCGCAGCGCACCGATGCCGACGATGACCGGGACCGCGCCCGAATGGGCCAACGCTTCGCGCAGCACGCGCATGCGCTCAACCTTTTCCAGGTAGGCGTAGCTGCCGGTGGAGCCGAGCACGCCCATCGAGTCCACGCCAGCGGCTGCGAGACGCTCGACCAGTCCGGCGAAGGCGCGCAGGTCGATGCTCGATTCGGTCATCGGCGTAAGAGGAAAGGCACTGAGGCCGTGGATCATGGCTAACCCCGATGGCAGAGGGCGAAGGGAGGCCGTCTGCAGTGGCGACCTTGGACGGCTGGCATTGTTTATTGTCCTAGGACAAAATTCAAGCGCTGCCCTGCAGCGTGATTGCGGTGCAGGAATCGCGCACCATGGCGGCCATCCTTGCTTGCCCGCGTGCCATGACTGAGTACCTTCGCCCCGTGCAGCCCCCGCACTACGCCGTCATCGGCACGTGGCTGGATTCGGCCAGCGCAACCCAGCGCTGGGCCGGTCCCGGCGTGCCGTATCCGCTTGCGTCCGATGCATTCGCGCAGGCACTGCAGCTGCAGCAGCGCCCGGGTTGGGTGCTGCTGGATGCGGAGGGCCATTGCCTTGGTTTCGGCCAGTACTGGCCGACGAGCCCCGGCACGCTGCACCTGGGCCGTATCATCGTTTCGCCGCAGGCACGCGGGCGAGGCCTGGGACGTGCGCTGATGCAGGCGCTGATGGCGCAGGCGCTGCAATCGGCCGCCGTGGAGCGGCTGACCCTGCGCGTCTATCGTGACAACGTCGCGGCGGTGAGCCTGTACCGCGACCTGGGCTTCCAGGCGATGGAAGACGCATCGACACCGGAACTGCTGTTCATGCAGCACCGTGCCGGCTGAGTGCTGATCATGCAGGCGGCAAGGCAGCCTGCTGCGCCAGCCATTGCTCGCGCGTGATGCGGCTGATGTGCTCGGTGCGGTAGTCGGCGAGGAAGCTATTGAACTTGTTCACTTCGGTATGGTGATGCTGGAAACCGCATTTGCTCTGTGCGCTCAGTGATTGCAGGTTGTCGGCGAAGTAGCCGCACCACAGTGCGTCCAGGTGCAGGTCGAGGAAGGCATGCCGCATCACTTCGCGCACCGCTTCGGGCACCAGGCCGCGTCCCCAGTACGGGACGCCGATCCAGTAGGCGATCTCACCTTCGCATTCGCCGATCTCGAAGTTGCTGTCGGCACCGATGAGGATGCCGACACAGCCGATGGCGTGGCCATCTTCGCGGCTCTGTAGTGCATAGACTTCCGGCCGATTGAACACGGTGCGGATGATGTCGGTACTTTCTTCGACGCTGGTATGGGCTGGCCATCCGGCGATGGGCCCGACGCGCGGGTCGCGGGCATATTCGTACAGGTCGGCGGCGTCGGTGTCGCGCCAGGGGCGCAGGATCAGGCGTTCGGTGTGCAGCGGCATGGCCGTTCCATGGGCAGGAAGAGAGCGCACAGGCTAGGCCGCGCCGCATTGCGGGCACAGGGCGGTACCTTGATGGTTTCGGTACTTTTCACAACTGCATCGTTGGCGCGGGTATGCTGGGCCCTGGATTCCAGCCGGATCAGCCCGTGGACCGCATACCCCAGCTTCTGGATCAGGACGAATCCATGCGCCTGGAAGTCAGCACGCTGGCCGAGGGGCAGGGCGTTCCGCTGTCGTTCGGGCACGCGTATCTGGCGGTACTGGTGTGCGTGTCCGGGCGTGCGCGCTTTGCACTGAACTTCCGTGAGGTGGCGGTGCAGCGGCACGACGTGCTGGTGCTGGCCGAAGACACGCTGGCCTTGCTGCGGCAGCGCTCGCGCGGCTTCCTGGCGGTGGTCTGCCTGGTACCGAAGGCGCTGGCGTCCGAGGTGGCCTATGTGCTGCCCAATGCACTGTTCAAGTTCCTGCACGAACATCCCCACTGCGTGCCGTCGCCGCTGGACGTGCCGTTGCTGCAGGGCTGGCTGCAGCAGCTGATGGATGCGCAGCACAATGGTGGCCGCTACCGGCACGTGATGCTGCGCAACCTGTTGCAGACGTTTTTCCTGAAGTTCGCCACGCTGTTGCCGGCACAGAAGGTGGTGGCAGCGCCGGTCAGCCGCCGCGAGCGGTTGGCCTGGAATTTCTGGGAACTGGTGGGACAGCGCAGTACCCGCCAGCGTGACGTGCAGTCTTACGCCGACGCGTTGTGCATCACGCCGTTCTATCTTTCCCAGCTCACCCGCGAGTGCTTCGATGAAACGCCCAAGGCGTTGATCGACCGCCAGGTGGTGCTGGAGATCAAGGCGCTGCTGAGCTACAGCGAATTGCCGATCGGACGCATCGCCGAGCGATTGTGCTTCGAGGATGCGTCGTACCTGTGCCGCTACTTCCGGCGGCATACTGGGCAGTCATTGACCGGTTACCGCCGTGCGGGGCGGGGCAGCGCTAGTGGGACACGAACAGCGGTGCCGGAACTTCGGACAGCAGGTCCTCGGTGACCCCGCCGAGCACGCGTTCGACCACCCGGCTGCGGCTGTAGGGGCCCAGCACCAACAGGTCCGCCTCGGCATCGAGGACATGCTGGCGGATGGCTGCGGCAACACCGCCCTGTGTGGAACTGATCGCCTGGATCTCGACCTCGACACCGTGCCGGGCCAGGTGCTGGGCCATCTCGGCACCGGGGGTGGCCTCGGCCTTGGGTGTGTCGACCATCAGCAGGTGCACCGCCTGTGCGCGCGCAAGCAGCGGCAATGCGTCGGCCACGGCGCGACGGGCCTGTTTGCTGGCATTCCAGGCCACCACGATGCGCCGGCCGACCTGTTCGCCATGCCAGTGCGGCGGCACCAGCAGCATCGGCACTCCGGTCTGGCGCAGCGTGCCCAGCGGATGCCAGCCCGACGGCGCGCCGGGTGTGTGCGGATAACCGGCGATGATCAGGTCGCAGTACAGCGATTGCAGGGCCAGATCGGCGCCGCCGAGATAGTCCGAGACGATGCGCAGTTCGGTGCTGATCTGCAGCGGCTCGGAGGCCGTGCGCAGGTTCTGCATGAGCTGCGCGGTACAGGCGGCGTCGGCACGTGCCTCGTGGTCGAGTGCGGCGGCAATGCCCGCGCCGCGGGCGAAACCGTTGGCGATGTCGGTGGGATGCTGGGCGGTGGATACCGCAACCAGATGCGCCTGCTGGGCCTGCGCCAGATGTGCCGCGATGTTCAGGACGCGGTCCCCGGTGTCGCTGGCATCGAACAGCACAGCGATGTCGCGTAGCGGATGCAGCATGGCGTTGTCTCCTTCGATGCCTGTGACGCGTTCCCTGCCGTGCACCGACCCGGGTGCACCGGACGCGCTTCCGTTGTAGCGCATTCGTGATTCGGGTGAATCATTTGTGATTCAGTTTATTAATTCATGATTCATGCTAGCGTGAGTGGACCCCACTTTCTGGTCCCTCCATGCGACCCGCTGCAGCCCGTACACGGCGCGACCTGCACCACGCCCTTGCTGCCACTCTGGTCAGCCATCCGCGTTGCACGCTCAGTGAGCTGGCCCGTGGCGCTGGCATCAGCCGGGCAACGCTGTACCGCTTCGCACCCACGCGCGAAGCGATCGACGAGGCGTTGTTTGCTGCCGGCTTCGAGCGTCTGGAAGCCGCCGCCACATGGTTCGATGGGGATACCGATGCGATGCACGTGCTGGAGCAGGTTACCCACACCCTGCTGGCCGATTGGGAACTGGTGACGCTGGTGTTCGCGCGCATGATGGAAGAGCAGCAGCGGCAGGGTGACCTGCACCTGCTGCCCGAACGCTGGGCGCCGATCGGCGAGCGTTTCGAGGCGTTCTTCCTGCGCGGACAGAATGCCGGCGTGTTCAACGTCGGGTTCAGTGCGGTGTGGTTGGCGGACTTCTACTGGACCTGCTTCTACGGCATTACCTGGTCGTTGGCACGGGGCCGCATGGCGCCCGCGATGGCGGCATCAACACTGCTGGCATCGTTCCGCCACGGTGCGATGAAGGCCTGACCGCACGGCCTGCGGTGCGTGTCGCGCCGCGCCCGACGCGTACCGCAACGTACGCCGAATTTGCGTGGCGTCTTGCCGGAAAGGGCATTCGTGCTGCCGGAATGGTGCACTGCGTGCCGCTACTGGATTGCTACAACTGTGGTCGTGAAAACGTGCTCTTTCTCGCAAAACTAAATGAGACGTTCATCACATTATTGTTGCAGTGCGGTATCGTAATCGCAGAACTTTACACCTGACCAACGGGGTCCAGGGACGGTTGTAGTCGCCATGGAGCCGGCAGAGCGCGTGTTCACGCGTGTCGCCAGGCACATGAGTTCGTCCCAGGTTACCCACCGAACTGCGGCTCCGTGCGGGCCGACCGGGGAAATCACCATGTGGCAGTCGACGACGTCGCGCATTCGCGCGGGCGGTGGATGCGTTCATCCTGAAAAAAACCCGCAGCACCCGCGCCTTGCTCGCTGGATGGCGAGCGTAGTGCTGATGTTGCTGGCGATGGCGCTGCCAACACTTGCGTCAGCAGCAGCCTATGCGACCGGTGGCAGCAGCCCATACCGCAATACGGTGCTGTGGCTGACCTGGGGCGGGGGCGCGAATGGTGTCGACAACATCGTGCTCAACGATGGTGCCACCTCGTCCATCGACATGCCGATTGCCGCGGGCATCAACCTGCGCGTCGATTGCCGCTTGAACACCGCCGAGACCGGCGTGCTGCGCAGCTATCGGCCTGGCAACTTCGGCGGTGACAGTCTTGACGATCTGTACAACATCGGCGGCACTGGCACCAGCAACCAGCTGATTGCCGGCATCGCACGTGCGGGCGGCACCTCCAGTTTCAGCATCACCTGCACGTCGACCCTGGGAGGCGCGCCCTACCGCCTGCGCGGCGTGGTGATGGCCGATGCCGAATCAATCAACAACAGCGGCGAGTTCGTCGAAGCCAGCGCGCAGGGCACCTGGAACGTGGTGGAGGTCCGCAAGAACCTGGCCAATGCCACCCCGTATCTGGTGAACAAGTCGACCAGCGGCGCCAACCAGGTGATCCGCTTCGGTCCCGGCAACGACGACAACACGGCGGCCGTTACCTTCCTCAGTTTCGACAATGCCGCACACGCGCCGGGCAACCTGGCGGTGAACATGGGCTTCTCGATGCGCGGCGGCGGCACGACCGCCATCGCGATCGGCCTGCTGGTGCCGTATGCCGACTTCGGCGACGCACCGCAGAGTTACGGCGATGCCATGCATGTGGTGGACGACCTGCAGTTCCGTTCCGATGGCATTCCGCAGGGCAGCAGCAACTTCAACATCAACACCGCCGCCTATACGCCGGGCGGCCTGGCGCCGCCACTGACCGATTTCCTCGGCAGCCTGGGCCCGGATACCGAACAGAAGAGCAGCTACAGCGCGGATGCGCTGGGCGACGACAACTTCCCGCAGGTGGGGAGCCGTGAAGAAGATGCCTGGCCAACCAGCTACCGGCTGACGGTGATGCAGGCAGGTACCCAGATCAACCAGGCAGTAGCCTGCGTGGGCAATGGCAGCGTTGCCGGCTGGATCGACTTCAACCGTAATGGCACCTTCGATCTCAACGAACGCAGCACGACCGCCGCCTGCAGCGGAGGCCAGGCGAACCTGAGCTGGACGGTACCCAGCGCGGTCAGCGCCGGTACGAGCTACGTGCGGCTGCGCTACTCCACCATCGCCGCGCAGATCCAGAACCCGACCGGCGTGGCCGATGACGGCGAAGTGGAAGACCATCGCATCACCATCACCGCGCCCGCGCTGAAGGTGGTCAAGAGCAACAATGCCACCGGCGGTGTCTGGAACTACGGCCAGGCCGGTACCCAGTACACGCTGACGGTGAGCAACACCAGTGATGTGCCCACCGGTAATCCGCCGAATGTCCCGGCCGGTGCCATCGTGGTGCGCGACCAACTGCCGGCCGGCATCGTGCCCAACTGGACAGGTACACATGCAAGCGGCAGCTGGAGTTGTACGGCCAGCGGCCAGGATGTCACCTGTACCAGCAGCCAGGTGCTGGCGGCGGCCGGCACTGCCGGTTCGACCTCGGTGTTCACGCTGCCGGTCACCGTAACCGCCACGGCATCCGGCGTGCTGACCAACCATGCCAGCGTGGGCGGTGGCTACGATCCCTTCAACAACGGCAATCCGCCGGCACCGGGCAGCAGCTGCACCGACGCCGACCATTGCACGCGCAGCGACGTGACCGTGCCGCTGACGCGGGTGGGCTACGCCAAGCGTTCGAACACCGCCGGCCCGGTCGCAGTAGGCGCGACCGTGAGCTACACGGTGGACGTTACCGTGGCCGACGGCAATACCCGCGATGTGCTGACCTTCACCGACACGCTGGGCACCGGCCTGGACTTCGCCAGCGTCAGCAGCCCGGGTGCGTTCACCTGCAATGCGGCCAACCCGCTGGTGTGCACGCTGCCGGCCGGCACGGTGCCGGGCACCTACAGCCTGGGCTACACGGCCACGGTGAATGCGCAGGCCAGTGGTCAGGTGGTCAACACCGTGGTCGGCACCGGTACTGACACGCCTACCTGCAGCAGCAACTGCACCACCACCACACCGGTGGCGGCGCCGCGCATCTCGGTGTCGAAGGCCAGCGGCACCGCCGGTCCGGTCGCGATCGGCGACAGTGTCGCCTATACCGTGACGGTGCTGGTGGCCGATGCGCGCACCACGGCGGTGACCACGCTGACCGATACGCTGGGTACCGGCCTGGACTTCGGCAGCGTCACCAGCGCTGGCAGTATCAGCTGCGTGCCGGGCAATCCGCTGGTGTGCACGCTGCCGGCCGGCAGCGTGCCGGGCAGCTATGCGTTCTCCTACACCGGCGTGGTCAACGCGCAGGCCAGCGGCCAGGTGCGCAACGCGGTGGTGCCCAGCGGCACCGATAACCCGTCCTGCGTGGGTGCGTGCGATACCACCACGCCGATGGCGGCCCCGCAGGTGGTCTATGCCAAGCAGGCCTCGACCGGCGGCCCGGTACGGGTGGGTGACCGCATCGACTACACCCTGACTGCAACCGTGACGCGCGCACGCACCAGCGCCGTGGTTACCCTGACCGATACCCTGGGCAGTGGCCTCGATTTCGCCGGCGTGAGCAGCACAGGCATCTTTATCTGCAATGCCGCCAATCCGCTGGTGTGCACGCTGCCGGCCGGCACCGTGCCCGGCACCTACAGCCTGACCTATGGTGCCACCGTCAACGCGCAGGCCAGCGGCAGCGTGCGCAACGCCGTACTCGGCAGCGGCACCGACAATCCGTCGTGCAGCGTGAACTGTGACACCACCACCCCGGTGGCGACACCGGGCGTCAGCTATGCCAAGTCGGTGAACAGCACCGGTCCGGTTTCAGTGGGCGATCGCCTGACCTATACCCTGACCACGGTCGTGACCAACTCGCGCACCACCGATGTGGTGACCCTGACCGATACGCTGGGCACCGGCCTCGACTTCGGTGCGGTGACCAGCGCGGGCGCCTACACCTGCAATGCCGCCAATCCGCTGGTGTGCAC
>DQIG01000051.1:29274-29487 GCA_003525885.1 Stenotrophomonas sp.
CCGCCAATCCGCTGGTGTGCACCTTGCCGGCGGGCACCGTGCCGGGCAGCTACAGCCTGACCTACACGGCGGTGGTGAACGCACAGGCCACCGGCCAGGTCACCAATGCCGTGCTCGGCAGCGGCGGCGACAACCCGTCGTGTACTGCCAACTGCGGTACCAGCACGCCGGTGACCGGCAGTGCGATTGATTATCGCAAGACCTCGGCCGCGG
>DQIG01000414.1 GCA_003525885.1 Stenotrophomonas sp.
TCCGGGGTGACCGGGAACTTCGGCACGATCAGTTCGGCCTGGTTGGGCAGGTCGAACGGCGACGACAGCGAGACCATCTCGGCCTCTTCAGGAATGCCGTTGTCGATCGCCAGCGATTGGAAATCGCCACCGCCGGTCAGCGTCGCCGAGGTCATCACCACCGAGTCCACTTCATCCCACAGCAGCTTGCGCAGCACGTGCGCGGCCGACACCGGCGAGCCGTGCAGCACCAGGTCGCCGTCGCGGGTGGCGGTGACCCAGCGCGCCATCGGCGGCGCGCCGTCCTTGTCCTCGCGGCGCCAGGCCTGCCACAGGTTGTACTGTTGCTCGATCATTTCCAGCGCCATGCCCAGGTTGCGCTGCAGGCGCTCGCGCGCTGCATCGTCCGGCTTGCCCTTGGCGACCTGTGCGGTGGCGGCATGCGCCCAGTTGTAGAGGCTGCGGGTATCGTCGGCCAGGGCCTCGATCGGCTCGCGCCAGGCCTCGGGCAGGCGCCCATTGGCCGCGCGCCACATCGGTTCCTCGTCCGCCGGCGCCGGCATCCACACCCGCTCGATATGGTCACGGAATGCGCGCAGCTGCTTGGCGACGTTGCTGGCGACCTCGATCGCTTCGTTCGGCAGCAGGTTGCCCAACCGATCCTTGTCGACCGCGCGGTAGGCGCCGGCGATCAGGATCTGCAGGCGGCCGGTACGCTTGGCCATCTCGTCCAGCGCCAGGCTGGCCGCGCCCTGGTCGATTGCCACGTTGCCGATGTGATGGCCTTCGTCCAGCACCAGCAGCATGTCCGACGGCGGTGCGATCAACGGCTGGCCGTTGTCGCTGTCGCCGATCGACAGTGCCGACAGCAGCAGCGCGTGGTTGGTGACCACGATCTGCGCATCGCGCACCGTGTTGCGCGAACGCAGCACCGCACACTGCGCCGAGTAGGCACAACGGCGCCCCGCGCAGCCCGAAGCCGGCGTGGTGATGCGGCTGCGCAGGCCGGGGCTGATGGTCTCCGGTGCGTTGTCGATATCGCCGTCCCAGCTGCCGCCGGTGAAGGCATCGGTCAGGCGCTTGGCGATGTCCATCTCGATCGGCGCCAGCGGCCGGTCGAACAGCGGCGCGTCATCCTCGAACATGCCGCCCTGCGAGCCCTCGCCCTGCGCCTCGGCAGCATTGCGCGTGCACAGGTAGCGGGTACGGCCCTTGGCCAGCGCCACGGTCGCTTCCAGGCCGGTGGCCTTGAGGAAATTCGGGATGTCGCGCTCGACCAGCTGCGACTGCAGCGCCACGGTGCCGGTGCTGATCACCAGCTTCTTCTTGCTGGCCAGCGCAATGGGCACGCCTGCGGTGAGATAGCCCAGGCTCTTGCCGACGCCGGTGGGCGCCTCGACCACGCCGACGCCACCACTTTTCGACAGCGCGCGCGAGACCACGCCGATCATCTGGCTCTGCGAGCGGCGGGTGGAAAATCCGGGCGTATTGGCCTGCAGCGTCGTGTACGCCTTGCGGATCGCGTCCTTCAAGGGGTCATCGAGCGTGCGCGGAGCGGCGACGGTTTCGGTCACGCCGGGAACTACCGTAGCTGGATCAGGCCGGTCATTGTCGCATGGCCGACCGCATTCACCGTTGCCGGCACCCTGAACGGGCCAGCGACGACGCCCGGCGGCGGTCACGGTCCGAAGGCCGCGCCGCTCCAGGGCGAGATACGCCGGGCATGCCCGGCGCTACCGGTCAGGACGTCGGGATGGAACGGGTACGCAGCAGGCGCACCAGCGCCCACACCACCAGGACCACGCCAATGGCCTCGACCATCGCCAGTGCGAAGTGCACCACACCCAGGATGGCGCTCATGCCCGAGATGGCGCTGAAGTTGCCATTGCTGACCAGCCACATCGGCAGCATGCCTGCGGCCAGGCCGCCCAAGCTGGACAGCAGCAACAGCAACAGGCCGACCAGCGCGCCGGTGCGGGTGGCATCGCGCGGCGCGCCGACCACCCAGACCAGGCCGACGCACAGCGCGATCAGCACCGGCAGGCGCACGCCGACCATGCTCAGCACGGTCACCATCAAGGTAGTGCCGTCCATCGATCAGTCCTCACCCGCCAGCACGGCTGAGCCCTGGCGCAGCGACTGGTAGACCTCGTCGGTCTGCGGGCGCACGCCGTGCCACTGCAGGAAGCTCTCGGCGGCCTGCTCGACCAGCATGCCCAGGCCATCGACGGTATTGCGGCAGTTCGCCGCGCGCGCCCAGGCCAGGAAGGCGATGGCCGCCTCGCCGTAGTTCAGGTCGACCGCAGTGGTCATCGAGTTGACCAGCGACAGCGGCAGCTTGAACTCGACGTCGCGATCGCGGCCAGCCGAGGTGGCGTTGACGATCAGTTCGAAGTCGCCCAGGTCGCGCAGGTCTTCCCAGTAGCGGCTGATCGCGCGGCCCGGTTCACCCATGGCATCGATCAGTTCGTCGGCACGTTCCGGCGTGCGATTGACCACCACCAGTTCGGTGATGCCGGCATCGAGCAGCGCCGGGGCGACACTGCGCGCCGAGCCACCGGCGCCGATCAGCAGCATGCGACGGCCGCGCAGGTCCAGGCCGTGGCGGTCGGTCAGGTCGCGCACCAGGCCGATGCCATCGGTGGTGTCGCCATGCCAGCGGTCACCCTTGCGCAGCAGCGTGTTGACCGAGCCGGCGCGGCGCGCGCGTGCGGTCAGCGTGGTGCATACCGAGAACGCGGTTTCCTTGTGCGGCAGGGTGACATTGGCACCGACACCGCCCTCGGCGGCGAACGCCTCCAGGCCGGCCAGGAATGCCTCCGGGGCCAGGTCGATCGCGCGATAGTCGATGGCGATGCCTTCCTGGCGACCGAACGTCGCATGGATCTGCGGCGACTTCGAGTGGGCAACGGGGTGTCCGAAGACGGCGTAACGGTCGGTCATGGAATCCTCAAGCTGGCTAGACTGATGCTCTGTTCGTGCATGGAACCGGATGATGCGCATCACCCCGCCCCTGCTGGTGCTCGCCGCCAGTCTACTCTCTGCCCCCGTGGCGATGGCGTTGAACGAGTACGGCATCGAAGGCATGGGCGTGGTCTCGACCCGCGCCGACGAGGGCCGCGCCACGATCAGCGTCGATGGCCAGCGCATCGTCTTTGCCCGCCGCGGCGAGGCCGGCTGGGGCCTGTGGGAGGCACGCGTGGTCGATGGCCGCTGGCAGCAGGCACAGGCGCTGCCGGTAGGCGTGGCCGGTGAAGCCCGCGATCCCTACTTCAGCCGTGACGGCCGCTGGTTGCTGTTCGCGGCCGGCCGCGAGGGCGCGCTGGCGCTGTATCGCGCCGCGTTGGCCGCGGATGGCCGGTTGGGCAATGCGCAGGCGCTGGCCGGTGATGGCGGCCGCCGGGAGGAGCGCGGGCCGGCCCTGAGCGCGGATGGCCAGCGACTGTTGTTTGCCCGCCAGCAGGGCCGCGGCACCGGCTGGGACCTGTTCGTGGCAACGCTGGACGCGCAGGGCGTGCGTGGTCCGGCCACAGCACTGACCGCGTTGAACAGCGCCGACGACGAGACCGACGGCGACTGGCTGGGCCATGACGGCGCGGTGGTGTTCAGCCGTGGCAGCGGCGCGACCGCGCAGGTGTGGAGCAGCGGCTGTGCGTGGAGCGGCGTGGCGCTGCAGCCGTTGGGGCTGTCGTTCAACCAGGCCGGCGGCTGGACCGGCGCGCCGGTGATCGACAACGCCAAGCCGGGCGAGATGATGGTGGCCAGCAGTGCGGCAAAGGCGCCGCGTGCCGGTGGCGTGGACGTGTACCGGTTGGCGGTGCCGAAGGTGGCAGCAGTGGCCGGGTGCGTGCGGTAGATCCACGCCATGCGTGGATGGCGCCCGCGAAGGGGTCAGAGCCCTTTCCTGCGGAAAGGGATCCGACCCTGGGCATTGCCCGTCAGCGCGACAACACCTTGGCGCGCAACTGCTCGTACTCCGTCTCGCTCAGCTGGCCGTTGTCCTTGCGCTGGTTCAACGCGGCCAGCTCGGCCTGCACGCTGTCCGGCAGGGCCTGCTCACGGGCCACGTGGCGGGCGGCGGAGAGCTGCTCCGGCGGGCGCTTGCCGGCCCGCCAGGCGGCGATGAAGACACCGACGATGATGGCGCCGAACACCAGCGTACCGATGCCCCAGATCACCCATTGCATCCATCCCAGTTCGGGTCCCATCGCGTAATCCTCCGTCTATCGTGGCGCTATTGTCAGCGCTCGCGCAGCCATCGCGCCACCTGCGGCGCGAAATAGGTCAGCACGCCGTCGGCACCGGCCCGCTTGAAGCCCAGCAGCGACTCCAGCACGCAGGCGCGCTCGTCCAGCCAGCCGTTGGCGAAGGCGGCCTTCATCATCGCGTACTCGCCACTGACCTGATAGGCGAAGGTCGGCACGCCGAACGTCTCCTTCACCCGGCGCACCAGGTCCAGGTACGGCATGCCCGGCTTGACCATCACCATGTCGGCGCCCTCTTCCAGGTCCAGCGCGATCTCGCGCAGGGCCTCGTCGCCGTTGGCCGGGTCCATCTGGTAGGTCTTCTTGTCGGCCTTGCCGAGGCTGGCTGCGCTGCCCACCGCATCACGGAACGGACCATAGAACGCCGAAGCGTACTTGGCCGAGTAGGCCATGATGCGCACGTTGATGTGGTTGTCGGCATCCAGCGCACGCCGGATCGCGCCGATGCGGCCGTCCATCATGTCCGACGGCGAGACGATGTCCACACCGGCCTCGGCGTGCGACACCGACTGCTTGACCAGCGCTTCAACGGTGATGTCGTTCAGCACATAGCCCTTGTCGTCGATGATGCCGTCCTGGCCGTGGGTGGTGTACGGGTCCAGCGCCACGTCGGTCATCACTCCCAGTTCCGGGAAGCGTGACTTCAGCGCGCGGATCGCACGCTGCGCCAGGCCGTCCTCGGCCCACGCCGCCGACGCGTCCAGCGACTTCAGCGACGGGTCGATCACCGGGAACAGGTCGATCACCGGAATGCCCAGCTCCAGCGCCTCTTCGGCCACCTTCAGCAGCTCTTCGATCGACAGCCGCTCCACGCCCGGCATCGACGGCACTGCGGTGCGGCCAGCCAGTTCGTGCACGAACACCGGGTAGATCAGGTCGTCGGTGGTCAGCGTGTTCTCGCGCATCAGGCGGCGCGAGAACTCGTCGTGGCGCATGCGGCGCGGGCGGTAAAGCGGATGGGACATGGCAGGCTCCGAGGAGTGGCTATTGCAACAGGTAACCCTGCGGCAGCAGGGGTTCGGGCAATGGGCGTTCGCCGAGCGCGTCGAGCTGGTCGATCTCGATCGTGCGCACCAGCGCGTCCAGCGGCAGGTCGTTCGGCTCCAGGCCGAACGGATCTTCCATTTCTTCGCCCAGCTGGTCCAGGCCGAAGAAGGCGTAGGCCAGCACCGCCGACAGCACCGGCGTGCCCCAGCCCAGCGAACTGGCCAGGCCGAACGGCAGCAGCACGCAGAACATCCACGCGCAGCGATGCAGCAGCAGGGTGTAAGCGAACGGCAGCGGCGTGGTGAGGATGCGCTCGCAGCCGGCCTGGATCGACGACATCGCGTGCAGGCGCTCCTCCAGCTGGGTGTAGAGGATCGGATCGAGTTCGCCGGCGCGCAGCGCCTGGGCCAGCTCGGCAGCGATCATCGAGAGCAGCGCGTCGGGTACGTTCTCGCGCTGGCCCAGCTGCTCGCGCTGCGGCTTGTCCAGCCACGGCAACGCGGCCAGGGCGACGATGCGACCCCGCAGGCGCGCGGCCAGCGCATGGGCGAACGCGGTGGTGAGGTAGGCGATGCGGCGACGGCGACCGGCGTCATCGGCCAGCAGCAGGTTGACCTGGCGCGCCAGCGAACGCGATTCATAGACCAGCTGGCCCCACAGCTTGCGGCCTTCCCACCAGCGGTCATAGCAGGCGCTGTTGCGGAAGCTGAGGAAGATCGACAGGACCAGGCCGAGCAGAGTAAACGGCGTGACGGAAACGCGTTCGATGCCGGTCGGGGGCGCCAGTTCCACCACCGCGGCCACCGCGATGGACAGGATCAGGATGGCCAGCACCTTGGGCGCGATCGCTTTGACGATCGAGCCGCGCAGGATGTACAGCAGTTGCCAGCCGTGGGGACGGGGTCGGATGATCATGGGGCAGCCGCGCCGGGCGCGGATTCACAGGCACGCGGGGGGCTCGCGCAGCCGTTCATTGTACGCCCCTGCCCGGCCAGCGGCCGTGTACCTGCGACGCCCTGTCGCACCCGGCGGCGGGATTCAGATCACGCCGCCGCCGAGGCCCAGCCGCAGGATGCCGACCACCACCACGATGCCGTTCAGCACCAGCCCGGCCCAGGCCCGGCCGCGCTTGGTCGGGTGGGTGAACAGAATGCCCAGCGCGGCGATCACCGCGCCGACGGCGGCGAACGGGATCAGGAACCAGTTGCCCCAGCCGAGCAGCGGAATCAGCGCCAGGATCATCCACAACAGCGCCAGTACGCCCCACAACAGACTGATCACACCCATTCCGCTCTCCCGCAGTTGGTTCCTGTCTCTCCACCATAGTCGTTCCCGCGGTCGCCGCCTACTGCCCTTGGCGGGGCTGTCACCGGACGCGTGCTAGCGTCTGCCGGTGCGAGCCCATGCCAGGGTGTTGGCGCCGATTCAGAGTGGCCCGCCGATGATCGCAACCAGTCCTACAGGGGTCGTGCCATGAACATCCGTTGGGCCGCGTTGGCGGCCATCCTGCTGGTCGCCGCCGGTTGCGCCAGCACCTCCAAGGTCATGCTGGGGCGCGCCCGCGCGCCGATCGATCCGGCACTGGTCCAGATCTATTCGACGCCGCCGGCCGGCTCCCAGGAAATCGCCCAGCTGGAATCGGCGTCTGCGGTGGGCTTCGGCACGCAGGGCCAGACCGATGCCGCGGTGGCACGCCTGAAGCGTGAAGCGGCCGCACTGGGCGCCAATGGCGTGGTGCTGATGGGCGTCGGCAGCAGCGGCTCGCCGGTCGGCATGTCGGTGGGTGCCGGTACCTTCGGCTCGCATGTGGGCGGTGGCGTCGGCATTGGTATTCCGACCACGCAGAAGCGCGCCGCCGGCGTGGCGATCTGGGTACCGAACCCGGAACCGCCGGCACGACTGCCGACGCAGGTGATCACCCCGCAGCCACAGCGGTGACCAACGCGGACCACCGCAGGGAATGCCGGCCAGCGGCCGGCACTACCCTTGCAACAACCGACGCATCGCTCTGGTAGGTGCCAACCTTGGTTGGCACGAACCCACAGCGCCGACCAAGGTCGGCATCTACCAACACCGGTTGCCGGCCAGCGGCCGG
>DQIG01000158.1 GCA_003525885.1 Stenotrophomonas sp.
ATCGAGCAGGCCGGCGGCGGCACGCTGGGCGCGGGTGATCTTGCCGGCGTCCACGTCCACGCCGAGGTAGGGTTGGGCGCCACCGCGCTGGCGCAGTACATGGGCGAACAGGCCCAGCCCGCAGCCCAGGTCCAGCAGCGCCTGCCCGTCGTCGGGCAGATGTTGCAGCACGCCGTCATACAGAGGGTCGCTGCCGAGCTTGCCGCGGGTGTAGTAGTAGTCGCGGCGGCTGCCCCAGGCCTGTGCCGGGCGAAACGCCTCGGCGATCGCGCGGGCCTGCGGGGCGGTCAGGGGCGTGCAGGGCAGGGGCGAGCCGTTCCGTGGCGTGCCATCCATCGCGTCAGTCCGTTCCACCGAGCAGGTGCGCGGCGACCGGCAGCGCGCGTGCACTCCATAGGGCGTACATCCGCGCCGACGGGTGCAGGCCGTCTTCGGCGATCATCGCCGGGTCGTCACCCTGGTCACGGCTGATGTCGGTGATGTCGACGAAGGCCACGCCCTGCTGGGTGCTGATCACCTCGGCGGCCGCATTGAATTCGTCGGTCTCGATCTCGATGGTGGCCAGGTCGCGGCCACTGCCGGCACCGAATGGAGTTGCGCCCCAGTCGGGGAAGGACAGCACCAGCACTCGCCCGGGGCGGCCACCGGCAAAGCCGATCGCCCGCTGCAGCAGGGCCTGGAACTGGAGGCGGTACTCGTCCAGCGGGCGGCCGCGGTACTGGTTGTTGACGCCGATCAGCAGGCTGACGAAATCGAACGGGCCCTGTGGTGCGGCCGCATCGATGCCGGCGTCCAGTTCGTCGGTGGTCCAGCCGGTGGTGGCGATGGTCTGCGGGTCGGCCAGCGCCACGTCCTGCGCACGCAGGGCGGCGGCCAGCTGGTGCGGCCAGCGGCCTTCGACCGCAACCGCTTCACCGATGGTGTACGAGTCGCCCAGCGCCAGGTAGGACAGCGCCACCGCTCAGGCCACCGAACGGCGTGGCTTCAGCGGAACGACCTTGGTCGCGTCCTCGGCGCGGCGGGCCAGCACGCGGTCGATGCGGGCGAACACATCGCGCATCACCGAGGCTTCCGGCAGCAGGGTCACGCGGAAATGATGGCGGTAGGGCACGTTGAAGCTGGAACCCGGTACCACCAGCACGCCTTCGTTGTTCATCAGGTCCAGCGCGAAGTTGTGGTCGTCAAAACCCTTGGCAGCGGCACCGACCACGGCCGGGAACGCATACAGCGCGCCGGCCGGCGCGACCAGCGACAGGTGCTCACTGGCTTCGCAGGCTTCGATCACCGCGCGGCGGGTTTCATACAGGCGGCCACCCGGGGTGCACAGTTCGGAGGTGGTGTCCGGGCCGTTTACCGCTGCCTCGATGGCGTACTGGCCCGGCACGTTGGCGCACAGGCGCAGTGCGCCGAGCAGGTCCAGCGCGGCGCGGAAGTCGCCCAGGCGCGCGTCGTCGCCGCTGAGGTGGGCCCAGCCCACGCGCCAGCCGCAGGCGCGGTGCACCTTGCTCAGGCCGCTGAAGGTCAGGCACGGGTGGTCGCCGGCCAGCGGCGCGACCGGCTGGAACACCGCATCGTCGTACAGGATCTGGTCGTAGATCTCATCGACCAGCAACAGCAGGTTGTGGCGTCGTGCGATCTCGACCACGCGCTCCAGCAGTTCGCGCGGATAGCTGGCGCCGCTGGGGTTGTTCGGGTTGATCAGCACGATGGCGCGGGTACGCGACGACACCAGCGTCTCGATCTCGCTCGGGTCCGGCTGGAAGCCGTTCTCGGCGGCGCAGCGGTAGTACACCGGGCGGCCATCGTTGAGGATCGTCGAGGCCGACCACAGCGGATAGTCCGGCGAAGGCACCAGCACTTCATCGCCCGGATTGAGCAGTGCGCGCAGCGACAGGTCGATCAGCTCGCTGACGCCGTTGCCGACGAACACGCGGTCCGGGTGTGCATCCGGTGCGCCACGGCGGGCGTAGTAATCGGCGATGGCCTCGCGTGCCACCGGCAGGCCCTGCTGGTGGGTGTACGGGTCGGTGCGGCCCATGTCGTCGGCGATCGCGCGCTGCAGGTGCTCGGGCGCGCGGAAACCGAAGTTGCCCGGGTTGCCGATGTTGAGCTTGATCAGCTTGCGGCCCTGCGCCTCCAGCTCCCGGGCTCGCCGCGCCAGTTCTCCGCGGATTTCGTAGCGCACTTCGGAAAGGCGCTCGCGGATGGCCAGGGGCTTGGGCGAGATGGTGGACATGGGGGCTGGGCCGTCAAAAGGCATGGGGATTCCATCCTACCGGAATTGCTGCAGTGCATGGCAAGGGCTCCGGGCTTGTCATTGCTGGGCTGGCAGGGGGCGGTCAAAGGTAGAATGGCGACGATGACCCAGACCCCCGATTTCATCGCCCTGCAGACCATCGGCTGGCCCTGGCCGGGCCCGGCGCAACAGGCCGACTGGCAGGCCGTGATGGCCACGCACCCGCAGGCCCGTCCGGCGCGGGTGATCGAGCAGCATCGTACGCACTACGTGGTGGCCGATGGCCCGGATGCGGCGATCAAGGCCGAGTCGCTGCCGGAATGGCAGCGCCCGCGTTTCCCCAGCCACGAGCGGCCGGCCGTGGGTGACTGGGTGCTGCTGGACGGCATCCGCATCGTCGCGCTGCTGCCACGCCGCACCGCGATCAAGCGTGGCGCCGCCGGTGAGCACTACCACCAGCAGGTGATCGCGGCCAACATCGATACGGTGTTCATCGTCTGCGGCCTGGATGCCGACTTCAATCCGAGGCGCATCGAACGCTACCTGCTGCTGGTCGGCGGCGGTGGTGCCGAACCGGTGGTGGTGCTGACCAAGGCCGACCAGACCGAGTACAGCGAGGATGCGCTGGCGGTGCTGGAAGAGCTGGAGATGCAGGGCATCGCGCTGCATGCGATCAATGGCCTGGATGCCGACAGCGTAGCCGTGCTGCAGCCGTGGCTGGGCCCGGGCCGCACGGTGGTGCTGGTGGGTTCGTCGGGTGCCGGCAAATCCACGTTGACCAACACCCTGCTCGGAGAGCAGCGGATGAAGACCAACGCGGTGCGCGCCAACGATTCGCGCGGCCGCCACACCACCACCCACCGCGCGCTGATGCCGCTGCCGATGGGCGCCTGCCTGATCGATACCCCCGGCATGCGCGAGTTGAAGCCGACCGGCGAAGAAACACTGTCCGAAGGTGGCTTCGCCGACATCGAAGCGCTGGCCGCACAGTGCCGTTTCAACGACTGCAAGCACCAGCAGGAACCGGGTTGTGCTGTTCGCGCAGCGATCGAGGCGGGCGAGATCGAAGAGAGCCGGCTGCTGAACTATTTCAAGCTGAAGGAAGAAGTGGCTGCCGCTGCCGCCAAGCTGGCGGTACGCCAGGCCGAGACCGCGCAGGAGCGTGGCGGCAAGAAGGGCAAGGGCCAGCAGTTCCGTCCGGCCGGAAAGCCGCGCCGGCGTTGATCGGTATCGCGGGGTCGGATCCCATTGCACCGCAATGGGCCCTGACCTCCTGCAATGAGCCCGCCTCTGCCTGCTTCGGGTGGGTGCCAACTGCCGCTCCTGGTAGGTGCCAACCTTGGTTGGCACGAATCTGTCCGTAGCCCGCCGCCGGCGGATGCCAACCAGGGTTGGCACCTACCAAAGCAAGGGCAGGGCGCTATAGTCCGCGCATGGAACCGACCGCGACGCTGGACCGTGAGGTGGCCCACCATGCAGCGCTCGATGCGCGCCTGGTCGAGGCCGTGGGAGGCATCCGCCTGCTGGGACTGACCAGCTGGCCGGCCACGCTGCAGGCACCGTTCCTGGACAGCGTGGCACGTGGCCAGCCGGTGCTGCCGAAGGTGGATTACCCTCGGCTCGACTTCAGCGAAGAGCGCCGCGCGCTGGCCGCGATCGCTGCCGACTGCGACGACAGCCATCCGCTGGGCCACTACGTGCGGCAGTCGGCGCAGAGCTGGGACCTGGCCGCGCAGCTGCTGGAGGGGCTGGGCACCGCCGCCGTCGATACCTGTTCGGTGCAGCTGTTCGGCGCGCCCGAGCAGCCGCTGCCGGGCAATGGCCCGAGCACGCGCGAAGCGGCGCGGCACTTCATCCAGATTGCCGCCGAACTGGACCACGAACTGCTGGCGCCGGAGGAGCAGGTACCGGTCTCGGCCATTGCACTGCAACTGCAGTTGCAGAACGATCTGGACGCCTTCTTCGAATCGCGCATCATCCAGGTGCAGCTCGATCCGGAGCTGGTGTCCAAGGCCGCCGCCGGCCCGACCCGCATCCGCCTGCGCACCAGTGCGCGCTTCAGCGCCTACGACCGCGCGCAGCTGTTCCACCACGAAGCGCTGGTGCATTCGCTGACCGCATTGAACGGCCGCGAACAGCCGGTGCTGCCCAGCCTGGCACTGTCCTCGCCACGGGTGACCGCTACCCAGGAAGGGCTGGCGACGTTTGCCGAGCAGATCACCGGCAGCATCGACATCGAGCGCCTGAAGCGCATCAGCCTGCGTACCGAAGCGATTGCCATGGCACGCGAAGGCGCCGATTTCATCGAAGTGTTCCGCTACTTCTGCGATGCCGGGCAGAACGCGGAAGAAAGCTTCGCTTCGGCGCAGCGCGTGTTCCGTGGTGTACCGCCCAGCGGCGGCCTGGCCTTCACCAAGGACACGGTGTACCTGCGTGGCCTGGTGTCGGTGCATACCTTCTTCCGCCACATGCTGGCCGAGGACCGCCTGCAGGTCTGTCGCTGGTTGTTTGCCGGAAAGATGAGCCTGACCGATGCGATCGCGTTCGCGCCGTTGTTCGAGGCGGGGGTGTTGAAGCCGCCGCGCTGGCTGCCGCATTGGGTGAGCCGGGCGAACGGCCTGGCCGGCATGCTGGCGTTCTCGCTGTTTGCCAACCGGATACGGATGGACCAGCTGGCGCCGGAATGAAATGCGTTGGCGGATTGTGGCGTCTTGATTGATATCGGGGAGAGCGGGAGGCTTGCGCTGGCCAGGACACGCCGCAAGTACGTCCCTGTAGGCTCGGCCACGGCATCCATGCCGTGGACGGTCCCGCCATCTGCTCCCTCCCCGCCTCCGACAATTTCCCGGTGACGGCAGTAGATCCACGCCATGCGTGGATGAGGTGTATCGGAAAACAAGAAGGGGTCGGATCCGTTTTCCTGCGGAAAACG
>DQIG01000156.1:0-1377 GCA_003525885.1 Stenotrophomonas sp.
GACAGCCGCAGCGGTGGCGGTGAGTTGGGACGGCGCTTTGCCGCCAGCCTCCAGGAACGCCCGGCCACGCGTGTCTGGCAGATCAAGGGTAACGAGTGCATCGGCCGTGCCGGTGCCGGCCAGGAAGACTTGGCCCGCCCTCTGCCGCGCCTGATCCTGGCGGCCGCCGAGTGCGCCGATCCGGTCAGCGAAACCCGGCACGAAGCCTTGCCCGTGGAGTTATCCACACCCCTGGCCCGCAGCCTGCCGCGTATTGAAGACCTCGGCGCAGTGGCGGTGGACCCGGCGGCGATTCCCATGGCCGAGGCGGAATTCATTTTCTCTGGCGGCAACGGCGTGAAGGACTGGGCGTTGTTCCACCAGACCGCCGCTGCACTGGGCGCTACCGAAGGCGCTTCGCGGGTGGCGGTGGACGACGGCTTCATGGCGCGTGATCGCCAGGTCGGCGCCAGTGGCACCTGGGTTACGGCGCGGGTGTATGTGGCGGTGGGGATTTCCGGGGCGATCCAGCACCTGCAGGGCATCGGTGCCTGCGACAAGGTGGTGGCGATCAACCTGGACCCTGGCTGCGACATGATCAAGCGTGCCGACCTGTCGGTGATCGGCGAAAGCGCCGCGATCCTGCACGCCTTGATCGCAGCGGTCGAGGCCTACCGCAACGGCGCCAAGCGCGATGCAGCTTAAGGAGTTGGCCATGACCACGAATGTAATCAGCCTGGTGTCCATCGGCGCCCACCCGACTTCCGGGCGCCCGCGCCGTGCCGAGCAGGATGCGCGCGCCGTCGAGCTGGGCCTGCAAATGGCTGGGGATAAGTTGCAGGTGCTCCACGCCGGCAACATCAACGAACCGACCCTGCGCAGCTACCTGGGCATGGGGTTGCCCCAACTGCAGGTGCTGGAACAACCTGCAGGCAGCGATGCCTTGCCGGTGCTCAGCGACTACCTGCGCGAGTCAGGTGCCCAGGTGGTGCTCGCCGGCAGCCAGGCGGAAACCGGCGAAGGCTCGGGCATGCTGCCATTCCTGCTCGCCGAACAATTGGGCTGGCCGTTGATCGTCGGGCTGGCGCAAGTGGAGTCCATCGACGGCGGCGTGGCCCATGTGCTGCAAGCATTGCCACGCGGCCAGCGGCGCCGCCTGAAGGTGCGCTTACCGTTCCTGGCCACGGTGGATAACGCCGCGCCCAAGCCTCGGCAAAGTGCCTACGGCCCTGCGCAACGGGGTGAGCTGGCAGCCCACGAGGTCGAGGTGGAAGAGGACGAGTTATTCACAGGCGCCGTGCTGCAACCGGCTAAACCTCGGCCAAAGCGTCTTAAGGTGATCAAGGCCAAGAGCGGTGCCGATCGGATGAAAGCCGCGACCGCCAAGGCCAGTGGCGG
>DQIG01000156.1:1534-1672 GCA_003525885.1 Stenotrophomonas sp.
CCAAGGCCAGTGGCGGCGGCGGGCAAGTGCTCAAGGGCCTTAGCCCGGAAGCGGGCGCCGAAGCCATCCTCAAGCTGCTCGTTGAAGAAGGCGTCGTACGCTAACCACCCCCCCAACCCCTGTAGGAGCCGGCAAGCC